>NZ_JBPXMQ020000002.1:0-415763 GCF_053470405.2 Azospirillum mesophilum
CGTCATCGCTCCGACTCTCCGGCTCGGTCCCTGCCGATAGCCTTGTGAATCAACTGACGACTCGCGTCACCCGAAATTCATCCACCTTCTCTGAATCGCCCTGACGCTCCGCACCGGCCTTAGCCATCAACCTTCGATGGGCGGCAGCGCGGCGAAACGGTGGAAAAACCGTGGCACGCCACAGCCCCGCGACGCGACCGGCCTTTCGTCGAACCGTTCAAAGGGGCGGGTCTCGTTGACAGAAACTTGCCGCGGGCCTATGTGAGACCGGTCAAAAAGCCGGCTCACACGACGTTCCACCCCCGAGGTTTTCATGTTCGGTGCTCTCGCCCGCAAGATTTTCGGCACCGCCAACTCGCGCACGGTCAAGGCGCTGCACAAGACCGTCCAGCAGATCAACGCGCTGGAGCCCGAGGTTCAGAAGCTCAGCGACGACGAACTGCGCGCCCGCACCGACTGGCTGCGCGGCCGCCTGCAGCAGGGCGAGACGCTGGACGACATCCTGCCCGACGCCTTCGCCACCGTGCGCGAGGCGGGCAAGCGCGTGCTCGGCCAGCGGCACTTCGACGTGCAGCTGATGGGCGGCATGGTGCTGCACCAGGGCAAGATCGCCGAGATGCGCACGGGCGAGGGCAAGACGCTGGTCGCCACGCTGGCCGTCTACCTGAACGCGCTGGAAGGCAAGGGCGTCCACGTCGTGACCGTGAACGACTACCTGGCCTCGCGCGACAGCGGGTGGATGGGCCGCATCTACCGGTTCCTGGGCCTGACCACCGGCTGCATCGTCCACGGGCTGGACGACGACGAGCGCCGCGCCGCCTACGCCGCCGACATCACCTACGGCACGAACAACGAGTTCGGCTTCGACTATCTGCGCGACAACATGAAGTTCCGGCTGGAGGACATGGTCCAGCGGGCCTTCAACTTCGCCATCGTGGACGAGGTCGACTCGATCCTGATCGACGAGGCGCGCACCCCGCTGATCATCTCCGGTCCCTCGACCGATTCGTCGGAAATGTACGTCCAGGTCGACCGCCTGATCCCGATGCTGACGCGGGACGACTACGAACTCGACGAGAAGAACCGCACCGTCAGCCTGTCCGAGGCCGGGCAGGAGCACATCGAGCAGCTTCTGGCCCAGGCGGGGCTGCTGAAGACGGGCGGTCTCTACGACATCCAGAACGTGGCGCTGGTCCACCACGCCCAGCAGGCGCTGCGCGCCCACACGCTGTTCCAGCGCGACAAGGACTACATCGTCAAGGATGACAAGGTCATCATCATCGACGAGTTCACCGGTCGCATGATGGAAGGCCGCCGTTATTCGGAAGGCCTGCATCAGGCGCTGGAGGCGAAGGAGAAGGTGTCGATCCAGCGCGAGAACCAGACGCTGGCCTCCATCACCTTCCAGAACTACTTCCGCCTCTACCCGAAGCTGGCCGGCATGACCGGCACCGCCATGACCGAGGCGGCGGAGTTCGCGGAGATCTACGGCCTGGAGGTCGTGGACATGCCGACGAACCTGCCAGTCCAGCGCAAGGACCACGACGACGAGGTCTATCGGAAGGCCGGCGAGAAGTACAACGCCATCACCGACCTGATCGAGGAGGCGCGCAAGCGCCAGCAGCCGGTGCTGGTCGGCACGACCTCCATCGAGAAGTCGGAGCTGATTTCCGAGCTGCTGAAGAAGCGCGGCATCCCGCACAACGTGCTGAACGCCCGCCACCACGAGCAGGAAGCCTACATCGTCGCCCAGGCCGGCCGTCCGGGCGCCGTCACCGTCGCCACCAACATGGCCGGCCGCGGCACCGACATCCAGCTCGGCGGCAACGTCGAGATGCGCGTGAAGATCGAGCTGGCCGACGTTCCCGAGGGTCCGGAGCGCGACGCCAGGATCAAGCAGATCGAGGCCGAGGTGGCCGAGGCGCGCGAGCTGGTGAAGCAGGCCGGCGGCCTCTACGTCATCGGCACGGAGCGGCACGAGAGCCGCCGCATCGACAACCAGCTGCGCGGCCGTTCGGGCCGCCAGGGCGATCCGGGCGCGTCGAAGTTCTTCCTGTCGCTGGAAGACGACCTGATGCGCATCTTCGGGTCGGAGCGCATGGACGGCATGCTCCAGCGCCTGGGCCTGAAGGACGGGGAGGCGATCATCCACCCCTGGATCAACAAGGCCCTGGAAAAGGCCCAGACCAAGGTCGAGGCGCACCACTTCGAGGTCCGCAAGAACCTGCTGAAATTCGACAACGTCATGAACGACCAGCGCAAGGTCGTCTATGAACAGCGTCGAGAGATCATGGACACCGAGGACATCGCCGACACCGTCCTGGAGATGCGCCATCAGGTGATCTCCAACATGGTCAACAAGGCGATCCCGGCCAACTCCTACGCCGAGGCCTGGGACATCGCCGGCCTGCACGAGGAGGTCAACCGCCTCCTCGGCATGGATCTGCCGGTGGCCGAGTGGGCCAAGGAAGAGGGCATCGCCGAGCCGGAGATCGAGGAGCGCGTGCGCGAGGCCGCCGACCGCAAATACGCGGAGAAGGTCGAGAGCTACGGCGCCGAGACCATGCGGCATGTGGAAAAGAGCCTGCTGCTCCAGATCGTGGATCAGGAGTGGAAGGATCACCTGCTGCAGCTCGACCACCTGCGCCAGGGCATTTCCTTGCGCGCCTACGCGCAGAAGGACCCGCTCAACGAGTACAAGCGCGAGGCGTTCGAGCTGTTTGAGACCATGCTGGGCACGCTGCGCGAGCAGGTGACCGCCGTGCTGATGCACGTCGAGGTCCGCATCGCCCCGCCGCCGGAAGAGCTGTACGCCCGTCCGTTCCAGGAGATGCACGAAGGCCGCGACGACCCGGCGCTGGCTCTCGCGGAGGCCGAGGCCGGCCTGCCGCCCGACGACGCCCCGCTGCCCGCCGGCATGGTCCGCCGCTCCGCCGCCGCGGGCGCCATCGCCGGGGCTGTGGACGAGTGGGCCAACACCCCGCGCAACGCCCCGTGCCCCTGCGGCTCCGGCCAGAAGTTCAAGCACTGCCACGGCAAGGTGGGGTAACCGCTGACGTGTCGTAGTGTCGTAGGTTGGGTTGAGCGCGAGCGAAACCCAACACACGGCGCGTTGCCGACGCGTTGGGTTTCGGCATTGCCTCAACCCAACCTACGCAAGGCGCGCTCCACAAGCGCGCGTTGCGTCATGTGTTCCACTCCCACGCGAACGTGTGCTAACCTCACCCAATCGGGCTCCGAGGTGTGCCATGGACGATCTGGATCGCATAGTCGCCGAGGTTTCCCATCTGGTGGCCCGTGTGAGGGAGGATGCTCCAGTGACGAGGCCTGCCGAACCGGCGCTCAGCCTTGATCAGAAGATCGACCGGATTTACGACGCCATCGGCGGTCTGGTGAACGTCACGGACCGTCTTTTGGCTGAGGTTTCCGACCTGAAGGACCGCGTCACGAAGCTGGAAATCCGGACCGACACCGGCTTCCAGGTGATCGCTGCAAGGCTGGACGAGCAGCGGCAGACCATCAACGCCATGATTCAATAGACTAAGATCCCCACGCGCATCGCCGCGGTTGGCAAGACCGACGCCGCCTAACGTCCACGCACGGCAGCCCTGCCTGTCCGCCATGGACCGCCTGCGAAGAATTCTCTTGGATTGCGGGCCGCAAGGCCCTATGTAAGCCTCCTTGATCGCTGGAGGCTCGCGCGTCTCTTGAGCGAGACGCGCTTTGATTTTGCCGGACGGCCCTCCCAAGGACCCGGTCGTCCGTTGCTTCGGATAGACGCCTCTCCCTCTTCCGACCTCCTCCCGGCGAAAACGCCGGCGTTCCACCGCTCACCATCCTGGTGCGGCGGACGTGCGCCGTCTTGGTCCTGAGGAAAGGTTCCGCTTCTTGTCGTCCACCGAAATCATCGCTGCCGAAATGACCGCTGTCGTCGAAACCACCGTTTCCGACGAAACCCCGGCCACCACTACGTCCACCAACGCCTTTGCGGATCTCGGCGTTCACCCGCTGGTCCTGAAGGCGCTGGAAGCTTTCGAGTACAACACCCCGACCCCGGTCCAGGCCGAGGCCATTCCGCCGGCGCTCGCCGGCCGTGACATCCTTGCCACCGCCGAGACCGGCACCGGCAAGACCGCCGCCTTCATGCTGCCGGCGCTGACCCGCACCGTGGATCTGCCGCGCCTGGGCGTCGCCGCTCCGCGCGTTCTGGTGCTGGCCCCGACCCGCGAGCTTGCCAAGCAGGTCACGGACGCCGCGCGCAAGTACGCGAAGTTCATGAAGTACAACATCGTGGACGTGGTCGGCGGCATGCCGTACCGCGACCAGCTCCGCCTGCTGTCCCGCGCCGTGGACGTGATGGTGGCCACGCCCGGCCGCCTGCTCGACCACGTGTCGCGCAACCGCATCGACCTCAGCGCCGTCGAGGTGCTGATCCTGGACGAGGCGGACCGCATGCTGGACATGGGCTTCCTCGACGACGTCGAGACCATCGCCAAGTGCTGCCCGGACAACCGCCAGACGCTGCTGTTCACCGCCACGCTGGACCGCCGCATGGCCCAGCTGGCCGGCAAGCTGCTGCGTGACCCGGTGCGCGTCGCCGTGGAAAGCTCGACCACCGCGGTGAACGTGGAGCAGCGCCTGCACCACGCCGACGATATGGACCACAAGCGCCGGCTGCTGAAGCACTTCGCGGACCAGCCGGAAGTCGGCAAGGCGATCATCTTCGCCGCCACCAAGCGTGATGCCGACGCCCTGGCCGAGGAGCTGGCCGACGCCGGCCACGCCGCCGCCGCCCTGCACGGCGACATGGACCAGTTCAAGCGCAACCGCACGCTCCAGCGCCTGCGCACCGGCCAGGTGCGTCTGCTGGTGGCGACCGACGTGGCGGCGCGCGGCATCGACGTGCGCGACATCACCCACGTCATCAACTTCGACCTGCCGCGTTCGGCGGAGGACTATGTCCACCGCATTGGCCGCACGGGCCGTGCGGGCGCTTCGGGCGTGGCGATTTCCTTCGCCGCGCGCGCCGACCGCGACGCCTTGTTCCGGATCGAGCGCTACACCGGCACCCGCCTGGACATCCATGTGGTGCCGGGGCTGGAGCCGCAGCGTCCGTTCCAGACTGGCGGCGGCGGTCGTCCGGCTGGCCGTTCGGGCCGTCCGGGCGGCGGCAACGGTGGCGGCTACGGCAACAAGAAGCCGTGGACCCGCAACGCCAACGGCGGCGAGGGCAAGCCGGCCGGCGGCTACCAGGGCCGTCCGAACCGGTCCGAGCATGGCCGCAACGAGCATGCCCCCCGTCCGGCCAACCGCTCGGAGCATGCCCGTCCGGACCACGCCCGCCGCGAGTCCCACGGCGGCAAGCCGGCGCACGCCCGCACGGCCAAGTGGTAAGCTCCGGTCGATGTGACTGAGTAAAGAAGGCGCGGTCCCCTTGGGGGCCGCGCCTTTTTTCTTGGGCTTCCAGTCGAGGGAGCGGAGGAGGGAGGCAAGCCGCGCTTTTCGAGCCGATCCAACGAACCGAGGAAACCAGGAGCCCGGAACCCAGGCGCCAGGATCAGGTGTAACCGAAAGCCGGCGTCAGATCCCTGCCACGCCCCACAGCAGCAGGGCGACCAGCAGGATCAGCATCAGCCCGGCGACGGCGCAGACGGCCAGGGCCCGGCCGATGTCGGCGGCGGTGGCGCGGGCACGGCCATCGCCGATCCAGGGCTCGGTGACCACCACACCGCCGTCGCGGTGCGGCCCGCCGAGCGCGAGGCCCAACGCGCCGGCGAGCGCGGCCGTCGGCCAGCCCATGTTGAAAGACGCGGCCTTGCGGCCGTCCCGCAGCATCGTCCGGAAGGCGCCGCCCAGCTTCGCCCCGGCGAAGGGGGCGGCCAGCGCCAGCAGCAGGGCGGCCAGCCGCGCGGGAATGGCGTTCAGCGCGTCGTCCAGCCGCGCGGCGGTCAGGCCGAAGCGCTCGTGCCGGACGCCGGGGTTGCCCAGCGCGGCGTCGGCCCCGTCCATGGCCGCCCAGACCAGCAGACCCGGCGTGCCCAGCAGGGCGTAGCCGAAGACCGGCGCCACCACCTTGCGTGCGAACGCCTTGGCGGCGGCCTCGATGGCGGCGCGGGCGATGCCGTGCTCGTCCAGGCCGAAGGCGTGGCGGCGGGTGAGGGGGACGATGGCCTCCTGCGCCGCGCCGGCGCCGCCCTTCTCCAGAGCCCGGCGCACCGCGCGCACCCGCGCCCAGGCGGCCCGGCCGCGCAGGGTGGCGAGCAGGACGACCAGTTCCAGCACCCAGCCGCGATTCTGCCCGGCAACCCAGTCCACCAGCAGGCCGGCGCCCACCGCCGCGACCAGAAGCGCCAGCACGACCAGCGCGCCGCGCAACAGCCGCGCGGTCTTGCCGCGCTCCACCCGGTTCAGCCGCTTGTCGGCCCAAGCGCAGAAGCGCCGCGACAGCCCCGCCGGGTCGGGCAGGACGCGGCCGATCCAATCGCCGGCTGCGGCGTCGATGGCCAGCGCCAGCAGGAGCAGGAACAGCGGACCGGGTCCGTTCAAGGCCGATCCAGTCAGGGGATGGGCGCCGAGCGCGGTCCCGACCATGGCGGCGCCGACCCCGCCCTCAGCGCGCGCCGGCCTGGCGCAGCATGGCGAGGACGCGCTGGTTGCGGCCGTCCTGCGCCCAGCTCAGCACCGTGCGGCCGGAAAAGTCGGCACGGTCGGCCTTGGCCCCGGCCTTCAGCAGCTTGTCCACCAGCTCCGGTCGGCCGATGCGCGCGGCGGCCATCAGGGGGGTGAGGCCGTCGCGGTTGTCCTGGTCGACCTTGGCGCCCTTCTTCAGGAGAAGGTCCAGGGTGCCGGGATCGTCGGCCTCCACCGCATAGTGCAGGGCGGTGTTGCCGGCCTTGTCGCCGCGGTTCGGGTTGGCCCCGCCGTCCACCAGCACGCGCACCATCTCCGCGTTGCTGGCGGCGATGGCGAGCTGCAGGGCCGTCTTGCCGTTGAGGTCCGTCTGGTTGGGGTTTTCGCCCTTCAGCATCTGCATGCGCACGGTCGGCAGGTCGTTGCTCGTGACCGCCTTCACCAGCGACGGGCCTTCCAGGATGTTGACCTGGGCGTGCGCGGGCATCGTCAGCGCGGGCACGCCCAGCCCCAGGCCCAAACCCAGCAGACACAGCAACAGCGGCCGTTTCATGGCGCTTCCTCTTGTGCGATCCGTCCTTTGGCCGGGATACTAGCCAGAATGGCACAGGCTTGACCAGTCGCGCCTTTGCGACCCGGCACTGCCGGGACGGCAGGGCACGCCCCCACAGGAGTTTCCCATGACCCGCAACCCGCTCGCCCGCCACATCGCGCTGTTCCTGCTGGTGAAGGTCGCGCTGATCGCGCTGGGCCTCTGGTGGTTCTTCGGTGCAATGCCGGAACCGCGCGGGACCGTCACGCCGGCGCCGGCCGCCTCCGCCCGTCCGTAAGCGCCGCCGGAACCTCTCTCCGCCGTCCGGGTTACTCGGGCAACAGCGGAGAGCATCATGTCTTTCGAAAGCGGTGTGAATTCGAACGGGGTGAATCAAAGCGGTGCGGGTGGCCCGCGCGGCAGGGTGCGGGAGGCGGTCGGCATCTTCTCCAGCCGCGACGCGCTGCAAAAGGCCATCGACGAGCTGTCGCTCGCCGGCTTCCAACGGCACGAGCTGAGCGTGCTCGCCAACGACCAGACCATCCGCGACCATTTGGGCCATGTCCCGGACCGGGTGGAGGACGTGGCGCACGACCCCGCCGCCCCGCGCCAGTCCTACGTCTCGCCGGAGGACACCGGCAGCGCCAAGGGCGTGGCGGTGGGCTTCCCCGCCTATGTGGGCGCGATCCTGGCCACGGGCGCCGTGCTGGCGACCGGCGGTACCGCGCTCGCGGCCGCCGCCGCAGCGGCTGCGGCGGGGGTGGGCGGCGGCGCGCTCGGCTCCGTCATGTCGAATTGGCTGACCGACAAGCGCAACGAGCCGATGCTCCAGCATCTCGACAAGGGCGGCATCCTGCTGTGGGTGAACCTCGCCGACGCGGAGCGCGAGCGGCTGGCCCAGGAGATCATGAACCGCCACGCCGCCCAGCCGGTGGAGGTGCACGAGGTGCCGCAGACGGGGTCGGGGGGCTGACGTTCTGCCCCCTCCCTCCCACGCTTTGCGGGAGAGGGGCGGATTTGCGGAGCGGCGGCAGTCCCCTCTCCCGCGAAGCTCTCGCGCAAACCTTCGGTTTGCGCTGACGCGGCAGGCGGACCTTCGGTCCGCCGAGAGCGGGGGAGGGTTAGGGAGGGGGCAAGCGGCCCCCCCCGGACTCAAGTCCCTTGACTCAAGTCATCGCCAAACACCCACCATCCCCTTATATACGGGCGGACGTCATCCTGGAGATCCGCCGTGGACGCCCATTCGGCCCTGACGCTGCTCGAAACCGGCCTGAACCAGTGCGCCGTGGTCGTCGACCGCGACGGCGGGCTGCTGTTCGCGCTGCTGACCGCGGGGCTGGTCGGGGGCGCCACCCATTGCGCGGGCATGTGCGGCCCCTTCGTGCTGGCGCAGGTCACGGCGCGACTTGAACAGGTGCCGGCCTCAAGGATGAGCGAGTTCCACCGGCTCGCCGGGGCGGCGGTGCTGCCCTACCATCTCGGGCGCGGGACGACCTACGCGCTGATCGGGGCGGTGGCGGCGACCGTGGCGGGCCATGTCGGGGCGCTACCGGGGCTGAAGTGGTTGTCGGTGGCGCTGCTGGCCTTCGCGGCGCTGTTCTTTCTCGGCTATGCGGTCAAAGGGCTGACGGCCTGGGTGCCGAAGCTGGACGGGACCTTCCAGCGCTGGTGGGGCGACCGGGTGTCGCGGCTGGCGCGGCCCCTGTTCGGCAATCCCACGGGCTGGCGCGGCTACGCGCTCGGGCTGGCGCTGGGCTTCATCCCCTGCGGGCTGCTCTACGGCGCGGTGGCCGTCGCGGCGGCGAGCGGCAGCGCGTTGACCGGTGCCATCGGCATGATGGCCTTCGCGCTGGGCACGATCCCCAGCCTGCTCGCGGTCGGCATCGCCGGCCACCTCGCCGGCCGCGCGTGGCGGGCGGCGGTGGCGCGGGCGGCCCCGGTGATCATGGTGGTGAACGCCGGGGTGCTCGGCTGGATGGCGTGGCGGCTCATCGCCACCTGACCCTTGCCTTCACTCGTGTGGCCAGCGCTCGTGTAGGTTGGGTTGAGCGCGAGCGAAACCCAACAGGCCTGTGATGCGGCGTGTGTTGGGTTTCGCGTGCGCTCAACCCAACCTACGGGGCCTGCGGGGCCGCGGATCAGTTGAACGTCTGTCCTTTCAGCGCCTCGGCCAGCGGGATCTGGCCGCAACCGGGCTTCAGCGGCTGCTGCTGGCTTTCGTGCGGCGACCAGCCGGCCATGTACAGGATCTGGAAGGTCGCGTGGATGCGCCCGTCCGGCTCGGCATACTGCTCCGCGTAGCGGCGGGCGGCTTCGAACAGAAGGGCGCGGGTGGCCGGCACCTTGCGGCGGGCGAGCACGGCGTTCGTCTCGCCCATGCCACGAAGGTCGCGCATCAGGCCGAAGGCGTCGGCGTAGGTGACCGTGATCGTGTCGCTGTCCACCACCGGCAACGCGAAGCCGGCGCGCTGCATCAGCCCGCCGACGTCGCGGATCTCCGCGAAGGGGGACACGCGCGGCGACACGCCCCCGGCGACCTCCATCTCCGCCTCGTAGAGGCAGCGGCGCAACTCCAGCAGGGTTTCACCGCCCAGCATGGCGGCGCAGAAGAAGCCGTCGGGCTTCAGCGCCTGCCGCACCTGCACCAGCGCGCCCGGCAGGTCGTTGACCCAGTGGAGGCTGAGGTTGCTGATCACGAGGTCGAAGGTCTCCGGCGCGAAGGGCAGAAGCTCCTCGTCCGCGGCGACGGCCAGCGGCCCGGCCCGGCGGGCGAAGCCCGGCGACAGGTCGCAGGCGAACAGCCGCTCGATCCCCTTGCGGCCCTTCAGGATGCGGCCCATCGTGCCGTCGTGGCTGCCGAGATCCAGGGCGGTGGGGAAGGGGCGGACGACGTCCTCCAGCCGGTCGGCGAGGCGGTCGCCCACCTCCTCGAACAGGAAGGCGTGCTCGGCGAAGGCGGGGACGGCGCGGTCGCGGCGGCGGCGGACGAGCGCGCGGTCGAAGACGGTCATGATGTCGGGCGTGGTCATGTCCGCAATATAGCCCAGCCCCGGAGGGCTACAACCATCGGCGAAAGCGCGGGCTTTGTGCTAGCTTTGCCCGAAACACCGTAGGAGCCTTGCGGATGGGCATCGAGGAAGCCATCGGCGTCAGTTACGAGGCGCTGATCGTCATCATCAAGATCACCACGCCCGCGCTGGTCATCACCACGGTGCTCGGCCTGCTGCTGACCATCTTCCAGCAGGTGACCAACATCAACGAATCGACGCTCCAGCAGGATCTGAAGATCTTCGGCACGCTGGCGATCCTGTTCGTCACCGGGCCGGCGATCTTCATCGCGCTGCGCGAGTACACGCTGCTGATCTTCGAGCGGATCACCGCCCTGCATTAGGAGCCGCCCGGTGGCCGTCCAAGCCCTTTCCCGCATTGCCGTGACCATCCTGGACGCGCTGCTGCCGCCGCGCTGCCTGTGCTGCGGCGGGTCGGTGGACCGGCAGGGCGGCTTGTGCGCGGGTTGCTGGGGCACGCTGACCTTCATCGCGGCCCCCGTCTGCGCCTGCTGCGGCGTGCCCTTCGAGTTCGCGGTGGCCGGGGAGACGCTGTGCGGCGCCTGCATGGCGGAGCCGCCGCCCTTCGGCCGCGCCCGCGCGGTTCTGGTCTACGACGACGGCAGCCGGCCGCTGGTGCTGGGCTTCAAGCACGGCGACCGCATCCACGCCGCCGACGCCTACGGCGCCTGGATGGCGCGGGCGGGGGCGGAGCTGCTGGCCGACGCCGACCTGCTGGCGCCGGTGCCGCTGCACCGCTGGCGGCTGTTCCGGCGCCGCTACAACCAGGCGGCCCTGCTGGCGCGGGCGACGGGGCGGCGCGCGGGCGTGCCGGTGGTGCCGGATCTGCTGCTGCGCCGCCGGGCCACGCCGTCGCAGGGCGGGCTGGATCGCAAGGGGCGCGCGAAGAACGTCAAGGGTGCCTTCCTGCTGCGGCCGGGTGTGAAGGCCCGCGTGGAGGGCAAGCGGGTTGTGCTGGTGGACGACGTGCTGACCACGGGCGCGACGCTGGCGGAATGCGCGCGGGTCCTGCGGCGGGCGGGGGCGGCGCGGGTGGATGTGCTGACGCTGGCGCGGGTGGTGAAGACGTAGGTGGTGAGGACGTGGAGGGGAAGACGTAACGTCTGGCGTGGGTTCGCCGTTGACTCTATAACCATTCCAGACAGACGAGGAGCCCCGCGCATGGCCGAAGTCGTTATCTACACCACGCCGTTCTGCCCCTACTGCTCCCGTGCCAAGCGGCTGCTGGACAGCAAGGGCGTGACCTACGAGGAAATCGACCTCTACATGCAGCCGGGCCGCCGCGACGAGATGGTGCAGCGGGCCGAGGGCCGCACCACCGTGCCGCAGATCTTCATCGACGGCGTGCCGGTCGGCGGGTCCGACGACATTCACGCGCTGGACCGCGCGGGCAAGCTGAACCCGATGCTGGGAATCGCGGGATGACCACCACGCTGAAAGCTGCGTGCGTTCAGGTGAACGCGGGCACGGAGATCCTCCCCAACCTCCAGGCGGCGGGCGACCTCGTCCGCCGCGCGCGCGACGCGGGC
This sequence comes from Azospirillum mesophilum, assembly GCF_053470405.2. Lineage (NCBI taxonomy): Bacteria > Pseudomonadati > Pseudomonadota > Alphaproteobacteria > Rhodospirillales > Azospirillaceae > Azospirillum > Azospirillum mesophilum. The sequence goes on from NZ_JBPXMQ020000002.1 coordinate 11,760, forward strand.
GCGGACTTCATCGCCATGCCCGAGAACGTCAGCATGATCGTCCAGGGCCGCGCCAAGGTGATGGAGCGCGTGCGGCCGGAGTCCGACCATCCCGGCGTGCCCTTCTTCGCCGATCTGGCGCGGGAGACGGGGGCCTGGCTGCTCGCCGGGTCGCTGGGCATCCTTCTGGACGAAGGGCGGGTGGCGAACCGCAGCTACCTGTTCGACGACCAGGGCCGGATCGTCGCCACCTACGACAAGATCCACATGTTCGACGTGGATCTGGCGGGTGGGGAGAGCTACCGCGAGTCCGCCACCTTCCGCCCCGGCGAGCGCGCGGTGGTCGCCAACACGCCCTGGGGCGGGATGGGGCTGACCATCTGCTACGACGTGCGCTTCGCCTACCTGCATCGGGCGCTGGCCCAGGCGGGGGCGCGGATCATCACCGTGCCGGCGGCCTTCACCGTGCCGACCGGCCGCGCCCACTGGCATGTGCTGCTGCGCGCCCGCGCCATCGAGACGGGCTGCTTCATCATCGCCCCGGCGCAGGTGGGCACCCACGACCAGGGGCGCCAGACCTACGGCCATTCCCTGATCGTCGCCCCCTGGGGCGAGATCCTGGCGGACGCGGGCGAAGAGGTCGGCATCGTCGTCGCGGACCTCGACATGGCCCGCGTGGACGAGGCGCGCCGCATGGTCCCCGCCCTGACCCACGACCGGCCGTTCGAGGTCGTGAAGGTCGGGTTTTAAGCAGGAACGTTCGGGACCGGGGACGCTTGCCCCCTCCCCAACCCTCCCCCGCCTTTGGCGGTGGAGGGAGCTGCCTCGGCGTCGACCAAGCTCCCTCCACCGCGCAGCGGGGGAGGGTTGGGGAGGGGGCATCCGTTCCCGACCAATGAACTCCTGCCTAACACACCGGCAGCGACCGTGGTTCCGGATCGCCGTCCAGGCCCTCGCCGGCGGCAAGGTCGTTGACGGCGCAGAGCCGCTGCACCACGGCGGCCTTGGGGGAGGCGACCTCGCCATGCTCGTAGGCGACGACCTGCAACCGGCCGCGCGCCACCTCCAGCAACTCGCCGCTGCGCAGCAGGAAGGACGGCGAGGTGGGGCGGCCGAAGCGCGCGTTCCCGATCGCGAAGGTCTCGTAGATCAGCACGCCGCCCGGCGCCAGCGCGCCAAGCAGTGCCGGGAACAGGGGGCGGTGCAGGTAGTTGGTCACCACGATTCCGGCGAAGCGCCGCCCGGCCAGCAGCGGCACCGGGGCGCCGCTTTCCAGGTCGGCCTCCACCAGCTCGACGCCGGGCGTGCCGGCCAGGTCGGACACGCCGCGCAGGTCGCGGTCCAGCCCGACCACCGGGTGGTTGCGGGCGTGGAACAGGCGCAGGTGGCGCCCCGACCCGCAGGCGAGGTCGAGCACCAGCCCCCCGGCCGGGACCAGCGGCGCGAAGCGGGCGACCCAGGGGGACGGCGGGCTCAGGGCGGCGTGCGGTGATTCGGGCGTCGTGTGCGTCACGGGCGGCAACTCCCCCAGGGCGAAAGGCCAACGCAATAGGCCAAATCAAATGGCCGGGACAAAAGGCGGGCGGTGTTTGACGATGACCGCGCGTCGTGCTGAATTAACGACCGACCCATCACCGTTCAACACCTTGGAGCATCCGACGGGGACATGATCCTCTTCGTTCTGAAATGCCCGGCGGACCATCGGTTCGAGGCATGGTTCCGCAACGGCGACGCCTACGAGGCGCAGGCCGCCGCGCATTCCATCGCCTGCCCGGTCTGCGGCGACACCGCCATCACCAAGGCCCCCATGGCGCCGCGCATCGCCAAGGGCCGGTCCAAGGACGCACCCCCGCCGCCGGAAGCCGCCGCGGCGCCCGGTCCGGCCGCGCCCGCACCCGCCGCCCAGGCGGTCATGCCGGCCCCGTCCCAGGCGCCATCTCCGGCCTCCTCTCCATCGGATGAGGCGCGCCAGCGCTTCGCCGCCGAGATGATGCGCGCGCTCACCGAGATGCGCCGGACGGTGGAGGACAACTGCGACTATGTCGGCGACCGCTTCGCCGAGGAAGCGCGGCGAATCCATTACGGCGAGGCCGATCCGCGCGGCATCTACGGCGAGGCGACGGACGCCGACGTGGAGGAATTGCGCGAAGAAGGTGTGGCATTTCAACGCATCCCCTGGCTGCCGCGCACGAATTCGTAAGGGGGTGCTCCGCGGTATTACCAGAACGCCTTTCGCGGGCCGAATTCCGTGGCCTTTTCAGTGGGTTGCCGGGAACGACTCCGCCGAGCTTCGTCAAGCCGCTTTTTCGTGGCTTGGTCGCATCAAAGATGTTGACGGGACAGGACATTACAAAGACCATATGGTCCGAGTGTCTAATATGACCGTCAAAAATCGCTCGGCACTCGCGAGGGGACGCACTATGAAAGAAAACGCTCAGAGGATTCTCGCGAATCCCAAATTCCAGGAGCTGGTGCAGAAGCGCAGCGCGTTCGCGTGGACGCTGTCGATCGCCATGCTCGTCATCTACTACGGCTTCGTCCTGCTGGTCGCGTTCGGCAAGGAGTTCCTCGGGACTCCGATCGGCAGCGGCGTGACCACCTGGGGTATCCCGATCGGCCTCTTCACCATCGTTTCGGCCTTCATTCTCACCGGCATCTACGTGAATCGTGCGAACGGCGAGTTCGACGAGCTGAACCGGCAGATCATGGAGGAGTCGAAGTGATGCGTTCGCTGGTTAATCGTCTGGGCGCCGCGGCCGCCGCGGCCGGTGCGCTCATCCCCGCGTCCGTGTACGCGGCGGCGGTCGAAGGTCAGATTCAGAAGCAGGCGACGAACTACGAAGCGATCGTCATGTTCCTGATCTTCGTGCTCTTGACGCTCGGCATCACCTTCTGGGCCGCGCGTCGCACGAAGTCGGCCAAGGACTTCTACGCCGCCGGCGGCGGCATCACCGGCTTCCAGAACGGCCTCGCCATCGCCGGCGACTACATGTCGGCCGCGTCGTTCCTGGGCATCGCCGGCCTCGTGTACACCTCGGGCTTCGACGGCCTGATCTATTCGGTGGGCTGGCTGGTCGGCTGGCCGATCATCCTGTTCCTGGTCGCGGAACGCCTGCGCAACCTCGGCAAGTACACCTTCGCCGACGTGGCCTCCTACCGCTTCCAGCAGACCCCGATCCGCACGCTGGCCGCCTGCGGCTCGCTGGCCACGGTGACCTTCTACCTGATCGCGCAGATGGTGGGTGCGGGCAAGCTGATCCAGCTGCTGTTCGGCCTGGACTACATCGTCGCGGTCGTGTTGGTCGGCGTGCTGATGATCGCCTACGTGACCTTCGGCGGCATGCTCGCCACCACCTGGGTGCAGATCATCAAGGCCGTGCTGCTGCTCTCCGGCGCCTCCTTCATGGCCTTCGCCGTGCTCGCCAAGTTCGGCTTCAGCCCCGAGGCCCTGTTCACCAAGGCCACGCAGGTCCATGCCAAGGGTCTGGCGATCATGTCGCCGGGCTCGCTGGTCACCGATCCGGTCTCGGCGATTTCGCTGGGCATGGCGCTGATGTTCGGCACCGCCGGCCTGCCGCACATCCTGATGCGCTTCTTCACGGTGTCGGACGCCAAGGAAGCCCGCAAGTCCGTGTTCTACGCGACCGGCTTCATCGGCTACTTCTACATCCTGACCTTCATCATCGGCTTCGGCGCCATCGTGCTGCTGCTGGCCCCGGACGCGAACGGCGCCTATCCGTTCCTGAAGGCGGCTCCGGAAGCCGGCAAGCTGGCCAACCCGGCCAACCTGATCGGCGGTTCCAACATGGCGGCCATCCACACCGCGAACGCGGTGGGCGGCAGCCTGTTCTACGGCTTCATCTCGGCCGTGGCCTTCGCCACCATCCTCGCGGTGGTCGCGGGCCTGACGCTGGCCGGCGCCTCGGCCGTGTCGCACGACCTCTACGCCTCGGTCATCGCCAAGGGCCGCGCCTCGGAGCATGACGAAATCCGCGTGTCGAAGATCACCACCGTGATCATCGGCATCGTCTCGATCTTCCTGGGCATCGCCTTCGAAAACCAGAACGTGGCCTTCATGGTCGGTCTCGCCTTCGTCATCGCGGCCTCGGCGAACTTCCCGATCCTGCTGATGTCGATGTTCTGGGGCAAGATGACCACCCGCGGCGCCGTTCTCGGCGGCTGGATCGGCCTGATCTCCTCGGTCACGCTGCTGGTCCTCGGCCCGACGGTGTGGAAGTCGGTGCTGGGCAACCCGGCCGCCATCTTCCCGTACGACAACCCGGGCATGTTCACCATCCCGCTGTCCTTCATCGCGATCTGGTTCTTCTCGATCACCGACAACAGCCAGACCGCCCAGGACGAGCGCAAGGCGTACGAGGCCCAGTACATCCGTTCCCAGACCGGTCTGGGCGCGGAAGGCGCCTCGGCCCACTAAGACCAACGCGAATGGTCGCACCCGTCTTTCGCGCATAGCGGAGCTGGTGTAATCTTCAGGCGCCCCAGGACACAGTCCTGGGGCGCCTTTTTATGTGTCCTTTTGCTCAGCGGAGCGGGTCTTGTCCGACGCTTTCGATTTCGCCATTCCTCCCTTCGATCGGCTGACCCCGGCCGAACAGCAACGCCTTGAAGCCTCGCTGGATCTTGGCGTCTACGCCAAGGACGGCGTGATCCTGAAGCCTGCGGAGGCGGCCGACTGCCTGTTCGTGGTGCTCCAGGGGCTGGTGCACGAGCGGCGCGGCGGCGAGGTTCTGGCGGTCCATGGCGTCCACGACAGCTTCGACCTTCAGGCGGCCTTCGGGGACGGGCACCCGCGCAGCTTCGTCGCGGCGGAAGACACGATCTGCCACCTGATCCCGCGTCCTGTGCTGCTGGAACTGGCGCGCGCGAACCCGGCCTTTGGGGAGCGCATCCACCAGGACTTCGCGGAAAAGCTCCAGGCGCTCGCCAACGAGCGGTCCAACCGCGAGATGGCCGCGCTGACCATGGCGCGCATCCGGCAGGCCTACCTGCACCCGCCGGTCTTCATGGAGGCGACCGCCACGCTGCGCGACGCCGCCGCCGCCATGAAGCAGAACCAGGCGAGCAGCGTTCTGGTCCGCGACGGCGGGGGCCGGGTCGGCATCCTGACCGGCACGGATCTCCGTGACCTCGTGGTGCTGGACGGGCGCCCGGTGGACAGCCCGGTCGGCCCGCTCGCCCGCTACGAGCTGCTGTCGCTGGACCGCGACGACCTGCTGTTCAACGCGCTGATCCTGATGACCAAGCATTCGGTGCGCCGTCTGGTCATCACCGAGCATGGGCAGGTCGCCGGCCTGCTGGAGCAGACCGACCTGCTGGCCGTGCTGTCCAACCATTCCCAGGTGATCGCGCTCCAGGTCGACCGCGCGACCTCGCCGGAGGACCTGAAGCAGGCCAGCCACGACATCGTCGGGCTGATCCGCACGCTGCACGGTACGGGCGTCAAGGTGCCCTTCATCGCCGACCTCGTGACCGAGCTGAACCGCAAGATCTTCCGCAAGCTGTTCGAACTGCTGGCCCCGCCGGACCTGCTGGCGAATTCCTGCCTGATCGTCATGGGCAGCGAGGGGCGCGGGGAGCAGTTGCTGAAGACCGACCAGGACAACGGCCTGATCCTGCGCGACGGCTACGAATGCCCGACCCTGAACCGGGTGACGGAGGCCTTCACCCGCCATCTGGTGGAGTTCGGCTATCCGCCGTGCCCCGGCAAGATCATGGTGTCGAACCCGGAATGGACGCGCCCGCTGGCCGAATACAAGGACGCGCTGTTCCATTGGATCCACCGGCCGGACGAGACGGCGCAGATGAACCTCGCCATCTTCTACGACGCGGCGGGGGTGGCCGGCGATCCGGAGCTGCTGGCCGAGGCCAAGGGCTACCTGCTCGGCCGGTTGCAGGACAACCAGATGTTCTTCACCGCCTTCGCCCGGCCCGCGCTGGCCTTCGACACGCCGTCGGGCCTGTTCGGCGGCCTGTTCGACCGTCGGCGCAGCGAGGCCGTGGACATCAAGAAGGCCAGCATCTTCCCCATCGTGCACGGCATCCGCGCGCTGGCGCTGGAAAAGCACATGGCGGAGACCAACACGACCGAGCGCATCTGGGCGCTGGCCGACAAGGCCGTGCTCGACCGCGCCTTCGCGGAGGAGCTGTCGGAGGCCTTCACCTTCCTGTCCACGCTGCGGCTGAAGGCGCGGGTGGACACCTCCGCCGCCGGCACGCAGACCGACAACCTCGTCCGGATGGAGGATCTGGGCAAGCTCGACCGCGACCAGTTCAAGGACTGCCTGTCGCTGGTGAAGAAGTTCAAGGAGTTCCTGGCCTACCACTTCCACCTGAACCACTGACAAGAATTCAAAAGGGGGGAATGGGGACATGCCGATCGACTTCACGGCCCGCGGAAAAGGGCAGGGGCTGACCGGCCCCGACTACGCCTTCCTCCTGTCTGGGGAGGACACGGGGGAGCGGGTGGCCATCCATTGCGAGGCGACCTCCTACGACCAGAGCACCGCGGACCTGCGCAGCGTGGCCGCCGTGCACATCCGGGGGGCGCGCATCCTGACCAGTTCGCACCTCGTCCTGTCCTTCTGGCCGACCGAACCGGCGGAACCGGCGCTGGCGCGCTTGCTGCACTTCATCGGCAACCGGCCGCTGGTGGGCTATTACCTGGACTTCACCGTGGCGATGATCGACCGCCTCGTGCAGCCGATGATCGGCATCCCGCTGCCCAACGAGCGGATTGAGGTCTCCAGCCTCTACTACGCTCGCAAATCGAAGATCCCCGGCAAGAACGCGGTCGACCTTCGGCTGGACAGCATCGTCCGCGACCTGGACCTGCCGGCGCGCGGCGGCGACGCCTACGCGACCGCGCTGGCCGCCGCCATGGTGTATCTGCGCCTGGAACCGCCGCAGCCCTGAACGGCAGCCCTAAGGGCGCTTACGCCGCCTTCGAACGGTGGGCGCCGCTGGCGGCGACGCTCAGGGTGAAGACCGTTCCCTGGCCCCGCTCCCCCTGGCCCCGGTCGATGTGCAGGGTGGCGTTGGCCTGCTGCGCCAGCGCCTGGACGAGCACCAGCCCCAACCCGGCGGTGCGGCGTTGCGGGGCGGGGATGCCGGGCGGCAGGCCGACGCCGTCGTCGCGCACGGTCAGCCGGTGCCCCTCCGCGCCCGGCAGCAGCTCCACGGTCACGGTGCCCGGATGGCCGCCGGGGAAGGCGTGCAGCAGGGCGTTGGACACCAGCTCGCTGGCGATCAGGGCGAGCGGGGTCGCCTGGTCCACGTCGATGGTCCAGGATTCCGCCTCCACCGTCAGGCGGGCGCCGGTGGGGTTGGTCGAGCGCACCAGGCCGTCGCAGAGCTGGCGCAGATAGTCGGCAAAGTCGATGTGCGCCGGCTGTTCGGAGCGGTAGAGCAGCTCCTGCATCAGGCTCATGCACTGGATGCGGCGCAGGCTCTCGTCGAAGGCGCGGCGGGCCGTCTCCTCGACGCGGGCGGACTGCAGGCGCAGCAGGCTGCAGATGACCTGAAGGTTGTTCTTCACCCGGTGCTGCACCTCCTTCAGCAGCACCTCCTTGTCGGTCAGCGCGGCTTCCAGCTGGGCGTTGGCCTGCTCCAGCTCGGCGGTGCGCTGGTGCACCCGCTCCTCCAGCGTGTCGTAGGCGTGCTGCAGCGCGTCCTCCGCCTGCCGTTCGCGGCGGGTGCGCTTGATGGCCAGCGCGCCGATCACCACCACCGCCAGCAGCGCCGCCAGCCCGTAGGACCCGTAGGTCCACAGCCGGCCGCGCCAGCGGGCGAGGACGTCCTCCATGGGAATCGCCACCTCCGCCATCAGGCTGGTGCCGTCCACGCGCCGCTCGGCGGCGATCTCCGGGCCGGAGGACGGCGCGCCGTCCGGGCTTTGTGCCTCCCCGGCTTCGCGCAGCAGCAGGGTGCCGTCGTCCTTGCGCAGCGTGATCGTGTGGGCGTAGCCGAGGTCGAAGGCCTTGTAGATGTCCCGGATGTAGCGGGGGGACACGGCCACCGCCGCCACGCCCCGGAACGCGCCCGATTCCGCCGCCACGGGGCGCAGCAGCAGGATCAGCGGTCGCTGGCTGACGCGGTTGGTCTCCAGCGGGGCGATGCCCAGCTCCCCGCCGCCGGTCTTCTGCGCCTGGAAATAGTCGCGGTCGCTGATGTCCAGGGTGGGGGCCGGGAACTCCCGCGTGCTCAGCACCGCCTTGCCGTTGGCGTCGATCAGCCAGACCGACAGCAGATAGGGCGTATTCTTGCCGAGGTCCACGTAACGTTCCCACGTCGCGCGGTCGTCGGGCAGGGGCGCGCCGGGCGGGCCGGCCAGCGCCACCGCCTGCCGCAGGATCAGGTCGCTGGTCTCCACCAGCCGGGCGGCGTGCTCGGCCACCAGAAGGCTGACGTTGGCGGCGACGTCGTGGGCGCGCCGGATCGTCGCCTCGCGGTCGCGCCAGGCGAACATGGCCGACAGCCCCAGCGTCAGCGCCACCGCGAAGGCGCAGATGATCAGCACCAGCGCCGTGCCCGGCAGCCGGTAGAGGAAGGAGGGGTGGGATCGCAGCGCGCGCAAGGGCATGGGGCCGCCATGTTGTGGACCGGTCCGGCGAGCCAACACCCTTGTGCAACGCAAGGTTCCCGGGCGACGGGGGTTGTACGCCGGTTGAACCCGCCCCGTTCCCCCCCTATTGTCGCCGGAACGACCGTGGCACCGAGCGCGAGGAGACGGCCCCATGAAGATCGACGGCGTTCCCTACCGGACCATCTGGCTGGCGAAGGACGGCTGGTCGGTGGAGATCATCGACCAGACCAAGCTGCCGCACGATTTCGCCGTCGCGCGCCTGACCAGCCTGGAGGAGGCCGCCCACGCCATCCGCGCCATGCTGGTGCGCGGCGCCCCGCTGATCGGCGCAACCGCCGCCTACGGCGTGGCGCTCGCCTTGCGGGCCGACGCCTCCGACGCGGCGCTGGAGAAGGCCTGCACGGTTCTGCTCGCCACCCGCCCGACCGCCGTGAACCTGCGCTGGGCGCTGGAGCGCATGCGCCGGCACCTCGCCCCGCTGCCGCCGGCCAAGCGCGTGGAGGCCGCCTACGCCGAGGCCTTGTCCGTCGCCGACGAGGACGTCGCCATCAACCGCAGCATCGGGGAGCATGGCGCTGCGCTGATCCGCGCCGCTGCCGCGAAGAAGAAGCCCGGCGAGACGGTCAATGTGCTGACCCACTGCAACGCCGGCTGGCTCGCCACCGTGGACTGGGGCACCGCGCTCGCCCCGATCTACGTGGCCTTCGAGGAGGGCATCAAGCTCCACGTCTGGGTGGACGAGACGCGTCCGCGCAACCAGGGCGCCAGCCTGACCGCGTGGGAGCTGAACCACCACGGCGTCCCGCACACGGTCGTCGTGGACAACGTCGGTGGCCACCTGATGCAGCACGGCATGGTGGACCTGTGCATCGTCGGCACCGACCGCACCACCGCGACCGGCGACGTCTGCAACAAGATCGGCACCTACCTGAAGGCGCTGGCCGCCCACGACAACGGCGTTCCCTTCTACGTCGCGCTGCCCTCGCCGACCATCGACTGGGGCATGGCCGACGGCGTGAAGGAAATCCCCATCGAGGAGCGCGACGCCCGCGAGGTGACCGACCTGACCGGCATCACGGCGGACGGCCGCATCGAGACGATCCGCGTCACCCCCGCCGGCAGCCCGGCCGCCAACTACGGCTTCGACGTGACCCCGGCGCGGCTGGTGAGCGGTCTGGTGACGGAGCGCGGCGTCTGCCCGGCGACGCGCGACGGCCTGCTGGGGCTGTTCCCGGAGCAGAAGGCCGTCGCTTAGCGCGCTGCGGCCCCCTCCCCAACCCTCCCCCTCTTCGAGGTGGAGGGGGCTTTCGCGAAGCGGCGGCAGTCCCCTCTCCCGCGAGAGCGGGGGAGGGTTAGGGAGGGGGCAAAGAACTTACACCACCGGCACCAGCCGCCTCCGCCGCGGCGGGTTGCCGCCCTTGCAGGGGGTATAGCCGTCGGGCGTCAGTTGGCCGAACGTGATCCCCGTTGCCCCCGCGATGTCGGCCAAGCGCTTCAGCCCCAGGGCGCGGGCGGCGGCCAGCGCGATGCGGCCGCAGGCCTCGGCGTCGCTGCCGGCACGGTGGTGGTCCAGCGCGATGCCCAGGAAGTCGGCCAGCACGTTCAGCTTGTGCGCCGACAGGTCCGGCCACGCCTTGCGCGCCAGCACCACCGTGCAGAGATAGCTGCAGGCCGGCCAGGCCAGCCCGTAGTCGGCCAGCGTGTGGCGCAGGACGCTGAGGTCGAAGGAGGCGTTGTGGGCCAGCACCAGCCGCCCGTCCAGCCGCCGGCCGAAGCGCGCCCAGATCTCCGGGAATTCCGGCGCGTCGGCGACGTCCTCCGGACGGATGCCGTGGACGGCGGTGTTGAAGGGGTTGAAGCGCATCTCCCGCGGGCGGATCAGATGCTCCTCCGTGCCGACCACCCGGCCGTTCTCGATCCAGGCGATGCCGATGGAGCAGGCGCTGGTGCGGGTCTCGTTGGCGGTCTCGAAGTCGATGGCGACGGCGTGCATGGGAGCTTTCACGTAAGTCCGGGGATTCAGCCCAGGATCAACCGGGTCACGTCCTCGGGCAACTCCCCTTCCAGGGCGAGCAGGCGGACCTTCATCAGGCAGGCGACGGCGATGGCGTCGGTGATGGTCCCGCGCCGGACCATATCATAGGCCTCCGCGAAGGGAACACGGCGGAGTTGCAGCACCTCCGTGTCGTCGGGATCCGCGGTGCCCTGTTCGAGCCCCCAGGCCAGGAAGCCGTAGGCGACCTCGTCGGTGATGCTGTTGGACAGCGACATGTGCAGGATCGGAAGCCAGTGGCGCGCCATCTGCCCCGTCTCCTCCTCCAGTTCGCGCTGGGCCGAAATCAGCGGGTCGACATCCTTCCTGCCGCCGCCCTCCGGAATTTCCCAGCTGTACTGGTGCAGGGCGAAGCGGTACTGGCCGACCAGGATCACGCAGCCGTCGTCGTCGATGGGCACGATCCCGGTCGCGACGCTTTTGGTGTGCATGACGCCGTAGATGCCGGGCTTCCCGTTCGGCTTCAGCACGTCGTACTCGACGACCTTCATCCAGGGGTTTTCGTACATCGGCTTGGTGGTCAGGACGGTCCAGGGATTGCCGGTATCGTGCGGCACGCCGAAGCTCCTCGCGGTGTGGGTTCCAGAACTATAGGGAGCGGGGATGGACGCTGCAATGCGGTGACGGATGCGCTTCCTCCCGCCGCTGCTGCCAAGGTGAAGTCGGCGGGCGCCGGCGAAGTCCTGAGGCAATGAAGAAAAATTTACGCAATTATTTCAGGAAATGCAGGGCATTTCGGTTAAGAATAGGTTTCTTGACACCTGCGTGTCTGTTGGATACCTCTATATTTCGAGTAGTCGATGTAATCCTTCGGTCCGTATCAGTATTTGCATAAAATACGACCGAAGTGCCGGGGAGCCTCGACGTGGACCTTCGGGAGCGGGAGCGCTGGCGGAATCCGGATTGGCGGACGAAGGTCGTCGCCTGGTGGGAAGGCTATGACCTGACCGCCCTGGCGACCGCGCCGCGCCCGTCCACCGCCACGTGGCGCCCGCAGGCCGGCCCGGTGAACAGCTTTGGGGCCGCCCCCGTCCTGCCGCCGGTGGTCACGTCCGCCCCGGACGGCTTGGCGTCGCCGCTTCCGAACCCCAGCACCAACCCGGAGCTGGACCGGCTGGAGAGCCTTCAGCTCGACCGGCACGGGGAACCCGTCTGGTCGGTGGCCCGGACGGAGGGCGCGCAGATGCTGTGGGGCGACGACTGCCTCGGCCCCTGCGACGCGCCCTGGATGGTGGACGCCGTGCGCTCCTTCGGGCTGAACCCGGCCAAGAGCGTGCTGGACCTGTCGGCGGGGCTCGGCGGGACGGCGCGGGGCATCGTCAACGGCTACGACACCTGGGTCACGGGGCTGGAGCCCTCGCCGCTGCTGGCCAAGCTGGGCATGGACCGGTCCAAGGCGCTGGGCGTGTCGAAGAAGGCGCCGATCACCCACTACGATCCGGACCATTTCAACCAGGGCGGCTCCTTCGACCTCGTGCTGGCCGACCGCATCATGCATCGGGTGCGCGACAAGGAGGTGTTCCTCGACCGCATCTGCGAGTGCGTCAAGCCGAAGGGCGGCGTGCTGCTGTTCGACTATGTGATCGAGGGCACGCCCGGCTCCTGGGACAGTTGGAACGGCTGGCGCGACGCCGAGCCGATGGAGGTCTATCCCTGGTCCTCCACCCGCATGGCGGACGAGCTGACCCAGCGCAACCTGGACCTCCGCATCACCGAGGACTTGACGCAACAGCACCGCCGTCAGGTGATCGACCGCGTCCGCCGCCTGGGCGAAGCGCTGAAGACCGCCGTGCCCGACGGCCGCGTCCTCAACGCGCTGGCGCGGGAACTGGCGCTCTGGTGGGCGCGCCTGCGCGTCCTGGGCAGCGGGCTGCGCTTCTGCCGCTACGTCGCCATGCGCCCGGCGTGATTTGCAACCAATTCCCCTCTCCCAGCGGAGCTGGGAGAGGGGAAACAGCCCTTACGAACAACTCCTCGGCTTGATCTTCTTGTCCGCGGCGAACTTGCGGGCGGAGTCCTCGACCATGCCGCGGATCAGGGCGCGGCGGGGTTCGATCCAGTCGGACACGAAGGTCCAGCGCCGGCCGTCCCACTGCTGAACGCGCAGCGGCGTCATGCCCTCGTGGTCGGCGCAGGTGGTGCGCAGGGGCTGCATGAAGCCCTCCAGCCCCAGCGCGGCCAGACGCTCCGCGGTCAGGTCCAGATGGTCGAAGCCCCAGGCGACCTGCTCGCCGGTCAGGGGCCGGATGCCGTGCTTCTCCTGGGCGGTGCGGATGGCCTCCACCAGCACGGCGGCGTTGAAGACGCCCCGGTTGTAGAGCACCGTGCCGACCTGCGCCGGATCGCCGGTGCCGAGCCCGCGGGCGTGGACATGCTCCCGGATGGCGCGGATGACGGCGTGGTCGGCGCCCGGCGCGTGGAAGGCCAGCGCCTTGTAGCCCTTCGCGGCGGCCCCGACGGAGACCACGTCCTGCTCCGACCCCGACCACCAGACGCCGATCATCCGGTCCACGGGATAGCCGGCCGCCGCCGCCTCGCGGATGGCGGTGGAGTTCTGTCCGCCCCAGCCCCACAGGATCGTGTAGTCGGGCCGGTGCTGGCGGGCGATCTGCATCCACAGGCCCTTCTGGTCCAGGCCCGGCGGCGCGACGGGGTAGGTGCGCATCTCAAAGCCGAACCGGGCGCGGAGCACCTCCAGCATCGGCAGCGGTTCCTTCCCGAAGGCGCTGTCGTGGTAGACGTAGGCGATCTTCCGGCCCCGCAGCCGCTCCGGCCCGCCCAACTGCTGCGCGATGTAGGTGACGGCGGCGTCGATGCCCGTCCAATAGCTGGCCGGCGCGTTGATGGCGTAGGGGAACACCCGCCCGTCCGAGGCGTCGGCCCGCCCGTAGCCGGAGGAGAAGACGGGGATGCGGTCGATGGCGCTGCGCTCGATCAGGGCGTAGGTGATGCCGGTGGACAGCGGCAGGACGGCGGCGGCCCCGGTCGGCCCCCTGGCCTTCAGCCGCTCGTAGCAGTCCACGCCCCGGTCGGTGTTGTAGCCGGTGTCGCACTCCTCGTAGCGGATGGGAACGCCGTTGATCCCGCCGTCGCGCTGGTTGATCAGCGCGATGTAGTCGGCCACCCCGTCCGCGAAGGGGATGCCGTTCGGCGCGTAAGGGCCGGTGCGGTAGACCAGATGCGGGAAGAACTGCGCGTTCGCCGGCTCCTCGGCCAGCGCGGGCGTGGCGAGCGCCTGGAGAGCCAGCAGCAGCCCGGCCACCCACACCCCGATCGAACGGCGCGCGCGCCTTGCCATCCTGATCCTCCCGCGCTGGTTTTCCCGGGGCGTTCCGGTGCCCTTTTGCCGGACAGTCTAATACGGATGGAGCATGGCCGCACCAGTCCGATCCCCGTGGTTTGAACGGCTTGGACACAGCACTACATCAGGCGGTTGAGACACGCGGTTTCCGACGGCCGCCGCCCGGTCGCCGCCGCCCAAACGAACCAAGTGCCAATAACGAGCCATGGAGGGGTAGCCGTGACGACGTTCACCGGTCAGGACACGCTGAAGACCCGCCGGTCGCTGTCCGTGGGGGGCAAGAGCTACGATTACTTCAGCATCAAGGCCGCGGAGGACTCCGGCCTCGGCGATCTGTCCCGCCTTCCCTATTCGATGAAGGTGCTGCTGGAAAACCTGCTGCGCTTCGAGGACGGGCGCACCGTCTCGGTCGACGACGTGAAGGCGGTGGCCCAGTGGCTTCAGGACAAGCGCTCGACCCGCGAGATCGCCTACCGCCCGGCGCGCGTGCTGATGCAGGACTTCACCGGCGTGCCCGCCGTCTGCGACCTCGCCGCGATGCGCGAGGCGATGGCGGCGCTGGGCGGCGACCCGAAGAAGATCAACCCGCTGGTGCCGGTCGATCTGGTCATCGACCATTCCGTGATGGTGGACTACTTCGGCAACCCCACGGCCTTCGAGAAGAACGTGGAGCTGGAGTTCGAACGCAACCTGGAGCGCTACGCCTTCCTGCGCTGGGGCCAGAAGGCCTTCGACAATTTCCGCGTCGTGCCGCCGGGCACCGGCATCTGCCATCAGGTGAACGTCGAATACTTGGCGCAGGGCGTGTGGACCGACACCGACCCGTCCGGCAAGCTGGTCGCCTATCCCGACACGCTGGTCGGCACCGACAGCCACACCACCATGGTCAATGGGCTGGGCGTGCTGGGCTGGGGCGTCGGCGGCATCGAGGCGGAGGCGGCGATGCTGGGCCAGCCCATCTCCATGCTGATCCCGGAGGTCATCGGCTTCAAGCTGACCGGCCGGCTGAAGGAGGGCACCACCGCGACCGACCTCGTGCTGACCGTCACGCAGATGCTGCGCAAGAAGGGCGTGGTCGGCAAGTTCGTGGAGTTCTACGGGCCGGGCCTGGACGGGCTGACGCTGGCCGACCGTGCCACCATCGGCAACATGGCCCCGGAATACGGTGCGACCTGCGGCATCTTCCCCATCGATGCGGAGACCATCAAGTACCTGACCTTCACCGGCCGCGACGCCGACCGCGTGGCGCTGGTGGAGGCCTACGCGCGGGCGCAGGGCATGTGGCGCGACAGCAACTCGCCCGACCCGGTCTTCAGCGACACGCTGGAACTGGACATCTCCACGGTCGAACCGTCGCTGGCCGGGCCGAAGCGCCCGCAGGACCGCGTGCCCCTGTCGCAAGCCGCGCAGAGCTTCACCAAGGACCTGACGGAGGCCTTCAAGGCCGACGACGCCAACCGCTCCGTCCCCGTGAAGGGTGCGGGCTACGGCCTGGACCAGGGGGCGGTGGTGATCGCCGCCATCACCTCCTGCACCAACACCTCCAACCCCGCCGTGCTGCTGGCCGCCGGCCTGCTGGCGCGCAAGGCGGTGGAGAAGGGGCTGACGACCAAGCCGTGGGTCAAGACCTCGCTGGCCCCCGGCTCCCAGGTGGTGACCGACTATCTGGCGAAGGCGGGCCTGCAGACCTACCTGGACCAGCTTGGCTTCAACATCGTCGGCTACGGCTGCACCACCTGCATCGGCAACAGCGGCCCGCTGCCCGACCCCATCGCCGCGGCGGTGGAGGAGGGCAACCTCGTGGTCGCCGCCGTGCTGTCGGGCAACCGCAACTTCGAAGGCCGCGTGAACCCGCACACGCGGGCGAACTATCTGGCTTCCCCGCCGCTGTGCGTCGCCTACGCGCTGGCAGGCAACATGAAGATCGACCTGACCAAGGACCCGATCGGCACCGGCAAGGACGGGCAGCCCGTGTACCTGCGCGACATCTGGCCGTCGAACCAGGAGGTGCAGGACGCCATCAACGCCAGCCTCTCGCCGGAGATGTTCCGCAGCCGCTACGGCAACGTGTTCGAGGGGCCGGCCCAGTGGCGCTCCATCGCCACGGCGGAGGGCCAGACCTACCAGTGGCAGGCCGGTTCGACCTACGTGAAGCTGCCGCCCTTCTTCTCCGACATGCCGAAGCAGCCCTTCCCGGTCAGCGACGTGACGGGCGCCAGGGCGCTGGCCGTGCTGGGCGACAGCATCACCACCGACCACATCTCCCCCGCCGGCTCCATCAAGCGGACGGCGCCGGCCGGCGAGTATCTGCTGAGCCATCAGGTGCGCCCGCAGGACTTCAACAGCTACGGCGCGCGGCGCGGCAATCACGAGGTGATGATGCGCGGCACCTTTGCCAACATCCGCATCCGGAACGAAATGCTGCCGGGCGTGGAAGGCGGCGAGACCAAGCACTTCCCCTCCGGCGAGCGCCTGCCGATCTACACCGCCGCCATGCGCTACGCCCAGGAAGGCGTGCCGCTGGTGGTGATCGCCGGCAAGGAATACGGCACCGGTTCCAGCCGCGACTGGGCCGCCAAGGGCACCAAGCTGCTGGGCATCCGCGCCGTCATCGCCGAAAGCTTCGAGCGCATCCACCGGTCCAATCTGGTCGGGATGGGCATCCTGCCGCTCCAGTTCAAGGACGGCATGACCCGCAACGACCTGAAGCTCGACGGTACGGAAACCTTCGACATCGCCGGCATCGAACAGGATCTGCGCCCGCGCAAGGACGTGACCCTGACCATCAAGCGCGCGAGCGGCGAAACGCGGGAGGTGCCGCTTCTGCTGAGAATCGATACGGTGGACGAGGTGGAATATTACAAGAACGGCGGCGTGCTGAACTATGTGCTGAGGAATTTGGCGGCGTAATCGCCGCTTGCCGGCTCAAACCGTATGCGCATATCTTATGCGCATACGGTTTGGAGGCAGCGTCATGCACCAAGGCTCTTTTCACCACGATGGGTCGTCCGCTCCGAAAAAGGCGACAAACGTTTCCCTGAACAGCGCGTTGCTGGAGGAAGCGAAAAGCCTTGGCGTGAACGTCTCTCGCGCTTGTGAGCGTGGGCTGGCCTTGCAAATTGCCGAAGTCCGCGCGCAACGCTGGTTGGAAGAGAATAAGGACGCGCTTGAGTCGTCCAACGCCTACGTTGAAAGGAACGGTCTTCCTTTGGCGCAATACCGCCAATTCTGATGGCAAAGTTCGACGTCTACAGGCGCACGAATGGTCCCGGCTATCTGCTGGACCTCCAAGCCAACATCCTGAGTGGGTTGAACACTCGCTTCGTCGCTCCGCTGCTGCCGCCAAGCCATGCGCCAATTCCAGCGGCCCGCTTGAACCCAATGTTCGATGTGATGGGGGAAAGGTGCGTGATGGTCACGCAGTTCGTGGGTGCCGTGCCGGTGAACGAGTTGGGGCCGTGTGTGGGCTCGCTGATGTCCGAGGATACGGCAGTTACCGGCGCGCTCGATATGCTCACCGGCGGGTATTAAACCAGTAACTCTCACACCCCCGCCTTCTCCACCCACCCTTTCGCCCGCACTTCCGCCGCATAACTCCGGCTGACCGGCACCCGTAGCCCGTTGCGGAGGATCAGCGTCAGCTTGCCGTCCGGTTTGCGTTCCACGCCGGTGACGGCGCTGGCGGCGACCCAGTGGGAGCGGTGGACTTGCAGTCCGTCGAGGCCGGACAGTTCGGCGATGGCGTCTCGCAGGCGCATCAGGATCAGGTCGCTGCCCTCGGCCGTGTGGACGCGGACGTAGTGGTCCTCCATCTCCAGCGCCAGCAGGTCGCGGCCGAGGCGGGCCGGGATGCGGGCGAGGAAGGCGGGCTCGCGCGGGGCTTCCGGGGCGGGTTCGGGCGCCGGCTCCGGAACCGGGGCGGGGGAGGGCGGGGAAAGCAGGCCGAGGTCGCGCAGTTCCAGCCACAGCGGTACGGCGGAGACCAGGGCGGTGATGACCGCGACGTAGACGAACAGCTCGGCGATGCCCAGCGGGTGCAGGAAGTCGCGGTCGCGCAGTGAGCGCTCCAGCAGGGCGACGATTGCCGTTTCCAGCACCGTCACTGTCAGCCCCACACCCGCCAGCATGGGCCGCCACGCGCTGGCCCGCTCCTTCAGCAGGCGGACGGAGGCGTGCATCAGCAGTTCGAAGGCGAGAAAGCCGAAGCCGATCAGGCCGCCCCAGTAGGCCAGCCGTTGCGGCAGGGGCAGCGCCTCGAAGGTGCCGAAGGGGCCGAGCACGGTCAGCACCGCGATTGTGGCCAGGAGCACCGGCAGGCGCTTGCGAAGCGCCCGGCGGCGGTAGGCGATGGGGGTCTGCCCGGCTCCGGGCTGTACCTGGGCCTCGCGGATCAGGGACAGCATGCCGCGGGTTCCGTGGGGCCGGTGTCGAGCTTCTGCGCCAGCTCCATCAGGATGCCGTCGGGGTCGCGCAGGTAGCACATCAGCTTGCCCTTCGGCAGGATGGAGCGGGGCACCTCCACCACATCCCCCATTGGCGTGGCGCCGCCGCGGATGGCGCGCTCCCGCACCGCGTGGATGTCGTCCACGGTGACGGCGAAATGGCCGATGCCGATGTCGTCCATGCCGTGCGGACCGGGCTGAGGATTGGCGGGCGTTCCGGGAAAGCACAGCATCTCCAGGCGCAGGCTGTGGTTCCCGTTGACCAGGATGGCGCAGTCGGCCACCGCGTCCTTTGTCCCGCGAATCGCGTTGAACCAGTCGCCGGACAGCGTCTTGCGCATCAGCAGCGTCAGGCCGAAGGTCTCGCCGTAGAAGCGGATCGCGCGGTCCAGGTCGCGGACGCTGATGTTCACATGGTCCAAAGTGGGATCGAAACCGGGCACGGGCGGCGTCCTCAGGCGGCGTTGGTGCGGGCGGACTGTTCCAGCGACTTGATGTGGGACAGGCCGGGCAGGATTTCGGACTTCACGAACTCCATGCGGCGGTTGGGGCCGCCGCCGCCGCGCGCGAAGCGGGCCTTCCACAGGTCCATCTTCACCGCCAGACCGCACAGCACGCCGCCGATGGTGACGTGGTGCGAGGCGATCAGCTCGCGAATCGACCGGAACGTGTCCGCGTTGATGTCCCGCCAGAAGTCCTTGGTGCGGTTGTCGAAGCTTTCGAACCGGCCGGTGATGGAGGTGGAGATGTCCGTCAGGTCGCGGTTGATCTCGTCCAGCATCTTGATCTGCCGGAAGTCGCGCTTGACCTCGGTGGAGTTGCGGATCTCGCCCATCCAGGTCAGGAACTTCTGGATTTCCGGAACGATGTCGTCCAGGCACTTGCGGAAATAGGCCAGCGATAGGAAGATGTCGCCGTATTCCTCCAGGAACTTCGGGATCTCGGTCAGCTCGATGTCCAGCCGGTCGGCCATCATGCGCAGGTTGCGCAGCGCCTCGTCCCGGTTGGGGTTGGCGAACATGCCGATGATGTCGTTCACGTCCTGGACCTGCATGTCCTCGGTCCCATAGACGTATTCGACCAGCGGGCGCGTGAAGACGCGCATGTAGTTGGTCAGTTCCTGCTTCTTGCGGTCGGACAGGGACAGCGACTGGACGTTGTTGACGTCGATGTTCAGCCGGCGCAGCTCGATGCGCGAGGTGTAGACGTCGAAGCTGGAGGCGGCGGCGATCTTCTCGATCTTAACCAGATCGCGCTCGACCTCGTCCTTGTAGGACTCGAAATAGGCGGCGACGTGGCGGGGGGCGACCTGTCCGCTGCCGGTCTGCACGTCGTGGAACATCTCGATGACGGTCTGCAGCCGGACGTTCTTGATCAGGCGCGCGTGCTGCAGGCCCGGCGTTTCCAGGGGAATGGCCGACAGCGGCATGATGTGCAGGGCGTCGCGGGCCTCGTCCTCCCACGCCTTGCGCTTGGCCGCGCCGCCTTTGGAACCGGCGGCCTTCTCCGCCCCAGCCTCGTCCGCCTCACGCCCCTCGTCCAAATCCCGTCTCCCCGAACCCGCCGTCCCGGCAAGCTAACCCTTTTGAGTGTCCCACCAACATAATTTCTTCGCTGGGCATGGCAAGGATGCAGGCGGGCTTCGGTGCGCTTGTCACGCAACGCAGAGTTTCGGAGGCTCGGGAAACGGAAAAGGGCCGGCCCACCGTCGGCGAACCGGCCCCTTCGGGCAACGTTCGGAGAGAGTGACTCAGTGGACGCTGAGCGGCTCCATGTCGTTCTGGCGGACGGTGGCGAAGGCCACGTCGCGTTCGGCCAGGACGGTCAGCGGGGTGCCGTCGGCGGCGTGCACCGAAAAGGCCGGGTTGCCGTCCACTTCGACGGGGCGGACATAGGCGACGTGGTCGACGCCGAAGGCCGCGAAGTCCTGGGGCGAGAGGAGGCGCAGGACCGCCGCCGCGTCGTTCAGGGTGGTGATCTTGCTGCTGCCGGGGGTGTTCATGGCTGTGTCCCTTCGGACGAAATGGTCAAAAAGCGGAAGTCGGATCAGCCCTCGAAGCGGTCGGGTGCGACGTCGATCGTCTGCGGCCCCGTGGTTCCGCTGGCGGACTGGGTGGGCTGTTCGATCTTGATGGTGCGGACCTTCGGTTCCGGCATCGGGCGCTTCAGGTCGATGTTGAGCAGCCCATTGTCGAGCGAGGCGCCCACCACCTCGATCCCCTCGGCCAGGACGAAGCTGCGCTGGAACTGGCGCGCGGCGATGCCGCGGTGCAGGTACATGCGTGACTTGTCGTCGGTCTGACGGCCGCGGATGACGAGCTGGTTGTCCTCGATCTGCACGGACAGGTCTTCGGAGGTGAAGCCGGCCACGGCGAGCGTGATGCGCAGTCCTTCGTCGCCGATCTGCTCGATGTTGTAGGGCGGGTAGCCTTCGGCGGAGTTCTTGGCGATGCGGTCCAGGGTGCGCTCGAACTGGTCGAAACCCAGGAGCAGCGGGCTGTTGAAGAGGGACAGGCGAGTGGTCACGGCGCATCCTCCTCGTGACGCGAGCGAGTTGCACATTGGGCCCGTTTCCGGCGCCCGGCTGCGAGGGCGGCCCGAGGGTGGTTCGGCGCCGCCTCTGCATAGATTGGGGTATGGGGCGCGGCGGTCAAGGTACCGCGTTGCGGCAAAGCGCCATGGTCCCCTCCGATGGGACGCGAAAGCGGTCAGGGGAAGCGGTCAGGCGGCGGGGGTGCTGGAGGCCGGGGTGGTGAAGACGAATCGGCGGCTCGACCAGTAGTTCCAGGCGAAGGTCGCCCCCGTGGCGGCGACCTTGGCGGCGAGCGGCGGCACGGTGGGGACCAGCAGCCCCACCACGAGGCTGGACAGCGCCAGCCCCACCAGATTGAAGGCCAGGAACACCGGCAGGCGGCGCGCCATCGGCGCCTCGTCCCGGCGGACGCGGAAGGTCCAGCTGCGGTTCAGAAGGAAGCTGGACAGCACGCCCACACCATAGCCGCAGGCATTGGCCAGCAGCACCGGCGTGCCGGGCACGGCCATCAGCGCCAGGAACACCGCGAAGTCCACGCCGGTGTTCAGCAGGCCCACCAGCCCGAATCGGACGGCCGTCCAGGGAAACGCCCGCCCGGCGCTCATCCGCCCGTTGCTCATCCGTTGGCCTCGATCCGCGAGAAGGCCCCGGCCGCGGCGGCGATGCCGGTGCCGAGTTCGGTGTCCGCCGGAGCCGGGGCGGCCACCGGCGCGTTGGCCGGGATCTCAGCGGCGGCCAGCGGGTGGCGGGCGACACTGTCCACGATGAAGAGCGGGCGGTGCTTGGTCTCCATGTAGAGCCGGCCGAGATACTCGCCCAGCACGCCCAGGATCAGCAGCTGCGTGCTGCCCAGCACCAGCGTGACGACCATGACGCTGGTCCAGCCGGGGACCGTCTCGTGCTGCGCCCAGCTGTAGAGCGCGTAGCCCAGCGCCGCCACGGCGCACAGCGCGAAGAAGAAGCCGATGTAGGAGGCGGCGCGCAGCGGCTTGATGGAAAAGCTGGTGATCGCGTCCACCGCGAAGCGCACCATCTTGCCGAGCGGATATTTGGTGGTGCCGGTCAGGCGCGCCTGGCGGTCGTAGGGCAGGGGCTCCTGCTTCAGGCCGATCCAGCTGACCATGCCGCGGATGAAGCGGTGCTGCTCCGGCATGGCGTTCAGCACTTCCAGCGCGCGGCGGCTCATCAGGCGGAAGTCGCCGGTGTCCTTGGGGATCTCGATGTCCACCAGCCGGTCGAGCAGGCGGTAGAACAGCGCCGCCGTGCCCTTTTTGAACCAGGTCTCGCCGTCGCGGGCCATGCGCGTGCCGTAGACGACGTCGGCGCCCGCGTCCATCCGGGCCATCATGGTGCCCAGCAGTTCCGGCGGATCCTGCAGGTCGGCGTCGATGATCAGGATGCGCTCGCCCCGGCATACGTGCAGGCCGGCGGTCAGGGCCAGCTGGTGCCCGTGGTTGCGCGACAGGCGCACCCCGGTCACGGCCGGATCGTCCCGCACCAGCGCGGCGATGCGGTTCCAGGTCTCGTCCCGCGATCCGTCGTCCACCAGGACCAGTTCGTAATCGCCGCCCACCTCGGCGCGGCAGGCCGCGCTGACGCGGCGGTGCAGTTCGGGGATCCCGTCGGCTTCGTTGTAGCAGGGAACCACGACGGACAGTCGCGGACCCCCGGCAACGGCGTGCTGCATGTCTGTCTCCCGTCGGCTCCTCCGGAATGCGGAGGGCGCATCGTTGGACGACGCCGGCGCGGTACCGCCGGCATGCTGTCTTCGCAACGGGATTTCCGGCCCTTTTGCCACGCCAGAATTCCGGAGTAACCCGGTCAACGGCCGCCGGCTCCCCGATCCGGCTGAGCGGATTTCCCCTTGCGTGTGCGTCCTGGGGAGCCAAGGAAAGTTGAGTGAAGTATTTAGGGCTAAATTTAGGCTTTTCGTCATTCCCGCGAAGGCGGGAATCCAGCGAGAGCCGCGATAGCGGCGACATGAGTCAAAGTTTGACTCATGTGACGCCCAGACGGGCGTCTGGATCCCCGCCTGCGCGGGGATGACGGAAAACACATAAATATCAACAACTTACCGCAAGCGCGAAATGTGTGCATCCCGTAGCGCCTTTGGGGATGACGATGGTCCTAAAATCTGAAAAGAGGCGCTTCGTTCGTTTGCCTTGGGGCAGAACGGCGCGGGCCTTGCACTGCCCCTTGCGCACGGCGGGTGCGGGCGGGCGAGGACCGGTTTCGGTCAAGGGACTCTCCATCCGCCGCCGTGAAAATGCGATGCAGGATGCAAACGGCCTCATGCGCGCGTGCAGATTGCTAGGGAGCGGCGGCATCGCCGAAAAGGTGCGATGGACATGCTCACCCGTGACGTCCTGATCGGACTGGCGCAGAACATCGGCCTGTTCGCGGTCGTCGTCATGACCTTCCTGCACATCCGCGCGCGCGCGCCGTTGCTGGCGCCGCCCCTGACGCAGGCACTGACGCAAGCCCTGCTCGGCCTGCTGTTCGCCGGGGCGGCGATCCTCGGCATGGTCGACCCCGTGCGGGTGGCGCCGGGCCTGTTCATCGACCCGCGCAACGTGATGATGGCGCTGGCCGCTCCCTTCGCCGGGCCGGTCGGCGGCGTCACGGCGGCGCTGGTCGCCGGCGGCTACCGCTGGTCGCTGGGCGGGGCCGGGGCGGCGGCCGGGGTCGCCTCCCTGGTTGCCGCGGCGCTGCTGGGCATCGGTGTGCAGCGGATCGCGCGCCGCGACAAAGGGTTGGGGGGCGGGATCGGCAGCGGGCATGTGCTGGCGCTGGCCGTCGGGGTGACGGTGGCCTCCCCCTTCAGTTTCGTTCTGCTGCCGCCCGACCTCGCCCGGCAGCTGCTGGCGACGGGGCTGGTGCCGATGTCGCTGGGGCACTTCCTCGGCACGCTGATTCTCGGCACCATGCTGCGCAAGGAGCAGCAGCGCCAGGACCTCGCCCAGGCCCTGGCCGAGAGCCAGCGCCGCTTCGCCGCGACCGCCGCCAACCTGCCGGGCGGTGTGTACCAGCGGGTGCTCACGCCCGACGGGCGGCTGCTGTTCCCTTATTGCAGCCCCGGCTTCTTCCAGGTCATGGGCCTGCCCGAGGGCGACGGCGTCACGCTGGAACGGCTGGACGCGATCATCCACCCCGACGACCGCGCGGCCATCGCCGCGTCGGTGCTCGCCTCGGCCGAAACGCTGGAGCCCTGGACGCACGAGTTCCGCGTCATCCGGCCGAGCGACGGGGCCGAACGCTGGCTGCGCGCGACCAGCCGCGCGGCGCGGCGCGAGACGGGCGCGGTGGTGTGGGACGGCATCGTCATCGACGTGACCGAGAGCAAGCGCAACGAACGGGCGCTGATCCAGGCGCGCATCGACGCCGAGGCGGCCGGCCGCGCCAAGGCCGAGTTCCTGGCGACCATGAGCCACGAGATCCGCACCCCCCTGAACGGCATCCTGGGCTTCACGCAGCTTCTGCTGGACAGCGCGCTGACCCCCGAACAGCGTCGCTGCGCGACCCATGTGCGGGACGCCGGGCGGTCGTTGCTGACGGTCATCGACGACGTGCTCGACTTCTCCCGGATCGAGGCGGAACGGCTGGAGCTGCGCCCTGCCGACTTTTCCATCCGCGAGCTGGTGTCCGGCTGCGCGGCGCTGGTGCGGCTCGACGCCGAGGCGAAGGGCCTGACGCTCCACGTCGCGGTGGCGCCGGACGTGCCGGCGCTGTTGCACGGCGACCCCGACCGGCTGCGGCAGGTGATCCTCAACCTGCTGGGCAACGCGGTGAAGTTCACCGACCACGGCAGCGTCGCCCTTTCCATTCTGAAAAAATCCGGCGTCAAAACCGGCGTCAAAAACGAACCCGGCGGGCCGGACGGGGCGCGCATCACGGTCAGCGTCGAGGACACCGGCATCGGCATCCCGCGGGACCGGCTCGGGCAGCTCTTCCAGCGCTTCAGCCAGATCGACCGCTCGCGCGGCGGGACCGGTCTCGGCCTTGCCATCAGCCGGCGGCTGGTGGAGCGGATGGGCGGGGAGGTCGGGGTGCAGAGCCATCCCGGCGTCGGCTCCACCTTCTGGTTCTCCGTCCCGCTGCCGGAAGCGGAGCCGGGCGCCGGCCCAGCGGAGGTCGGCCCGGCCGCGCCGCCGGCGCCGAAGCGCGCCGCCCGCATCCTGCTGGTCGAGGACTTGGCGATGAATCGTGAACTGGCCGTCACCATGCTGACCAGGGTCGGCCACCGGGTGGACACCGCCGCCGACGGGCGGGAGGCGGTGGAGGCCGTGCGGCGCAACGCCTACGATCTGGTGCTGATGGACGTGCAGATGCCGGTAATGGACGGGCTGGAGGCGACGGAGGCGATCCGGGCGCTGCCGCCCCCCGCCGGGCGCGTGCCCATCCTGGCGATGAGCGCCAGCGCCCTGCCGGCCGAGGTCGCCCGCTGCTACGCGGCTGGCATGGACGGGCATGTGCCGAAGCCCGTCGACCGCGCGGCCCTGCTGGCGGCCATCGACCGCAGCCTGTCGCGCGACGACGCCTTGCAAGGAACGCTCGCGGCGTCCTGAGGCCCGGCGGTGGCCCGGCGGTGACACTGTCGGGCGGGAACAGGGGGCGGCGATCAAGTCACTTGCGGTTGCGGGGGGCGGGACTCCATACTCCGGAACGGCGGCAACCCCTTTCCTTCCGGCAATCGCCGGGCCCGACGGACTTCGGCACGGACATCGGCAATGGATGATGCGATCCCGACAGCGGCGGACACGACCGCGCCGCCATCCCGGCTGCGGCCGCTGTTGGGGACCATCGTCGGCATGATCCTGACCTTCGGGATCGGATTCTGGGGCGTGGTGACCTGGTCCGATCACGAGGACACGCTGCGCCACGCCCGCGAGAAGACCGAAAGCTCCACCCGCCTGATGCAGGAGCATGTCCGCCGCACCATCGCCACCAGCGACCTCGTGCTGCAGCGCGTGCTCGACCGCGTGCGCCAGCGCGGCGCCGAGGGCCGCGGGATCGAGGGGCTGGGCCGCGACCGCGCGCTGTGGCAGGAAATGCGGACGATGGCCGACGACATGCCGGAAATCGCCTCCATCTGGATCCACGACGCCCTGGGGACGACCCAGCTCAGCACGCGCCAGTTTCCGGCTCCCGCCTCCAACAGCGCCGACCGCTCCTTCTTCAAGGCGCACCGCGACGGGGCCGACTTCGCGGTGGGCGAGCTGATCCAGGGGCGCTTCACCGGCAAGGCGACTTTCACGGTCAGCCGCCGCATCGGCGCGCCGGATCAGTTCCAGGGCGTCAGCCACGTCGCCGTGGACATGGACTATTTCCGCGGCTTCTTCGAAAGCCTGGACATCGGGCGGCTGGGCAGCATCGCCCTGTTCCGCGACGACGGCACGCTGGTCGTGCGCTTTCCGGAGGTGGACCGCGACCGGCTGGCCGGCCCGCTGGAGGTGCTGGGCCGCGTCCGGCAGGCGCCGTCCGGAACCTACGAGGCGGTGTCGGGCATCGACGGGCGGCAGCGCATCGTCTCCTATCAGCGGGTGCCGTCGCTGCCGCTGTTCGTGCTGGTCAGCATGGCCAAGGACGAGGTGCTGGAGGAATGGCGGGAACGCGCCATCCGCAGCGGCCTGTTCGTGCTGCTGGCGCTGGCCACCTGCATCGGGCTCGCCTGGGCGGCGGCGCGCAGCCTGTCGCGCGAGGAGGTCGGGCGCCGCCGGCTGGCCGGGGCGAACGCCGACCTGGACGCCACCGCGCGCAGCCTGGAGCAGGCCAACCGCGCCTTCGCCGGGGCGAACCGCCGGCTGAACCTGATCCTGCAATCGGCGTCGGAGGGCATCTGCGGCGTGGACCGGGACGAGCGGATCACCTTCGCCAACCCCGCCGCCTGCGCGATGACCGGCTACACCAACGAGGAGATGCTGGGCCGCAGCCTGCATGTGCTGCTGCACCACACCAGGGCCGACGGGACGCCGGCGCCGATGATCGACTGCCCGGTGTTCGAGGTGCTGCGCACGGGCGAGGCGCGCGGCGGGCTGGACGACATCTACTGGCGCAAGGACGGCACCAGCTTCCCGGTGGAGTTCGCCGCCTCCCCCATGCTGGGGGACGGCCGGGTGGAGGGCGCGGTGGTCGTCTTCCACGAGATCGCCGAGCGCAAGCGCGCCGAGGAGGCGCTGCGCCAGGCCAAGACCGTGGCCGAGGCGGCGAGCCGCGCCAAGAGCGCCTTCCTCGCCAACATGAGCCACGAGATCCGCACGCCGATGAACGCGATCCTCGGGCTCGTCCACCTGCTCCAGCAGACCGACCTGTCGGCGCGCCAGCGCGACTACGCGCAGAAGATCCGCGTGTCGGCGCAGTCCCTGCTGGGCATCCTGAACGACATCCTGGACTTCTCCAAGGTCGAGGCCGGCAAGCTGGAGCTGGAACAGGTGGACTTCCGCCTGGACGACCTGCTCCAGAACCTCGCCGTCATCGTCGGCACCGCCGCCCAGGACAAGGACATCGAGGTGCTGTTCTCGGTCGGGCCGGAGGTGCCGCTGGACCTCGTCGGCGACCCGCTGCGGCTTCAGCAGGTTCTGATCAACCTCGCCGGCAACGCCATCAAGTTCACCGACGCGGGCGAGGTCGTGGTCTCCGTCCGCGCGGTGGAGGTGGCGGAGGACCGGGCCGTTCTGACCTTCTCCATCCGCGACACCGGCATCGGCATCGAGCCGGAGCAGAAGGAGCGCCTGTTCCAGGCCTTCAGCCAGGCCGACAGCTCCACCACGCGGCGCTACGGCGGCACCGGGCTGGGGCTGGCGATCTGCACCCGGCTGGTGACGCTGATGGGTGGCACCATGGACGTGGAGAGCGAGCCGGGGCGGGGCAGCGACTTCCACTTCACCGCCGTGTTCGGACGCGCGGTCCGCGCGGCGGAGCGCCCGGCCCGCAGCCGCCCGGTGCCGCGCGACCTGTCGGTTCTGGTGGTGGACGACAACGCCACCGCGCGGGACGTGCTGGGCGAGCTGGTCGCCAGCTTCGGCTGGCGCGCGCGGCCCTGCCAGTCCGGCGCCGAGGCCATCGGGGAGCTGGAGCGCGCCACCGCCGCCGGCAGTCCCTACGACATCGTCCTGATGGACTGGAAGATGCCGGGCATGGACGGCATCGAGACGACCCGCCGCATCCGCGCCGACGGTCTGGTGAGGGCGCCGGTCATCATCGTGGTCTCCGCCTTCGGGCGGGAGCGGGTGGGCGGCCTGTCGGAGAATCTCGGGCTCGGCTCCTCGCTGGTGAAGCCGGTGACGGCGTCCGCCCTGCTCGACGCCGTGACCGACGCCTATGCCCGCACCGGCGGGTCCGACGACGCGGACGCGCCCAAGCACCCCGTCCGGACCCGCCAGGGCCGTCCGCTGGCCGGGCGGCGCCTGCTGCTGGTCGAGGACAACAACATCAGCCAGGAGGTCGCCCGCGAGATCCTGGAGCGCGCGGGCGCCCGCGTGACGCCGGCCGGCAACGGGCGCGAGGCCATCGCGCGCGTGGAGGAGGCCGACCCGCCCTTCGACGCCGTGCTGATGGACGTGCAGATGCCGGAGATGGACGGCTTCGAGGCCACCCGCCGTCTGCGCGCGCGGCCGGCGGGGATCGGCCTGCCGATCATCGCCATGACCGCCAGCGCCCTGCCGGCCGACAAGCAGCGCTGCCTGGACGGCGGCATGGACGACCACATCGCAAAGCCCATCGACGTGGACGAGCTGTTCGCCGTGCTCGCCCGCTGGCTGGGCCGGCCGGTGCCGGCGCCAGTTCCCCCCATGACCGCTGCCGTGCCCGCCGCCCGTTCCGTTCCAACCACTGTGCCGGTGTCCGCCGCCATGTCCGTCCCATCTCCCGCGCCCGGCCCGTTGCCGACCGACCTGCCGGGCATCGACGTGAACGACGCCCTGAACCGCCTGGATGACGTGGACCTGTTCCGCAAGTTCGTCGGTGACTTCGCCCAGACCTACGGCGGCACGGTGGACTCCATCGCCGCGGCGCTGGCCGACGGCGACCTTCCCCGTGCCAAGGCCCTGGGACACGAGCTGAAGAGTCTCGCCGGCAACATCGGCGCGCGGGGCCTGTCCCAGGCGGCCGACGCCCTGCAGATCGCCGCCTACCACGGCGACGCGGGCGCGGCGGAGGCCCAGCTTCCCGTGCTGCGCGCGGAGATGGCCGACGTGCTGCGCTCCGCCGCCCTCCTGGCGGAGAAGACTCCGGAAACCCCCGCCGCCCCAGCCCGGACCCTGGACCGCGAGGCGCTGGAGCCGTTGCTCGACCGTCTGGGCCAGCTTCTGCGCGACAGCAACTTCGCCGCGGCGGAGGAATTCGCGGCGCTGGCGCCGTCGCTTGCCGAATGGATCGACCCCGCCACCATGAAATCCCTGTCGGCGGCGGTGGACAGCCTCGATTTCCCGAAGGCCTACGGCATCCTGCGGCGGGTCGCGGGCGATCTCGGCCTGTCCTTAGGGGCCTCCTGACCGCCATGACCGAACCGCGCTCCAAGATCCTCGTCGTAGACGACATCCCGTCCAACGTTCATGTGCTGAGCCGCATCCTGAAGGACGACCACGACATCTATTTCGCCACCGATGGGACCAAGGCGCTGGATCTCGTGCAGGCGCGCCTGCCGGACCTCGTGCTGCTGGACATCATGATGCCGGGCATGGACGGCTACGAGGTCTGCAAGCGCATCAAGGCCGATCCGACCACCCGCGACATCCCGGTCATCTTCATTTCCGCCAAGAGCGAGGTGGAGGACGAGACCTATGGGCTGGAGGCCGGCGCCATCGACTTCATCACCAAGCCGATCAGCCCGCCCATCGTGAAGGCGCGCGTGCGCAACCACCTGCTGCTGAAGCGGCAGACGGACACGCTGCGCGCCCTGTCCTTCATCGACGGGCTGACGGGCATCGCCAACCGCCGCCGCTTCGACGAGGCGCTGCTGCGCGAATGGCGGCGCTGCTCCCGCTCGCACCTGCCGCTGTCGCTCATCATGCTCGATGTGGACCATTTCAAGGCCTACAACGACCATTACGGCCATCAGGCCGGCGACGAGTGCCTGCGCGCCGTGGCGGCCCTGCTGGCCGAGCAGGTGAAGCGCCCCGGCGACCTCGTCGCCCGCTACGGCGGGGAGGAGTTTGTCTGCCTGCTGCCGGAGACCGATGCGGAGGGCGCCGTCCGCGTCGCCGAACGGCTGCGCGAGGCGGTTGCGGAGCAGCGGCTGCCGCACGCGGTGTCGCCGGTCGCCCCGCACGTCACCATCAGCCTCGGCGTGGCGAGCGCGACTCCGGTGGCCGACGCGCCGCCGGACAGCCTGACCCAGCTCGCCGACCGTCTGCTCTACGACGCGAAGCGCGCCGGCCGGAACCGCGTGTGCAGTGGCGGGGTCGAGGCCGCGGCCTAAATGGAAGTTCGTTGCGCGTGAGCAGGGCATGACCGACCAATCCGCCTTTCCGCCGCCGACCGACGTCCGCGGGCGGGGTTTCGCCGCGCGCGCCTCCCTGAGCGCCGCGGAGCGCTGGATCGACGCGCGGGTCGTCCCGCCGGCCTCATGCACAGTCCATCTGGGCGCGGTCCCGCTGGCCGAGGCGGCCGGCCGCGTTCTGGCCGGCGCCGTGACCGCGCCGGGCGACTGGCCCCCCGCCGACCGCGCCGCCCGCGACGGCGTGGCGGTGGCCTCCGCCGACACGCTGGGGGCGGGATCCTACAACCCGATTCCGCTTTTGGGCGCCGCGTTCGTTTCGGCTGGCGAACCATTGCCGCCGGGCACCGACGCGGTGCTGCCGGTGGAGGCCGTGCAGCGCGACGCCGGCTTCATCGAGGCGCTGGGCTCCGTCGCCCCCGGCGAAGGGGTGGAGCGGCGAGGGGAGGGCGCCCGCGCCGGCACGCCGCTGCTGGAGGCCGGGCGGAGCCTGCGCCCGCAGGACCTGGGCCTGCTTGCCGCGCTGGGCGTCACGTCGGTGACTGTCGCCGCCCGGCCGCGCGTGCGCATCGTGCTGGCCGGCGGGCCTCGTTCCGGTGCCGAAACGCTGGGCGCGATGCTGGCGGCGCTGGTCGCCCGCGACGGCGGGGCGGTGGAGTTGGTCGGGCCGCTGCCGGCCGAGCGCGGCGCGCTTGCCGAAGCCTATCGCGCTCCCGGCGCCGACCTGCTGCTGTCCGCCGGCCGCACCGGCGTGGGGGAGGACGACGTGGCGCCGCTGGCGCTCGCCGACGCGGGTCTGCTGCTGGTGCATGGCGTGGCGATGCGGCCCGGCGACACGGCGGGGCTGGGGCTCGCGGCCGGCGTTCCGGCGGTGCTGCTGCCCGGCGAGCCGATGGCCTGTCTGGCCGCCTACGAACTGCTGGGCGGCCGTGCCGTGCACCGCATGGCCGGGCGCGCCGCCGCGCTGCCCCACCGCGTGGCCCAGGCCGTGACCGCGCGCAAGCTGGTGTCGGAGATCGGCTGCGCGGACCTCTACCGCGTGCGCCTGACCCCCGACGGACTGGCCGAGCCCCTGGCCTCCCCGGCGGTGCCGGGCCTGGCCGGGGCGGTGCGCGCCGACGGCTTCGTCCTGATCCCGGCGGAAAGCGAAGGCATCCCAGCCGGGTCATCCGTGACCGTTCACTGTTTTGACGGTACGATCGGGGGATAGTGGCCGGTTGCCCCCACCCTTCCCATGCTTCGCATGGGCTCCTTCCCTCCCCCGCTCTCGGCGGACCGAAGGTCCGCCTGCCGCGTCAGCGCAAGCTTCGCTTGCGCGAGAGCTTCGCAGGAGAGGGAGCTTAATCCCCTCTCCCGCGCAGCGGGGGAGGGTTAGGGAGGGGGCAAAACGGCGCAACGACAGCACTTAGGGAGAGCACAGGCGTGTCCAACCAGGACATCCGGCGATTCGTCGCCCAGGCGGCCCGGCAGGAGCAGTTTCTGGAGGTCGTCGGCCGCGACGAGGCCGAGGCGCGCTTCCGCCGCCATCTCGACCTGACGCCCAAGGGGGCGGAAACGGTGCCGCTGGCCGAGGCGCTCGGCCGTGTGCTGGCCGCCGACGTGGTGGCGGAGGTGGACGTTCCGGGCTTCGACCGCTCCTCCGTCGACGGCTTCGCCGTGCGCGCCGCCGACACCCAGGGGGCGGGGGAGGACACGCCCGTCGTCCTGCGCCTGAACGAGGAGGTTCTGTCGGCCGGGCGCGTGCCCGCGATCACGGTCGCCCCCGGCACCGCCACGGTGATCGCCACCGGCGGCATGCTGCCGCGCGGCGCCGACGCCGTGGTGATGGTGGAGAACACCGAGTCGCACGAGGATGGCGGTGCCCTGCTGGTGGAAATCCGCAAGCCGCTCGTCCCCGGCGCCTTCGTGGCCGCCGCCGGCTCCGACATCGGGCGGGGGGAGGCTGTGCTGCGCGCCGGGCAGGTGCTGACCTCCCGCGAGATCGGCGTGATCGCCGCCATCGGCTGGGCGGAGGTGTCGGTGGTGCGCCGCCCGCGCGTCGCAATCCTGTCCACCGGCGATGAGATCGTCGCCCCCGGCGAGCCGATCCGCCCCGGCGCCGTCTACGACTCGAACGGCGCCATCCTCGCCGCCGCCGTGGAGGAACTGGGCTGCGAGCCCGTCCGCCTGGGCATCGCCCGCGACGAGGAGAGCACGCTGGCCCGGCTGGTGGAGCAGGGGCTGGCCTGCGACGCGCTGCTGCTGTCCGGCGGCACGTCCAAGGGGGCGGGGGACCTGTCCTACCGCATCGTCAGCCGGCTGACCGATCCCGGCGTCGTCGCCCATGGCGTGGCGCTGAAGCCCGGCAAGCCTCTTTGCCTTGCCGTAACGAAGGGCAAGCCGGTGGTCATCCTGCCGGGCTTCCCGACTTCCGCCATGTTCACCTTCCACGAGTTCGTGGCCCCGGTGCTGCGCGCGCTGGCCGGCCTGCCGCCCGCCGCGAAGGAGGCCGTGCCCGCGACCGTGCCGGTGCGGCTGGGATCGGAACGGGGCCGAACCGAATATGTGATGGTCTCGCTGGTGCGCAGTGCCGACGGTCTGGCGGCCTATCCGCTGTCCAAGGGTTCCGGCGCCGTGACCGCCTTCAGCGCCGCCGACGGCTTCATCGCCATCGACGCCCAGGCGGAGGCGGTGGAGGCGGGAACGCCGGTCTCCGTGCAGCGCATCGGCCGCGACACCGCCCCCGCCGACTTGATCGTGATCGGCAGCCATTGCGTCGGGCTGGACGTCCTCCTCGGCCGCCTGATCGGGGAGGGGCTGTCGGTCAAGGCGCTGAACGTCGGTTCCATGGGCGGTCTCGCCGCCGCCCGGCGCGGGGAATGCGACATCGCCGCCGTCCACCTGATGGACCCGAAGACCGGGGAGTACAACCGGCCCTTCCTGACCCCCGCGCTGGACCTCGTGCCCGGCTACCGCCGTTTGCAGGGCATCGTCTTCCGCAAGGGCGACGCTCGTTTCGACGGCAAAACGGCCGAGGACGCGGGGCTGGCTGCCGCTGCCGATCCCGACTGCATCCTGGTGAACCGCAACACCGGCAGCGGCACGCGCATTCTCACCGACCGGCTGCTGGGCGCCGCGCGCCCGACCGGCTACTGGTCGCAGGCCAAGTCGCACAACGCCGTGGCGGTGGCCGTCGCGCAGGGCCGCGCCGACTGGGGCGTGGCCATCGAAAGCGTCGCCACGCTCTACGGCCTGGGCTTCCTGCCCTTGCAGGAGGAGCACTACGACTTCGTGATCCCCCACGCCCGCCGCGACCGCCCGGCCGTCCAGCGCTTCCTGGCGGCGCTGGAGGACGCGGGGGTGAAGAATCGTCTGAAGGATTTGGGTTTCACTCCCTCTCCCAGCGGGGCTGGGAGAGGGGAATGATGAGTTACCGGTCCGGAAGCGGAATGAACTCCGTCTCTCCGGGGACCACGCTGAACCGCCCCGACTTCCAGTCGGCCTTGGCCTGTTCGATGCGGTCCGGGGAACTGGAGACGAAATTCCACCAGATGTGGCGCGGGCCGTCCATGGCGGCCCCGCCCAGCAGGATCAGGCGGGCGTCGGTCTCGGCCTCCACGGTCGCCGGCTCGCCCGGCCGCAGGACCAGCAGGCGCCCGGCCTCGAACCGGTCGCCGAAGATCGTTACGGTGCCGCTCGCGATGTAGAGCGCGCGCTCTTCCGTGTCCGCGTCGATCGGCAGGCGCGCGCCCGCGTCCAGGGCGGCGTCCACATACAGCGTCTCCCACAAGGGCTTCATGGGGGAGCGGGCGCCGTAGGCCTCGCCCGCGACGACGCGCAGGCGCTTGCCTTCGCCCTCAATCACCGGCAGCTCATCCGACCCCAGATGGACGAAGCCGGGCTCCGTCTCCTCATGCGACTTGGGCAGGGCGACCCAGGACTGGATGCCGGACAGCAGGCGGTCCCGCCCGCGCTCGTCGGTGGCGGAGCGTTCCGAATGGGCGATGCCGCGCCCGGCGGTCATCCAGTTCACCTCGCCCGGCCGGATCGGCAGGGCGGTGCCCAGGCTGTCACGATGGAAGATTTCGCCTTCGAACAGGTAGGTGACGGTGGCGAGCCCGATGTGCGGGTGCGGGCGCACGTCGATGCCCGTGCCCGCCTTCAGGATCGCCGGCCCCATCTGGTCGAAGAAGACGAAGGGGCCGACCATCCGCTTGTGGACGGAGGGCAGGGCGCGCCGCACCTCGAACCCGCCGATGTCGCTGGTGCGCGGGACGACCACCGTTTCCAGCCAGCCGTCCGGAGATGCCTGCACGGACATGAATCCCCCTTCCCTCAACGCCGATTGTTGCGCTTCGGGAATGGTAAGCCGCGACCGTGGAGAGGGCGAGTGGCCGTTAGTGGTGGGTATGCCCGCCGCCCCCGCAGGAGCAGCCGCATCCGCCGGCCGGGGCCGTGACGTGGATCGCGCCGCGCGCGGTCGCCAGGATGACGTCCAGCGGGATGCCGGTGGCCTTCGCCAAGTCACCCAGGCTCGCGCTGTCCGGCACGCCGACGCCGGGGTTGAAGACGGGGTGGATCTGCGCCAGACGGCCCAGCGCTTCCGAATCCCAGGCGGTCAGCGCGGCGAGCGTGGTGTCGGCGGTAAGTTCGGCAATCGTTTCGGCGGCCATGGCGAATCCGGGAAAAAGAAGGAAGCGGTGCACGAACGTGCCGGGCGACGAAAGAGGGTTCCTTGACGCCTGTCAAGGGTATGGGGAAGGGGCGCCGCGGGGATCTCAAGCGGAGATATCGAATCGACCCCGAAACGACGAAGGGCTCGTGCAGCGATGCACGAGCCCTTGTCTGATTTGGTGGAGCCAAGGAGGATCGAACTCCTGACCTCTACAATGCCATTGTAGCGCTCTCCCAGCTGAGCTATGGCCCCGAAACTCTGGGTCGCTGGCCGTTCGGCCGGCGTCGGTGGAGCGGGATATTGGTCAGGACGGGGGTCCGATGCAAGAGAAAAATTCGCCCCCGTCCCACTTTTTTCCGCCCCCCGAGGGGAGGCTTTTAACGCTCCTCCTCGTCCTCGCCTTCGACGTCGACGACCTCGTCCATGTCGTCCTCGCCCAGTTCCGAGGTGTCCTCGATCAGGACGTCGTCCTCGTCCTCGGCGGGCTCCTCGGCCTCCTCGATGTCCTCGACCGAGACGTCGTCCTCGACCTCGTCGAGTTCCGCCGCCTCTTCGTCTTCGACCTCGGTCTCGACGTCCTCGTCCTCGGTGACCACCGGGGCCTTCTTCACGTCGTCGACCGGCGCCGGGCGCGCCTTGCGGGACTTCAGCAACGCCTCGGGATCGAACTGCGCCCCGCAGGTCGGGCACACCGGCGGGTCCTTGCGCAGATCGTAATAGCGCGCGCCACAGCTCGGGCAGATGCGCTTGACGCCCCATTCGGGTTTGGCCACGCCTCGTCCTCCGTCACGTTCCTAGGGAATGTCCAGTCTCGAATATCAAGCCGCGCCCTTTGCCACGCCCGCGTGCGCTTGTCAAAAAAAAGTTCGTTGCAGCCCTGGCGGGGTGGCGGTGCGTCCCATAAGCTTTCCGCCTCCGGCCGCGTGAAACGCCGGGGATGAAAGGGATCGGAAGAATTATAGGGGGGACTTCGTGCTCAACACGCTTTCGCCGCGCTGGCGCGCCGCGCTGTGCGCCGGACTGGTGGCGGCGCTGCCGCTGTCGGTGGCCGGCCAGGGACTCGCCCAGACCACTACGCCGCCCGCCGCACCATCCGCCACCACCGACATCGCGCCCGAACGGGGCACCGGGCGCACCACGCGCAGCGTGGACGTGGCGACGAAACACATGGTCGCCGCCGCCAACCCGCTGGCAGCCGAAGCGGGGCGGGAGATCCTGCGCGCTGGCGGCAGCGCGGTGGACGCCGCCATCGCCGTGCAGCTCGTGCTGAACCTCGTGGAGCCGCAAAGCTCCGGGATCGGCGGCGGTGCGTTCCTGCTGCATTACGACGCGGGGACCAAGGCGGTCGCCTCCTACGACGGGCGCGAGACGGCGCCGGCCGCCGCGAAGCCGGAACGCTTCCTGGGCGCCGACGGCAAGCCGATGTCCTTCTACGACGCGGTGGTCGGCGGCCGGTCCGTCGGCGTGCCCGGCACGGTGAAGCTGCTGGAGCACGCCCACCGCCTGCACGGCAAGCTGCCCTGGCCGCGCCTGTTCGCGCCGGCCATCGCGCTGGCCGAGAACGGCTTCACCGTCAGCCCGCGCCTGAACGGTCAGCTGGCGATGGAGAAGTACCTGCCCGCCAACCCCACGGCGCGGGCCTATTTCTACCAGCCGGACGGCACGCCCTGGCCGGTCGGCCACGTCCTGAAGAACCCGGAGTTCGCGGCGACTCTGCGCGCCATCGCGGACAAGGGCTCCAGCGCCTTCTACGAGGGTCCCATCGCCGCCGACATCGTGAAGGCGGTGACCGGCCACCCCACCAACCCCGGTGACCTGACCGAGGCCGACCTGAAGGCCTACGAGGTGAAGGAGCGCGCGCCGGTCTGCGGCAGCTACCGCGTCTACACGCTGTGCGGGATGGGGCCGCCCAGCTCCGGCGGGGTGGCGGTGCTGCAGATGCTGACCATGCTGGAGCGCAAGGACATCGGGGCCAGGCGCAACGACCCGGCGCAGGTGGCGCACTGGTTCGCGGAGGCCGGGCGCCTCGCCTACGCCGACCGCGCGCTGTATCTGGGCGACCCGGACTTCGTGAAGGTGCCGGTGAAGGGGCTGCTCGACCGCGGCTACCTGATGAGCCGCGCCGCGCTGATCGGCGAAACCTCCATGGGCAAGGCCCAGCCCGGCGAGCCGCCCTACAAGGAGAGCCGCGACTGGGGCTTCGCCGAGGCGCAGGAGCACGGAACCAGCCACATCTCCGTCATCGACGGGGCGGGCAACGCCGTTGCCATGACCACCACCATCGAGGACGGCTTCGGCTCCCGCCAGATGGTGCGCGGCTTCCTGCTGAACAACGAGCTGACCGACTTCGCCTTCGCCCCGTCGGACGGCGACAAGCCCGTCGCCAACCGCGTGGAGCCGGGCAAGCGCCCGCGCAGCTCCATGGCGCCGACGCTGGTTTTCCTCCGCGACGGCTCGCTGGCCGCCTCGGTCGGGTCGCCGGGCGGCAGCGCGATCATCAACTACGTCGGCAAGACGCTGATCACGCTGCTGGATTGGGGCTTCGACCCGCAGCAGGCGGTGGACTACCCCAACTTCGGCAGCCGCAACGGCCCGACCGAGCTGGAGCAGGGCACCGAGGCGGAGGGCTGGAAGGCGGCGCTGGAGGCCAAGGGTCACACGGTCAAGGCGATCGAGCTGACCTCCGGCACGCAGGCGCTGGTGGTGACGCCGAACGGCCTGTCCGGCGGCGCCGACACCCGGCGGGAGGGCGTGGCCGTCGGCGACTGAAGACGGACGCCAAGGAGGAGGTATACCCCCAGGACAGGGGTGGTCTTTACGCGCTGTTAACCATAATCGCTATACACATCGGCCACACGCAATGCATTCCTGCAAGGTTGATCCTGCTGGTCGGCCCTGATGGTTGGCGTTGGGTTCTCCTCCCTGAAAAAACTTGGGCCGCCCCTGGGGCGGCCCGTTTTATTTTCGGGCTGGCCCCCTCGCATCGCTCTGCCCTCTGTGCTAGCTAGTCCGGCCAAGTCCATTCCGAATTGGGGAGCCTTCCCATGATGCAGGCGAAGCCGCTGCGCTCGTCCTCCACCGGCGCGCTGGCCGGCACCGTCCGGGTGCCGGGCGACAAGTCCATCTCGCACCGGTCGCTGATGCTGGGCGCGGTCGCCGTGGGCGAGACCGTCATCCATGGCCTGCTGGAAGGGGAGGACGTTCTGCACACCGCCGCCGCGATGCGCCTGCTGGGCGCGCAGGCCGAGCGCGGTGCGGACGGCGTGTGGCGCGTGCGCGGCGTCGGCATCGGCGGGCTGGCGGAGCCGGCGCAGGTGCTGGACATGGGCAACAGCGGCACCGCGGCGCGCCTGCTGATCGGCCTCGTCGCCTCACACCCGATCACCTGCGTCTTCACCGGCGACGCCTCGCTGAACAAGCGCCCGATGGCCCGCGTGACCAACCCGCTGGAGCAGATGGGCGCGCGCTTCGTCGGGCGGTCCGGCGGGCGGCTGCCGCTGACCGTCATCGGCACCGACCAGACCGTTCCGATGGCCTACCGCCTGCCGGTGGCATCGGCCCAGGTGAAGTCGGCGATCATCCTCTGCGGCCTGAACACCGCCGGTGTCACCACCGTGATCGAGGCGGAGCCGACCCGCGACCACACCGAACTGATGCTGCGCCACTTCGGCGCCACCGTGACGACCGAGGAGATGGAGGACGGCGCGCTCGCCGTCTCCGTCGTCGGCCAGCCGGAGCTGACCGGCCGCGAGATTTTCGTGCCCGCCGACCCCAGCTCCGCCGCCTTCCCGGTGGTTGCGGCGCTGCTGCGTCCCGGCTCCGAACTCGTGCTGCCCGACGTCGGCATGAACCCCCGCCGCACCGGCCTCTTCGACACGCTGGTGGAGATGGGCGCCGACATCGCCTTCGAGAACCGGCGCGATCAGGCGGGCGAGCCGGTTGCCGATCTGCGCGTGAAGCACAGTTCGTTGAAGGGCGTCGTGGTCCCGGCCGAGCGCGCCCCGAGCATGATCGACGAGTACCCGGTCCTGGCCGCCGCCGCGGCCTGTGCCGAGGGCACCACGGTCATGCTCGGCCTGAAGGAATTGCGCGTGAAGGAGAGCGACCGCCTCGCCATGGTGGCGGATGGCCTGACCAAATGCGGCGTGAAGGTGGAGGTCGGGGCCGACGACAGCCTGACCGTCCACGGCACCGGCAAGCCGCCGCAGGGCGGCGCCACGGTCGCCACCGCCATGGACCACCGCATCGCCATGAGCTTCCTGGTGCTGGGCATGGCGTCGGCCGACCCGATCCAGGTGGACGACGGCGCCTTCATCGACACGAGTTTCCCGGGCTTCGTCGGTTTGATGAATGGTCTCGGCGCCAAAATCGCAGAGGTGTGACGTGATGGGTTTGGTGATCGCCATCGACGGCCCGGCCGCTTCCGGCAAGGGCACGCTGGCCAAGCGCGTGGCGAAGGCCTTCGGCTTCGCGCATCTGGACACCGGCGCGCTCTACCGCGCGGTCGGCGTCAGCGTGATCCGCGCCGGGGGCGACCCGGCGGACGCCGAGGCGGCCACGCGCGCCGCGCTGGACCTGCACCCGGAGGACGGCATCCTGGCCGACCCGGCGCTCCGCACCGACGAGGCGGCGCAGGCGGCCTCCAAGGTCGCGGTGGTGCCGGCGGTGCGCGAGGCGCTGCTGGATTTCCAGCGCCGCTTCGCCGAAAGGCCGCCGGGCGGGGCGCCGGGATCGGTGCTGGACGGACGGGATATCGGGACCGTCGTATGCCCCAGCGCCGATGCCAAGCTGTTCGTTACCGCTTCGGTAGAGGTGAGGGCGGACCGGCGACTCAAGGAGTTGCGGGCACGTGGGATTCCGGCTATACCCTCCGACGTCCTGGAGGACATGAAGGCTCGTGACGCGCGCGACAGCCAGAGAGCGGTGGCCCCGCTCCGGCCGGCTGGCGACGCTTTTGTGCTTGATACCTCCGCCATGAGCGCCGACCAGGCGTTCGACGCGGCGATTGCCTACATCGGATCGAAGACCGGTCTCGGCCCCAAGGCTTGAGCGGCGCGGTTCGGGCTCTCGGTTCTCCACGGAAAACTTTTCAACCAAGTCGCCGGGCGTGGTGCCCGGCGCGGCGGTCCCATCAGGGTTCCCCCCGTTTTGCCGCGGGGGAGGGCCGGGTCGGGAGCGCTTTCGGCCAACCTTAGGAGTTTCAATGGCACAAGCTATGGCCCGGACCGGCGAAAAGGAAAGCTTCGCGGCGCTTCTCGAGGAGTCGCTCGGCACGGCCGAGTCCCTCGAAGGCTCGGTCGTCAAGGGGCGCGTCGTCTCCGTCGA
Organism: Azospirillum mesophilum; assembly: GCF_053470405.2. NCBI lineage: Bacteria > Pseudomonadati > Pseudomonadota > Alphaproteobacteria > Rhodospirillales > Azospirillaceae > Azospirillum > Azospirillum mesophilum. The sequence goes on from NZ_JBPXMQ020000002.1 coordinate 52,082, forward strand.
GAACGACATGGTCACCATCGACGTCGGCCTGAAGTCGGAAGGCCGCGTCGCGCTGAAGGAATTCGCCGTTGCCGGCCAGCCGCCCGAGCTGAAGGCGGGCGACACCGTCGAGGTGTACCTGGAGCGTATGGAAGACAAGAACGGCGAAGCCGTTCTGTCGCGTGAGAAGGCGAAGCGCGAAGAGGCCTGGGCCCTGCTGGAGAAGTCCTTCCAGGACCAGACCCGCGTCACCGGCGTCATCTTCGGCCGCGTCAAGGGCGGCTTCACCGTCGACCTGTCGGGCGCCGTGGCGTTCCTGCCGGGTTCGCAGGTGGACATCCGTCCGGTCCGCGACATCTCCCCGCTGCTGGGCACCCCGCAGCCGTTCCAGATCCTGAAGATGGACCGCTCGCGCGGCAACATCGTCGTGTCGCGTCGCGCCGTGCTCGAAGAGTCGCGCGCCGAGGCCCGTTCGGAACTGGTGGCCAACCTCAAGGAAGGCCAGGTTCTCCAGGGTGTGGTCAAGAACATCACCGACTACGGCGCGTTCGTGGATCTGGGTGGCGTCGACGGCCTGCTGCACGTCACCGACATCGCGTGGCGCCGCATCAACCACCCGTCCGAGGCCCTGCAGATCGGCCAGACCGTCACGGTCCAGGTCATCCGCTTCAACCCGGAAACCCAGCGCATCAGCCTCGGCATGAAGCAGCTTGAGGCCGATCCGTGGGAGGGCGTGGAAGCCAAGTACCCGGTGGGCGCCAAGTTCAAGGGCCGCGTCACCAACATCACCGACTACGGCGCCTTCGTGGAGCTGGAGCCGGGCATCGAGGGTCTGGTGCACGTCTCGGAGATGTCCTGGACGAAGAAGAACGTCCACCCGGGCAAGATCGTGTCGACTTCGCAGGAAGTCGAGGTCATGGTCCTGGACGTCGATCCGCAGAAGCGCCGCATCAGCCTCGGCCTGAAGCAGTGCCTGGACAACCCGTGGGAGACCTTCCTCGACAAGTTCGGCCCGGGCACGGAGCTGGAAGGCGAGGTCAAGAACATCACCGAATTCGGTCTGTTCGTTGGTCTGCCGGGCGACATCGACGGCATGGTCCACATGTCCGACCTCGACTGGAACAAGTCGGGTGAGGAGGCCATCGCCGAGTACAAGAAGGGCGACCGCGTCAAGGTCAAGGTCCTGGACGTGGACGTCGAGAAGGAGCGCATCTCCCTCGGCATCAAGCAGCTCGCGAACGATCCGTTCGAGGCTGCCACGGCCGGCCTGAAGAAGAACGACGTCGTCACCTGCACCGTCACCCAGGTCACCGATGGTGGCATCGAGGTTGCGGTCGGCGAGGGCTACACCGGCTTCATCCGCAAGTCGGACCTGTCCCGCGACCGTTCGGAGCAGCGCCCGGACCGCTTCGCCGTCGGCGAAAAGGTCGACGCGAAGGTCACCCAGATCGACCGCGGCTCCCGCCGCATCTCGCTGTCCATCAAGGCCCGCGAGATGGAGGAGGAGAAGCAGGCGATGGCCGAGTACGGTTCGTCCGACTCGGGCGCCTCGCTGGGCGACATCCTGGGCGCCGCCCTGAAGCGCAAGCAGCAGACGGGCGAGGAGTAAGGCACTTCCCCATCCCCCTCTCCCGCGCCAGCGGGGGAGGGTCGGGGAGGGGCACCGGCTCCAGCACTGGTACGAAAAGGCCGCCGTGGGCAACCACGGCGGCCTTTTTCTTTACGCGCTCTTCAGGCCCCTCGCCCGCCCAAGGGCTATCACGTTTAATTCCCTCTCCCCTCTGGGGAGAGGGTTAGGGTGAGGGGGTTGCGCTTTTGCCGGACCTGCCGCCATGCGCAACCCCCTCACCGGCCCTCCGGGCCACCCTCTCCCCAGAGGGGAGAGGGCTAAGGAAGCGGGCGAGGGGCTCTCACCCTCCTCACGCCGCCCGAATCCCGCTCAGGAAATTGCGGACCTCGCGCCGCAGGGAGTCGGCCTGCTCGTTCAGGGCTCCGGCGGCGGACAGCACCTGTTCGGCGGCGGCGCCGGCGGTGGCCGTGGCGTGGCTCACCTCGCTCACATCCGTCGAGGCGCGCTGGGAACCGACGGCGGCCTCCTGGACGTTGCGGGAGATCTCATTCGTGGCCGCGCCCTGCTGATCGACGGCCGAGGCGATGGTGCCGCTGATCTCGTGGATGGTGCCGATGGTCTCGCCGATGGCCTGAATGGCTTGCACGGCACTCGACGCCGCGGTCTGCATGGCGGTGATCTGGGCGGAAATGTCCTCGGTGGCCTTGGCCGTCTGGTTGGCGAGGCTCTTGACCTCCTGCGCCACCACGGCGAAGCCCTTGCCGGCCTCCCCGGCGCGGGCGGCCTCGATGGTGGCGTTCAGGGCCAGAAGATTGGTCTGGCTGGCGATGGACTGGATCAGGTCCACCACCTCGCCGATGCGCGTGGCCGAATCGGCGAGGCTGGCGACGGTCGCGTCGGTCTCCCGCGCCTGGGCGGTGGCGGAGGTGGCGATGCGCGAGCTGTCGGACACCTGCCGGGCGATCTCCCGCACCGAGGCGGCCATCTCCTCGGTCGCGGCGGCGACGGTCTGCACGCTGGCCGAGGTCTGCTCCGTGGCGCTGGCCGCGCTGGCCGCGCGCTGGCTGGTCTCGCTGGTCGTTTCGCTGAGCGCCGAGGCGCTGGCGCGCAACTGCGTCGCGGAGGAGGCGACCGTCTCCACCACGCTCTGCACCGCCTGCTCGAACCGGGCGGCCAGCCGCTCCATGTCGGCCTTGCGGGTGCGCTCCGCCTCCTCGCGCGTGCGGGCAGCGTCGGCCTGAAGGCGCTGCATCTCCTCGCCGTTGCGCTTGAACACCTCCGCCGCGCGGGCGAGCGCGCCGATCTCGTCGCGCTTGTCCACGCCGGGGATGGTCAGGCCCAGTTCGCCTTGGGCCAGTCGGGCGATGACGTCGGTGATGGCCTGCAGCGGACCGGTGATGGAGCGGCGGACCACCACCCAGGCCAGGGCCACGACCGCCAGGATGCCCACGGCCGCAAGCGCGCTGAAGGCCAGCCGCATCCGCGCGTAGAAATCGTCCAGATCCTGGACGACGGTGTCGATGTAGCGGTTGTTGCGCTCGGCCAGGGCTTCGATGGCGCGGTTCAGGGCCTGCCGGTTGGCGCGGTTGGCGTCGTTGTCGCCATAGGCGCGGGCGGCCGGCGGGCCTTCGCTGCGGCCGAGGTCGACGAGGCGGGCGCGGACGGCGATGAACTGGCCCGCGTGCTCCTTCACCTGGGAGAACTCCGCCCGCTGGTCGGCCGGGGTCAGCCGGTCCCAGCGCTCCAGCAGCGTGCGCATCCGCTCAAGCCCGGCGAGCAGCGGCTTGGCGAAGGGCTCCGTCTCAGCCCGGGTCTCCGCCAGATAGATGCCGCGCGAATCCATGACCACGGACAGCACGGCGGCGTTCACGCGCTCGCCCACGATGGCGCTTTCCGACGCCGCCTCGATGCGCGCAACCTTGGTCTGATAGACGCTGAGGGCGTACCAAGCCAACATCGCGATGGCCACCGCGACCATGGCAAGAAGGCCGACGAGGGCATAGACCCGCGATGCGATGCTGGTTGCGCGTGCTCCGACCATGCTGCGCTCCTCCTGCTGTGGCGTCCGAACGGGGTGCCCGGTCCAATTGGTGTGACCATTTTGGAGCGCATTTAGAAGAAATCAAAGGAAGCTTTTGTGCAACGCAGCATCCGCAACAACGCAGAGGGATTTTGCGCAGGAATCGCGCGTTTGCGGAAAACAATGGCGCCATAACGGCTTAGCTTGACGGTGCGGGCCTCGGATGGCACGCTTCGGCGCAGAGCGCGCGAGCCAACGCGCCCAAACCGGGGGAAACGGAACGCCATGACCAAATCAGAGCTGATCCAACGGCTCGCGGAGCGCAATCCGCACCTGTACCAGCGCGACATCGAAAAGATCGTCGGCACCATCTTCGACGAGATCTCCGACGCCCTGGCCCGCGGCGACCGGGTGGAACTGCGCGGCTTCGGCGCCTTTTCGGTGAAGCGGCGCGACGCGCGCACGGGACGCAACCCGCGCACGGGCGAAGCCGTGGAGGTCGGGGAGAAGGCGATCCCCTTCTTCAAGACCGGCAAGCAGCTGCGCGAACGCCTCAACACCGATGAATAAAGGCACCGACGAATAGCCGCACCGATGAACAGCCGCGCCGACGCCTAGAACGTTGTCATCACCGCCGGCCGGGCCTTCCGGCGGGCCGCCCCCGATTCCCGACACGAGGACACAGCCCGTGCGCTTTCTCGCCCTGATCATCACCGTTCCCATCGCGGTCGCCGCAGTGCTGTTCGCGATCTCCAACCGCGACCTTGTGACGCTGTCCCTGTGGCCGCTACCCTTCACGCTGCAGGCGCCGCTCTACCTCGCCACGCTGCTGGCGCTGGTGGTCGGCTTCGTGGCGGGTGGCATCGTCGCCTGGAACGCCCAGCGCCGCCACCGCCGCCGCGCGCGCCGCGCCTCCGACCGCGTGTCCTTCCTGGAGCGCGAGCTGAAGGAGACCCAGGCCCGCGCCGCCGCCGCGGAAAAGCGCCTGGCCGAGCAGAACCGCCCGGTCTCCGGCCCCGCCCTGCCGGCGGTGACGGCTCCGGCGAGCACGGCCCCGACGGTTCACTGAGGCTTCCCCCGACGCTCCCCCTCCCTAACCCTCCCCCGCTACGCGGTGGAGGGGACTGCCGCCGCTTTGTCGCCGCTTTGTCATGGATCCCCTCTCCCGCGAAGCGGGGGAGGGTTAGGGAGGGGGCAAACGCAGCATCCCGATCCTAAATCTCTGGTCCACACCTTCCGCCGAACTCTGTGGATTCCCGCATGTCCCTCCGCATCACCGTCGTCGGCGCCGGCATCATGGGGCTGTGCACCGCCTGGGCGCTGGCCCGGCGCGGGCATGAGGTCGCGGTCTTCGACCAGGGCCACGTCCCCAACCCCTTCGGCAGCTCCGTGGACCAGCACCGGCTGTTCCGCCACGCCTACGGCGCCAGCCAGGGCTACGCCCGCATGGCTGACACCGCGCTGGAGGCGTGGGAGCGGCTGTGGACCGACCTGGGCGAGCGGCTGCTGATCCCCACCGGCACGCTCTGCACCGCCTCGGCGGAGGACGGGCGGCGCTGGCTGGCCGACAGCGCGGCGGTGCAGGAATCGCTGGGGCGCCCCGTGCGGCGCCTGACGCCCGCGCAGCTCGCCGCGGAGTTCCCGCTGGTCGACGCCTCGGCGGTGGCGGAGGCGATCCACCTCGAGTCGGGCGGCGTTCTGCTGGCCGGCCGAATCGTCGAGTTGCTGAGCCACCACCTGAACACGCTGGGCGTGACCGTCCACGCCCGCACGCCGGTCACCGGCATCGACGCGGAGCGCGCGACCGTGACGCTGGCCGACCGCCGCATCATCGGGGCGGACGCCCTGGTCGTCGCGGCCGGGGCCTGGGTGACGAAGCTGCTGCCGGAGACGGCGGCGCGCCTGACCCCCTCGCGGCAGGTCATCGCCTACCTGATGCCGCCGGAGGGCTTGCGCGGCGTCTGGGCCAACGCGCCGATGCTGATCGACGCCGACGGGGAGAGCGGCGTCTACGTCGTCCCGCCCGTCGCCGGCACAACGATGAAGGCGGGCGATCACCGATTCTCCCGGACCGGCGACCCGGACGCCGACCGCGACCCCGATCCGGAGGAGGCGCGCGACGTGCTGGACCGCGCCCGCCGGGTGCTGGCGGACGGGCACCGCTACAGCATCGCCAACGCCGCGACCTGCTTCTACACCGTCACCGCGGACGAACGCTTCGTCGTGGAGCCGCTGGTGACGTCGATGTCCGGCCGCGCCTGGCTGATGAGTCCCTGTTCCGGCCACGGCTTCAAATTCGCCCCCGCGCTGGGGGAGGCGCTGGCCGCCGCCGTGGAGGCCCCCGAACGGGCAGGTGCCCTCTCCCTTTGGGCAGGGGGACGCTGAACCGCCGCACGGAACGGTCCCGTCGCGCTCCTGTTGGAAAGGACAACCCAGCCTCACCAACAGGGAGTAAACCATCCATGGCCGACGATCCTCGGAAAGTGGGCGTGTACGACACGGACGGTTCCCGAACGACCACGGGTGCCGCGGCCGGTCATGCGAATTGGTGGATCATCGCCCTCGTGGTGCTGCTGATCCTCGTCGCCCTGTACTTCATTCTGTAAGCCCCCGGGCGGCGGCCATGACCACGGAACGGCCCCACGCCGACGAGCAGATCATCCCCTTGCACGAAGAGGTTCTGTCCGTCGGGAAGCGCGCGGTCGAGCGTGGCCGCGTCCGCATCACAACCGAAGTCCGCGAGCGCGAGGAAAGCGTCGAGCAGGACCTCGACAGCGAAACGGTCGAGGTCGTCCGCGTGCCGGTCGGCCGCCCGGTCGATTCGCCGCCCGAGCCGCGCCAGGAAGGCGACGTCCTGATCGTCCCCGTCCTGGAGGAGGAGCTGGTCGTCACCAAGCGCCTCGTGCTGCGGGAAGAACTGCACATCCGCAAACAGACCACCCGGCGCACCGAACGCATCACGGAAACGCTGCGTTCCGAAGACGTCGCGGTCACGCGCGCCACCACGAACGACGACGCGCCCACACCACCAACAACGCCTCGACAGGAGTAGGTTCATGAACAGGAAGACCATCGTCGCGCTGTATGATGACCTGTCCAGCGCCGAACGCGTGCTTGGCGAACTGGACTCGGCCGGCCTGCGCCATGATTTCACGATGATGGGCGCCGACACCGCGAAGCTGAGCGCCATGAACAGCACCAGCGCCGTGAGCAGCACGGAAGCCCACAGCGGGACGTGGCGCCACGCCTCCGAATTCGGCTACGACACCGACACCGACTTCCACCACCGCGACAACCGCCTGTCCGTGCTGACCCGCATGGGCGTGCCGCGCGGCGACGCCGAGGTCTTCGCCGAGGGCATCCGGCGCGGCGGCGTGCTGCTCATCGGGCGGGTCGACGACACCCGCTGCGACGAGGCACTGGACATCATCGAACGGCACGGGCCGGTCGACATCGAGCATCGCGGCGCGGCCTATCGCGAGGCCGGCTGGACCGGCTACGACACCGCCGCCACCGATTACGACGCCACCCAGGCGACCGAGGAGCGGACCCGCTACGGCACCGGCTTGGGCGCCGCCGCGGCCTCGCTGCGCGACGTGAACACCACGGGCGTCGACCGCAAGGTCGAAACCGACACGACGCGCTCTGATGTTGGCCGCACCGACGTCGGCCGCACGGGCGTCGTCGGCACCGGCCAGGAAGAGCGCATCCCGGTCGTCGAAGAGCAGATTCACGTCGGCAAGCGCACCGTCGAGCGCGGCGCGGTCCGCGTCCGCAGCTATGTGGTCGAAACCCCGGTCGAGGAGCAGGTGCGCCTGCGCGACGAGAGCGTGGTCGTGGAGCGGCGTCCGGTCGACCGCGAACTCGGTGAAGTTCCGGCCGACGCCTTCCGCGAGCGCACCATTGAGGTGACCGAGACCGACGAGGAAGCGGTCGTCGAGAAGGCCGCCCGCGTCCGTGAGGAAGTGGTCATCCGCAAGGAAGCCGAGGAGCGCGCCCAGACCGTGTCCGACACCGTCCGCCGCACCGAGGTGGAAATCGACGACACCCGCACCGGCGCCGACCGCCCGCTGGACCGTGACCGTCCCCTGACGGATCGGCCGACCACCGACCTGTCGGGCGACCGTCCGCTCGATCGCGACCTCGACCGCGACCCGGCCCGCAAGCCGTAACGACGGCCTGCCCGCATCCCCTCTCCCCATCAGGGGAGAGGGGATGCGTTTTTCCGACGCCGCCGGAAGTCTGGTGATCCCGGCCGTCCCTTGTTAGGCTGCGCCTCCACGACCATCTGCCAGGGTTTGGAGAGACGCCCACCATGACCACGCCGGCCTCGCGCATCTTCTGCGCCGTCGATACGACCGACCTCGACACCGCACGCGACCTCAGCCGGCGGATCGGCGGAGTCGTCGGCGGCATCAAGCTGGGGCTGGAGTTCTTCATCGCGCACGGCCCGTCGGGCATCCGCGCGGTCATCGGTGAGGACGGCCCGCCGCTGTTCCTGGACCTGAAGCTGCACGACATCCCCAACACGGTGGCCGGCGGCGTGCGCGCGGCGCTGCCGCTGAAGCCGGCCTTCCTGACCATCCACACCTCCGGCGGCCCGGCCATGATGCGCGCGGCGGCCGAGGCCGCGGCGACTGCCGGTGCCGACCGTCCCAAAATCCTTGCCGTCACCGTGCTGACCAGCCTGGACGCCGCCGACCTGGAGTCGGTGGGCCAGCGCACCCCCGTGGCCGATCAGGTGAAGCGGCTGGCGCTGCTCGCCAAGCAGTCGGGCGTGGACGGGGTGGTGTGCTCCCCCGCCGAGGTGGCGCTGATCCGCGAGTCCTGCGGCCCCGACTTCATCCTGATGGTGCCGGGCATCCGTCCGGCCTGGGCCGCCGCCAACGACCAGAAGCGCGTCATGACCCCGGCCGAGGCGCTGGCCGCCGGGGCCGACCATCTGGTCATCGGCCGCCCGATCACCGGCGACGCCGACCCGGCGTCCGCCGCCCGCCGCATCCTTTCCGAAATCAAGGACGCGGAGATTCAGGGAGGAGCCGGCGCATGACCGTGCAGGTGAAGATCTGCGGCCTGAGCGAGCCCGAGTCGCTGCACGCCGCCGTGTCCGGCGGGGCGCGCTACGTCGGGTTCGTCTTCTACCCGGCCAGCCCCCGCTACGTCACCCCGTCCATGGCGGCGGAGCTGGCGCGGCTGGTGCCGACCGGCGTGCGGACGGTCGGGCTGTTCGTCGATCCCGACGACGATTTCCTGGAGCATGTGGTCAGCCAGGTCCCCTTCGATCTGATCCAGCTGCACGGAAAGGAAACCCCGCGCCGCATCGCCGAGGTGAAGGCCGCCTTCAGCATCCCCGTGATGAAGGCGATCAAGGTCGGCGGCCCGGAGGATTTGGCCACGGCGCTGGACTATGCGGAGGTTGCCGACCGCCTGCTGTTCGACGCCAAGCCGCCGGCCAAGGTGGCGAGCCTGCCGGGCGGCAACGGCATCGCCTTCGACTGGACCTTGCTGGCCGGGCGAAGCTGGCCGCGCCCCTGGATGCTGTCCGGCGGCCTGAAGGCCGAGAACGCGGCGGAGGCGGTGCGGGTCACCGGCGCCACGGCGCTGGACGTCTCCTCCGGCGTGGAAAGCCGTCCCGGCCACAAGGACCCGGCGCTGATCCGCGATTTCCTGGGCACCGTCGCCGCGCTGTAGGGCTGGAGTCACGGACCTCCGCACCGTTGCCCGCGCGGCGGTGCGGCAATTTTTCATCGCGCGGGTTGCAGAAAATTACCATGCATTTTTGACGGCCCGCCGGTTCTCGCATATCGTGTGCGGAGACGATCTCTCTTCAACGTGTGCGGGGCGGGCATGGCGATCGACGCGACGAAGCTGTTTGCGGCAACGAGCGGGCAAGTCGCCCCCAAGTCCGGATCGCCGTGGAAGACCGCGTCCGCCGATTCGTCGGAACACTTCAAGGCCGTCGCCAAGCCCAAGGCCGCCGCGAAGACCGACCAAGTTGAGGTCAGCGAACTGGGCAAGGCTTTGACCGGCAAGGCCGCCGACCTGTTCGGTCATCTCGACAAGAAGGTCCGGGGGAAGCTGGAGGATCTGGTCAAGACCAAGATGATCTCGGCGGAGGAGGTCAACCTTGGCCTACGGGCCGAAGCGACCTTCGCCTTGTTCGGGCGCTTCATGAGCGAGGCGGCCCCGAACGACGAGCAGAAGGCCTTGAGCGCCCGGGGCCAGGAAGTTCGAAAGGCGGAGGACGCGAAGGACGCGGAGCTTTACGGCGTCTTCGGCGAATACGCCCAGAACCGGAACCGCGGGATCGATACTCCCGAGGCGATGGACGCCCTCATGAAAACGATGGACGGCATCCGGGAAAAGGAGGCGGCGATCCGCGCCAAATACGATCCGGACGACGGAAAAAGCAATTCCGATGAACTCGGCGAACTGGCGCAGGCTCATTTCCGGATCAATTTCGAGCGCTTCAAACAGCTCGATCTTGGGGAGGACGATTACCGTGGCGACAAGCTCGTCTCGGACAAGGAAATGGCCGCGAAGGACAAGCTGAGCAATCTCCTCGACAAGACCGGCGTCGACTGGCCGAAATACATGTACGACTCGCGCCGCTACGCCGCGAGTGTCAACATCCCCGGCCTCGGAAAGGGGGCGGAACTGCCGCCTTGGGAATCCCGCGAGAAGGGACCCGGCACCCGCTGACGGCGGCGCAATCGCCTTTCAATTCCCTCTCCCCTCCGGGGAGAGGGTTAGGGTGAGGGGGGTGCGCTTTTGCCGGACGTACCAACATGGCGGGACCCCCTCACCGGCTCTCGGCGAAGCTCCTCTTCGCCTGACGCCGACAGCGCAAACTTCGTTCGCGCGAGAGGCCCTCCGGGCCACCCTCTCCCCGGAGGGGAGAGGGCTTTACGGCCAAATGCGATCACACCAGCGGTCGTCCCTCACGTTCTTGATTCGTTTTGGCGGCTCCGATACTCTCGTCCCATCATCGACCGAATTCCGCCTTGTGACCGCCGCGCCTGACGATGGTTGGCGCGGTGCGCGTGCCTCCACCCCGATGGTCTTGAGCGCCGTTGTGCAGAAGGCGCACATAGGACGTGTACGCACAAATGGCGCCATGCCATTGAACGGGAACGCAAAAGGGCCGATCCTGTCCATTGTGCAGCGGGTGCTCACTGCACAATCCGCCCAACGATGCACAACGATGCACAACAGTCCCTCCGCCGGGGCGGGAGGGGAGCTTGCGATGGGGGGAACTGTGCGACCGGAAAACTTGCCGGACACCTCATCTTTGCGTCAAATGGTCGGCCTTATCTTCGTCGCATGATATGCTCGCGTGCGTGCGTCTAAGATAGCGGCTGTTCGCCGTGCGCGGCGGCGGCTCACTTTTCCGGGAAGGCCACGGAACGCTTATGACCGACTCGACCGACTCGCTTTCCCCGGCCGAGAGCCTTGGCATCGTGCTCGACGAGCATGTGTGCTGGATCGGCCAGTGGCACCGCGCGGCCTTCTTCCGCGGCGGCGAGGGGGGGATGCGCGTGTCGGCGCCGGCGTCCTTCGCGGCGTGGTGCGTGGCGGCCCGCAAGGACGATCTCGTTCACCAGCCGGCGGTGCGCAAGCTGGTCACCCTGCACGAGCAGATGCACCGCCACGCCAAGCTGGTGCTGCTGAAGGCCGCCGACGGCGACGCGCCGACCGAGTCGGAGTATGAGGCGGTGATGGGCCGCTTCGAGGAGTTCATCCTGCAAATCCGCCGGGTGGAGCGCGCCTTCGGGGCCGCCGCCAGCGGGCTGGACCCGCTGACCGGCCTGCGCACGCGCCGCGGCATGCAGGAGGCGCTGGAGAGCGAGATGAACCGCTTCCGCCGCGCCGGGCAGGCCTTCTGCATCGCGATCTGCGACATCGACAAGTTCAAGGGCATCAACGACACCTACGGGCACGACATCGGCGACCGCGTGCTGGCGGCCACCGCCGCCGCGATCAGCCGGGGCGTCCGCAGCTTCGACGAGGCCTTCCGCATGGGCGGGGAGGAATTCCTGATCTGCCTGAAGGAAGCCAACATCGACGAGGGCTTCCGCGTTATCGACCGGCTGCGCATGGACCTGATGGCGTCGCCGGTCATCCTGCCGGACGGCCGCTCCATCTCGGTCACCGCGTCCTTCGGGCTGGTGGAGGCGGAACTGGACGTGCCGGTGGACGAGATGGTGGTGTGCGCCGACCGCGCGCTCTACCAAGCCAAGAATTCCGGCCGCAACCGCGTGATCCGCTATGGCCTGGACCAGCCGGTGACTGCCCCGGTCAGCCATCGCTGAGTCCACCGCCGAGTTCCCCGATAAGCTGACCCCGCTTATGGGCGGCTTGGCCGGAGGCGGGCCGGCGGGGTAGGATCACCGTGACGTCCAGGTCCGGCACGGAATCCATGCACACCATTCCTGAATTTCCCAATCTGTTCATCCTCGACCACCCGCTGATCCAGCACAAGCTGACGCTGATGCGGGCGAAGGAGCGGTCCACCGGCGGCTTCCGCACGCTGCTGCGCGAGATCTCCCTGCTGATGGGCTACGAGATCACCCGCGACCTGCCGCTGACGACCGAGCGGATCGAGACGCCGCTCCAGCCCATGGACGCGCCGGTGATCGCCGGCAAGAAGCTGGCCATCGTGCCGGTGCTGCGCGCCGGCCTCGGCATGGCGCAGGGCCTGCACGAGCTGGTGCCGTCGGCGCGCGAGGGGCACATCGGCCTCTACCGCGACCACGACACCAAGATGCCGCACGAATATCTGGTGAAGCTGCCGGAGGCGGAAGGGCGCCTGTTCATCGTGGTGGACCCGATGCTGGCGACCGGCAATTCCGCCGTGCACGCCTGCGACGTGCTGAACCGCCACGGCGTGGACGACGAGAACATCCGCTTCATGGCGCTGGTCGCCGCACCCGAGGGCATGCGCGTCTTCGCCGCCGCGCACCCGCGCGTGAAGGTCTTCACCGCCTCGCTCGACAGCCATCTGAACGAGGATGCCTACATCGTCCCCGGCCTCGGCGACGCCGGCGACCGCATGTTCGGCACCAAGTAGGCGTTCCGAAAGCCGCGTTCCCGCCCGGTCCTCACGAGGAGGGCGGGGACCGGCCTATCGCCATTGCGACTTATTCTCATTGTGTGAGACGATGGGGCACCTCCACTCCCACGGACGTGCCTCACCGTGACCACCGACAGCCTCGACCAGATCCGCGCCCCGCGCGCCTTGGCCTTCCGCCTCCGCGTCAGCGGCTGGACGGTCGCGACGCTGCTGATCGCCGCGCTGGTGGCGTTGCCGGTGCTGGCGGTCCTCAGCCGCGTCTTCATCCCCACCGACGGCGTGTGGGAGCACCTCGTGGACACGGTTCTGGCGGAGTATCTGCTGAACACCGTGCGCCTCGTGGTCGGGGTGGGCGTGGGAACGCTGGTGATCGGGGTGGGGACCGCGTGGCTGGTCACCATGTGCCGCTTTCCCGGCAGCCGGGTGCTGGAATGGGCGCTGCTGCTGCCGATGGCGGTGCCGGCGTACGTCATGGCGTACGTCTACACCGACCTGCTCCAGTTCGTCGGCCCGGTGCAGACCGCCCTGCGCGCGGCGTTCCACTGGACGCGGCGGGATTACTGGTTTCCGGACATCCGTACGCTGGAAGGAGCCGCGTCGATGATGACGCTGGTGCTCTACCCGTACGTCTATCTGCTGTCCCGCGCCGCCTTCCTGGAACAGTCCGTGTGCGTGCTGGAGGTCAGCCGTACGCTTGGCCGGGGGCCGTGGCGCAGCTTCTTCACGGTGGCGCTGCCGCTGGCCCGGCCCAGCATCGTCGCCGGGCTGGCGCTGGTGCTGATGGAGGTGCTGGCCGACTTCGGGACGGTCCAGTATTTCGCCGTGAACACCTTCGTCACGGGCATCTACCGCACATGGTTCGCCATGGGCCAGCCGGTGGCGGCCGCGCAGCTCGCCGCCGTGCTGATGGGGTTCGTGCTGGTGCTGCTGCTGATGGAGCGCTGGTCGCGCCGGCAGGCCCGCTACCACCACACCACCACGCGCTACCGCCGCCTGCCGAAGCACCGGCTGACCGGCTGGCGGGCCGCCGCCGCGCTGGTCGCCTGCGGGCTGCCGCTGCTGCTGGGGTTCGTGCTGCCGGCGGGGCTGCTGGTGCGCATGGCGCTGACGGCGGGAGACGCGGCCTTCGGGGCGATGTTCCTGACGCTGGCGCGCAACAGCTTTACGCTGGCCGCGCTGGCGGCGGTGCTAGCCGTGGCGCTGGCCTTGGTGCTCGCCTACGGGCAGAGACTGCGCCCGACGCCGCTGCTGAAGGGGGCGGTGCGCGTGGCGGCCATGGGCTACGCCATTCCGGGCTCGGTCATCGCGGTCGGCGTGCTGATCCCCTTCGCGCGGGTGGACAACGCCATCGACGGCTTCCTGCGGCAGAGTTTCGGCGTCTCGTCGGGGCTGTTGCTCAGCGGCACCATCGCGGCGGTGCTGTTCGCCTATCTGGTGCGTTTCCTGGCCGTGTCCTTCAACACCATCGAGGCGAGCCTGGGGAAAATCCGCCCGACCATGGACTTCGCCGCCCGCGTGCTGGGCCAGACCGCCGGACGGACGCTGATCCGGGTGCACGCGCCGATCATGTGGGGCAGCCTGCTGACCGCCGGCCTGCTGGTCTTCGTGGACGTGATGAAGGAGCTGCCGGCGACGATGATCGTGCGGCCCTTCAACTTCGACACGCTGGCCGTGCGCGTCTACACGCTGGCCTCCGACGAGCGGCTGACCGAGGCGGCGACCGGGGCGCTCGCCATCGTCGCGGTCGGCATCCTGCCGGTGATCCTGCTGAGCCTGTCCATCGGCCGTTCCCGCCCCGGCCAAGCCGACGAGTGATACTGTTGCGCCGCGGACAACGGTGTTGCGCGTCGGCAATCCTTTATCCAAGAGCCCGGGACGATTACCTCTTCCTCAGTCCGAACGCCTGAGGAGGAGTCCATGAGCGCCGCAACCATCCGCCCCGTCCTGGCCGCCGTCGAGGGCGTGGAGGCGTCCGACGGGGCCGGCGTGCGCATGACGCGCATGGTCGGCACGCAGCGCCTGCGCATGCTCGACCCGTTCCTGATGCTGGACTTCTTCGGGTCGGACGAGCCGCAGGACTATCTCGCCGGCTTCCCCGACCACCCGCACCGTGGCTTTGAGACGGTGACCTACATGCTGGCCGGCCGCATGCGCCATTGGGACAACCACGGCCATGAGGGCGTGATCGAGACCGGCGGCGTGCAGTGGATGACCGCCGGGCGCGGCGTGATCCATTCCGAGATGCCGGAGCAGACCGAAGGCCTGATGAAGGGCTTCCAGCTGTGGATCAACCTGCCGGCCCGCCTGAAGATGTCGGAGCCACGCTACCAGGAATTTCCGGCGGCCCACATCCCGGTGGAGACGCGCGCGGACGGCGCGACCGTCACGGTGATCGCCGGCACGACGGGGCAGGGCACCGCCGGCCCGATCCAGGCCGGCCCGACCGAGGCCCGCTATTTCGACGTGCGGCTGCCGGCCGGCGCCACCTTCGCCGAATCGGTCCCCGCCGACCACACCGCCGCGCTGGTGGTGTTCGAGGGCTCCATCGCCGTGCCCGGCTCGCCCGGCCGCCTGGGCGGTCCGCGCGTGGTGGTGCTGGGCGAGGGCGACCGGGTGGAAGCCACCGCCGGCCCGTCCGGCGCGCGCTTCCTGCTGCTGTCCGGCAAGCCCATCGGCGAACCGGTCGCCTGGGGCGGTCCCTTCGTCATGAACAGCCGCGAGGAGGTCATGCAGGCCTACCGCGACTTCGAGGAAGGACGGTTCTGAACCGCCCAAAAGAAAAGGGGCGCATCCCCACCGCTGGGATGCGCCCCTCTTGCAACGCCGGTTGGTGGCTTACTTCCAGCCGGCGCGGTCCATGATCTTCAGGGCCTCGGCGTTGTTCTTGCCGTAGACCGCCGCGTTCAGCGGGTCTTCCTTGAAGCTGCCCCAGCCCGTCAGGACCGGCACGGTCGGCGCGCCGGCGACGATGGGGTATTCGAAGTTCTGCTCGGTGAACATGCGCTGGGCGTCCGGGCTGATCAGATACTCCAGGAACTGCACCGCGGCGGCCTTGTTCGGCGCGTTCCTGGCGACGCCGGCGCCGGAGATGTTGACGTGCGTGCCGCGGTCGCCCTGGTTGGGGAACACCACGCCCAGCTTGTCGGCGATGGCCTTGTCCTCCGGCTTGGTGGAGGCCGCGAAGCGCGCGAAGTAGTAGGTGTTCGACACGGCCACGTCACCCTCGCCCGCGGCGACGGCCTTGATCTGGTCGCTGTCGCCGCCCTGCGGCTTGCGGGCCATGTTGGCGACGATGCCCTTGGCCCAGTCCTCCGTCGCCTTCTCGCCATGGGCGGCGAGCAGCGAGCCGACCAGCGACTGGTTGTAGACGCTGCTGGAGGAGCGGACGAGCAGGCGGCCCTTCCACTTCGGGTCGGCCAGCGATTCGTAGCTTGCCAGTTCCTCCGGCTTCACGGTGGCCTTGTTGTAGACCAGCACGCGGGCGCGCTTGGAGATGCCGAACCAATAGCCTTCCGGCTCGCGCAGGTGGGCGGGGACGGCGGCTTCCAGAGCCTTGGAGCGGGTCGGCTGGAGCAGCCCGGCCTCCTGCGCGCGCCACAGGCGGCCGGCGTCCACGGTGATCAGCACGTCGGCCGGGCTGTTGGCGCCTTCGGTCTTGATGCGCTCGATCAGCTCGTCTTCCTTGCCCTCGATCAGGTTGACCTTGATGCCGGTCTGCTTGGTGAAGGTGTCGTAGAGGGCCTTGTCCACGTCGTAGTGGCGCGAGGAATAGATGTTCACCTCAGCCGCGCCGGCCGTCGCGGTGGCGCCGAAGGCGGCGAGCAGCGTGGCTGCGAAGGTGGCGGCCAGCGCGCCGCGCGATCCGATGTGCATCCTCAGTGACTCCCGATGTCCCGCGTCTCGGCTCCGCAAATGCGAAGCGTTCTCATGCGCACCTTGGCGGCAGGGCGTTGGTGCTGTCAAGCGCGAATGAGAAACGTTCGCAAATTACCCGCGCCGAACCGCCGCGCCCGGCGGGAAACGACGACGCTGCGCGATCCGACGCGGCGGCCTATGATCCCGCTCCGGACCAACGGGAGCATGGGGAGCGGGGCACGGTATGCACAAGGATGGTTGGCGCGGCCGGGGCCGCGGGGTGATCAGGGCCGCTTTGTCCGCAACCCTGCTGGTGGTGGCGCTATGGCCGGCCACGGCGCCCGCGCGGACCCTCAACGAGCGCCTTCAGGGCATGCTCGACCGCTTCCTGCAAGCGGAGGAGCTGGACGGCGGCATCCTCCTCGTCTCCGGGCCGAACGGGCGGCAGGTCGTCGTGTCCGGGATCGCCGACCGGCGGGGGCGCGTGCCGGTGGAGGAGGGCACACGCTTCTACGTCGCCTCGGCCGGCAAGATGGCGACGGCGGTCGCCGTGTTGCAGCAGGTCGAGGAGGGGCGTCTGGCGCTGGACCGGCCGATTCGCGATTCGGTGGGGGCGTTGCCGCTCGGCGGGCTTGCCAACGCCAAGCGGGCTCGGCTGGTCAACCTGCTCGACCACAGTTCGGGCATTCCCGACTACATCACCGACGCCTACGCGGAGGAGGAGCAGGCCCGTCCTGACCAAAGGCGCGACGCGGCGACCCTGCTGGCCTTCGCCAATGGCGAGCCGGCGACCGGACCCGTGGGCGGTCTTTACGACTATTCGAACAGCAACTACGTCCTGCTGGGCCACATCGCGTCGGTGGCGGACAGTGCCCCTTTCGCTCAAGTGCTGGAGCGGCGTGTGCTGGGTCGTGCGGGCATGAGCGCCACGACCGTCGGCGCCGACCCGCGCGATCGCCGGCTCGCCCACGGCTACACCGAGGATGGCGACGTCAGCCGGGCCTGCTGGGCCGCGACGACCGGCGATGGGCCGTTGGTCACCACGGCGGGCGACCTGGAACGCTTCCTCTTCGCCCTGTTCCGCGATGGGAGCCTGCTCGGCCCGGCGATGCTGAAACGCATGCTGGTCCCGTCGGAAAACGAGGAAGGGCAGGGGCTCGGGCTGGCGCTCTCGACGGACCGGTGGGGCCGCTCCGCCGGGCACACGGGCCGCTACGACGGATTCGAAGCGGACGTCCGCTACTACATCGACCGGCAGACGGCGCTGATCTTCCTGACGAACGGCAACCAGCAGTCCGACGACGATTTTCTCGAATCGGTCGCGGCGGCCGTCTTTTCCCGGTAGCCGCCTCTGGTAACTGCCGGCGGGTTCCCCGAAAGGCTTGTTCCACTTTGGGGTATGCCTATAATCCCGGCGGGCGAGTTGCCGCCCGACCGCAACATTCCGCGATGGCAAGGGGCCGAGACGATGCGTTGGACAGTTCTCTTCGCTTTTGGTGCGGCTCTGCTGTCCGCGATCGCCGCCGCGCCGGCCTCCGCCGTCGATTTCTCCAAGTCCGCCGCCGAGTTCGGGCCGGAAGGGGCGTGGTCGAACCATTGCGACATCGACCGCATGACCGACACCAAGGTCTGCCGCCTGATGAACTACCGCCTGTTCGACGACGGGAAGGAGGTCGGCTTCGTCGGTCTCAGCGTCATCCCGACCGGCAACGACTACCACCTGTTCCTGACGACCAGCCAGGGCATGATCGAAAGCTGCGCCATCCGCGTGGACCGTCAGCCGCGCATCGAGACGCAGATCGCCACGCTGAACATGTGCATGTTCCCGAACTTCGTGTCGGGCCGCGTGGTGGACCAGTTCCGCAACGGCTCCACGGTGCTGGTGCGCGTGAACTTCCTGCGCGCCGGCAAGCGCGACATCGACTTCCCGCTGAACGGCTTCTCCCGCAACTTCGAAGAGATGCAGCGGAGTTTGCAGTAAGCGGGCCTTGCTCGGCTTCAAACGAAAATGGCGCGGGGGGTTCCCGCGCCGTTTTCGTTTCGGCTCACCGCCAGGGACCGCGGCCCCCGCCGCGGCGGTCGTCCTCGTCGAACAGTTCGGCCAGCTTGTTCATCATGGTGCCGCCCAGCTGCTCCGCGTCCACGATGGTGACCGCGCGGCGGTAGTAGCGGGTGACGTCGTGGCCGATGCCGATGGCGACCAGTTCGACCGGTGAGCGCGTCTCGATGTACTCGATCACCTGCCGCAGGTGGCGCTCCAGATAGTTGCCGGCGTTGACCGACAGGGTCGAATCGTCCACCGGCGCGCCGTCGGAGATGACCATCAGGATGCGGCGCTGCTCCGACCGGCCGATCAGGCGGTTGTGCGCCCACATCAGCGCTTCGCCGTCGATGTTCTCCTTCAGGATGCCTTCGCGCAGCATCAGGCCCAGGTTCTTGCGCGCGCGCCGCCAGGGCTGGTCGGCCGCCTTGTAGACGATGTGGCGCAGGTCGTTCAGGCGGCCGGGGTTGGCCGGCTTGCCGGACGCGATCCAGCTTTCGCGGGCCTGCCCGCCCTTCCAGGCGCGGGTGGTGAAGCCCAGCACCTCCACCTTCACCGCGCAGCGTTCCAGCGTGCGGGCCAGGATGTCGGCGCTCATGGCGGCGATGGAGATCGGCCGGCCGCGCATGGAGCCGGAATTGTCGATCAGCAGCGACACCACCGTGTCGCGGAAGTCCGTCTCCTTCTCCTTCTTGAAGGAGAGGGGCAGGACTGGGTTGACGACGATGCGGGCGAGGCGTGCCGCGTCCAGGATGCCCTCGTCCAGGTCGAACTCCCAGCTGCGCTGCTGCTTGGCGAGCAGGCGGCGCTGCAGGCGGTTGGCGAGCTTGGAGATCACGCCCTGGAGGTGCTGCAGCTGCTGGTCCAGCATGTGGCGCAGCCGCGCCAGCTCGTCCGGATCGCAGAGGTCGGCGGCGTCCACCACCTCGTCGAACTGGGTGGTGAAGGGCTTGTAGGCGTTGGGATCGGGCTCGTTGCGGCGGTTGAACTCCGGGCGCCAGGGCTGGCCGGGGCCGGCCGGCTCCTCGGCACCTTCGCCCTCGCCCATCTCGGTGTCGCCGTCCTCGCCGGTGCCTTCCTCGGCCTGCTCGCCCTGGTCGGACTCCTGCATGTCCGGAGAGGTCATCGATTCGGACTGGGTCTGGACGTCCTCGGAGCCCTGGGACTGGCCGCTGTTGGGCTCGTTCTCGTCCTCGTCGGACTGGCGCTCGTCCTCCTCGGGCTCCTGCTCGTCCTCCGGTTCGTTGCCGACCTCCATGTCCAGTTCGGCCAGCAGCTTGCGGACGGCGCGGGCGTAGGAGTCCTGGTCGCCCATGTGCTGGGCCAGGCCGTGCAGATCCTTACCCAGCTTCTCCTCGATCCAGTTGCGCCAGAGATCCACGGCGTGGCTGGCCGCCGGGGGCGGGGTGGCGCCGGTCATGGCCTCGCGCGCGACGAGGCGCAGCACCTCGGCCAGCGGAACCTGCTCGCGCTCCTCCAACCGGTCGAAGCCCTGCTTGTGGTAGCGCTCGTCCAGCGCGGCTTCCAGGTTGGCGGCGATGCCCGGCATGTGGCGGGCGCCCAGCGCCTCGCAACGGGCCTGCTCCATGGCATCGAAGGCGGCGCGGGCCGAATCGCCCAGCGGCATCCGCTGGAGATGGATGGCGTTGTCGTGGAAGCGCAGCCGCAGCGACACCGCGTCGGCGGCCCCGCGCAGCGTGGCGACGTCCTGCGGGTTCAGGTCGCGCGCGGGGGTGGGGATGCGCACGCGCAGCCCGGCCACGCCCGGCGGCTCCGTGGAAAAGCCCACCTGCACATCGGCCCGCCGCGATAGGGCGCGCACCGTGGCGGCGGTGGAGCGCTTGAAGGCTTCGACGGGGTTTTCGCGTTCGGTCATGGCGGGCTGTCGGCAGGGGTGGAAACTACAGGGGCTTTACGGATTTCACGGATTTGAGCACGGATTACACGGATTTTTTCCTCAAGGGAGCACACGCCGGACGGTCAGGCTCGGTGTTCCGAAGTTGAGCAAAAGCCCGACCGGCATTTTGCTCGCCCGCAGATAATTCACCACCTGCTTGATGTGCGGTTGGGCAATAGCCTCCGCGACCTTCAATTCGACGATGACCTGATGTTCGACCACGATGTCGGCGAAATAGGTTCCGACGCTCATTCCCTTGTAGGAAACGCCGAACGGCACCTCCATGCCGACATCGAGATTGCGGCTGCGGAGTTCATGGACGAGGGCGTTCTGGTAAACCAGCTCGACGAAGCCTTGCCCAAGCGCGTTGAAAACCTCGAAAGCGGCTCCAATGATGCACTCGGTCAATGCCTCCGTCTGTTGATCCAGCCTAACCCTCATCCGTGAAATCCGTGTCCAAATCCGTGAAATCCGTGAAGATTGAGTGCTTCCGGACCAACGGACCGGCCACTTACACCAGGTTCGCCTGCACCCCCGTCTCCGGAAGCTCCACGCCGAAGCAGCGCTGGTAGTATTCGGCCACCGTCGGGCGTTCCACCTCGTCGCACTTGTTCAGGAAGGTGATCCGGAAGGCGAAGGCGACGTCGTTGAAGATCTTGGCGTTCTCGGCCCAGGTGATGACCGTGCGCGGGCTCATCACGGTGGAGATGTCGCCGTTGATGAAGCCGGCGCGGGTCAGGTCGGCCAGCCGGACCATGGAGGCCACGGTCTTGCGCCCCGCCTCGTCGCCGTATTCCGGCACCTTGGCGGCGATGATCTTCACCTCGGCGTCCAGCGGCAGGTAGTTCAGGGTCGCCACGATGTTCCAGCGGTCCATCTGACCCTGGTTGATCTGCTGCGTGCCGTGATACAGGCCGGTGGTGTCGCCCAGGCCCACGGTGTTCGCGGTGGCGAACAGGCGGAAGGCCGGGTGGGGGCGGATGACGCGGTTCTGGTCCAGCAGGGTCAGCTTGCCCTCGACCTCCAGCACGCGCTGGATGACGAACATCACGTCCGGGCGGCCGGCGTCATACTCGTCGAAGACCAGCGCGCAGGCGTGCTGAAGCGCCCAGGGCAGGATGCCTTCGCGGTATTCCGTCACCTGAACGCCGTCGCGCAGCACGATGGCGTCCTTGCCCATCAGGTCGATTCGGCTGATGTGGCTGTCCAGGTTGATGCGGATGCACGGCCAGTTCAGGCGGGCGGCCACCTGCTCGATGTGGGTGGACTTGCCGGTGCCGTGATAGCCCTGGACCATGACGCGCCGGTTGTGCGCGAAGCCCGCCAGGATGGCGAGCGTCGTGTCCCGGTCGAAGCGGTAGGCTTCGTCGATGTCCGGCACGTGTTCCGTGCGCTGGCTGAAGGCCGGCACCTGCATGTCGCTGTCGATGCCGAAGACTTGACGCACCGACAGGGTGATGTCGGGAACGTGGTCGAACAGGGCCGAGCTGGCCTGCGTGGCTCCTTGAGAAGGCATGGGAGGTTCTTGTCGTTCCAGCGAGTGTCTGTGGTCGGGTGCGGCCCGGCCGAACGGATCCGGCCCAACCGTCAGGGTTCATACACCATAGCAGGCTTTTAGAGTGTTGTAGGCCTGATTGATCTCTTTCAACTTTTCCTCGGCGGACTTGTCGCCGCCGTTGGCGTCGGGATGGTGGATTTTCACCAGCTCGCGGTAGCGGGCCTTGATGCGCGGGAAGTCCACCGGCGGGGCAAGATCCAGCACCACCAGCGCCTCCTCCTCCGCGGTGCGGGCGGCCTGGCGGCGCTGCTTCTGCTCCTCCGACGCGCCCTGGCCGGCCTCGCGCCCGAATTCGAAGCTGAAGCCGTGCATGGCGCGGTCGCGCAGGAACTTCTCCTGCACGCCCCAGAAGCCCAGCGGCCAGCTCGGCCGTTGCCAGGTGGTGTCGCGGCGGACCTCCTCCTCGATCTGTTCGGGCTTCATGCCGGCGTAATAGTCCCAGGCGCGGTTGTACTCGCGCACATGGTCCAGGCAGAACCAGTAGTAGTCGTTGAGCTGGCGCCGGCTCTTCGGAGCCCGGTATTCGCCCTCGCCCGCGCAGCCCGGATGGTCGCACGCGCGCGTCGCGGCGCGGGACCGGTCGAAGCTGCTGAAGTCGTATCGGGGACGCTGCTTGCTCATTGTCGAAGTATGGGAAGAGGCACCCACTCTGGCAAGCGCACGCAAGGGGGCGGGTCCCATGACATCGCCCGCCTTGACACAGCCTTGACACAGCCTTGACAGGGGCCGATTCGCGGCCCCACCTCAACGGCGCACACCGACAGGAGAAACCCCCATGGAATACGCCACCCGCATCCGCCAGAAGCTGACCGAGGCGCTGGCGCCGGAGCGCCTGGACGTCGTCGATGAGTCCGGCCGCCACGCCGGCCATGCCGGCTCCCGCCCGGAAGGCGAAACGCATTTCCACGTCACCGTCGTCTCGTCCGCCTTCGCCGGCCGGTCGCGGGTGGAGCGCCAGCGCATGGTCTACGGCCTGCTCGCCCAAGAAATGGCGGAGCGCATCCACGCGCTCGGGCTGACCACGCTGACCCCGGACGAGGCGCGTCAATAAGAAAGGCCGACTAGAAAGCCGGGCCGCCGCCCGCTCGACTGCGAAAAGGGCCAACGGAAAATGCATACATAGGCATGCAACTACTGGGCGTCCTTTTCTGCCAAAGAGCATAGTTCGGATGCGGGCATGGTTGCAATTCTCGCGGTATTTAGTACAGTGCGACACATGCAACCATTTATCGCGCCGTGGCCGACGCACCCCTCGCGCGTCGTCCGGCGGCTTCGTGGAGAGGGCGGCGGATGGCGAAGCGTGGGCCTAAGAAGCGTGTGAACTCCGTGCCCAACATGGGTGTGGAACCGCTGAAGAGCATGAACATCATGGTGGCCGGCCACCGCACCAGCATGCGGCTGGAACCGTCCATGTGGGACGCGCTGGAGGACATCGCGCGGCGCGAGGGGCTCACCGTCAACAAGCTCTGCACCCAGATCAAGGAGCGCATCGACGAGCAGGCGCGCCGCAAGGGCGTGCCCGCCGACGGTGTGGAGGTGACCCTCACCTCCGCCGTGCGGGTGTTCATCGCCGCCTACTTCCGGCGGGCCTGCACGGAGGACGGCCACTCCCGCGCCGGCCACGGCGGTGGCGATCCGTTCGTCGGCACGCCGTTCGAGCTGCCGCAGGACGAACTGGACCAGGGTGCGGGCGAAAGCACCGCTGCCGCAGGCACCCCTCCGGGCTTCCCGACAGGCAAGGTCACGGGGTTCGACGCCGCGCCCCGCGCCGTTTACGAGTCGTAAGACCCATTTCTTCGCCCCTCCCGAACGTCCCGTCCGCTGCGCGGGGGAGTTGGGGAGGGGTCGCGGCCCTCAGTCGGCCGCGTCCGCCGTCTTGTCGGCGTCGCCGGTGTAATGGTCCGGCCAGTGCTTGCGCACCACCTCGCCGTTGCTGTCGAAGATGTGGCAGGTGTTCAGCAGCACCGGGCGCTTGGTGCGCAGCATGTCTTCCTTGCCGCCGATCTTGGCCTTTTCCGCCTGCTCGCGGGCCAGGATCGGGTAGATGGTCTGGAAGGCCGTCGTGGCGATCGGCCCCAGCAGTTCCACCAGATGCGTGCAGCCCTGCACGCCGCCCAGCCGTTCCTTCACCGCGCGGGTCCAGCCGGGGCCGATCTTCAGCCCGATCAGCCGCTGGAAGTTGGGAATGACCGCGCCGCAGGTGCGGTAGGGGCTCTTCTCCGTGACCGCTTCCACGGCGTGAACGGTCAGGTCGTTGTCCACCGTCAGACGCAGCCACATGCCGTGCACGGGGTCGCCGGGCAGGATCTGGCCGCGCTGCTCCGTGTGGAACTCATAGGCCTTCACATCGGTCAGGTGGCCCTCGACGTCCCACAGTCCGTCGGTTCGCCGATAGCCCCGGCAGGTGATTTCCCGGGTGTGGATCGGCTCGCGCTCGGCAGGCTTGGACAGGGGCATGGGGCTCTCTGACGTTTGACGTAACTCGAATGGCTGTGTTGCCACGGCCTACAGGAATATGGGCAGAGGGAATATCGGTGGGGCCAGCGTTCAGGTCAAGCCGGCCCCACCGCATTGCAGCATTACGGAGCCGCGCTGGCGGAGTAGTTCGATCCGAAGATGAAGGCTTCGCGGTCGCGAATCTCGTCCTCCAGATGCGCGCGCACCACGGCGAACAGGTCGCGAATCGAGACGATGCCCAGCACCTCGCCGCCGGCCTCACCGCCCGCGGTGACCGGCAGGTGGCGGTAGTGGTGGCGCTCCATCAGCTCCAGCGCGTCGATGGCGCGGGCGTCCGGCCCCAGCGTGTCGGGGTTGGGGGTCATCACGTCGGAGAGGCGCGTCGTGGCCGCGTCGCGCCCCGCCGCCACGACGCGGGACGCAAGATCGCGTTCGGTGAAGATGCCCTTCAGCGCCCGGCCCTCGGTGACCAGAACGGCGGCGACCCGGCGCTCCGCCATCATCACGGCGGCGTCGCAGGCGTTGGCGTCCGGCGGCAGGGTGACCAGCCGCTGGTCCTTGATGACATCCGGCATCAGCTTGCGGTTCGGCATGTCCTTCCTCCCTCTTTCGGTCGGCGACCCGGGGTCGATTATGCCCGAATCGAGACGATGTGGAATTCTGACAGTTTGCCTCCCGAACGGTCAAGGCCGGAGGTTGTGGATCTTTAGCAGGATACAGCGTCCTCCAGCAGGGCGCGCACCTCCGCCGGATCGACGTCGCGCAGCGTGAAGGCGTTGCCCAGCCCGCGCACCAGGACGAAGGTGATTCGACCGTCCTTCACCTTCTTGTCCTTGGCCATGGACAGGATCAGCTCGTCCACGTCCCACTCCATGCCCGCCACGTCGGTCGGTCGGACCGGCAGGCCGACCCCGGCCAGATGCCGGCGCGCCCGCTCCGCGTCCGCCGCCGGGCAGAGCCCCAGCCGCACCGACAGGTCGAAGGCCAGCACCATGCCGATGGACACCGCCTCGCCATGCAGAAGGCGCGACCCGAAGCCGGTCGCCGCCTCCAGCGCGTGGCCGAAGGTGTGGCCCAGGTTCAGCAGCGCGCGGTCGCCGCTCTCCCGCTCGTCCACGCCGACGATGTCGGCCTTGGCGCGGCAGCTGGTGGTGACCGCGTGGCGGCGGGCGTCGCTGTCACCCTCGACCACGCGTGCGCCGTTCTGCTCCAGCCATGTGAAGAAGTCGGGCAGGCGAATCAGGCCGTACTTCACCACCTCGGCGTAGCCGGCCAGCACCTCGCGCTTGGGCAGGGTGTCGAGCGTGGCGGTGTCGGCGACGACCAGCCGGGGCTGGTGGAAGGCGCCGATCAGATTCTTTCCATGGCGGCTGTTGATGCCGGTCTTGCCGCCGACGGAGCTGTCCACCTGGGACAGCAGCGTGGTCGGCACCTGGATGAAGTCGATGCCGCGCAGCGCCGACGCCGCGGCGAAGCCGGTGATGTCGCCGATCACCCCGCCGCCCAGCGCCAGCAGCACGGCCGACCGCTCGATCCCGCGTTCCAGGACGGCGTCCATCAGCCGCTCGAAATGGGCGAAGTCCTTGGTCTTCTCGCCGGCGGGCAGGACGATGGCCTGGGTCGGCTCGATCCCGGCGCCGCGCAGGGCCGCTTCCAGCGTGGACAGGTGCAGCGGGGCGACGTTCTCGTCGGTGACGACGATGGGCGCCTTGCCCTTGGTGACGGCGGCGATCCGCGCGCCCGAGTCGGCCAGCACGCCGTCGCCGACCAGGATGTCGTAGCTGCGGGGACCGAGGTCGAGGCGGACGGTGTCGGTGACGGTGGCGGTCATGGCGGACTCTCGATCAGGCGTAAAGGGCGGGGCGTGGATGGACGAAAGCGCGGGTCAGCGGTGGTGGGCGGCGTGGGGCAGGGCGATGCCGAAATGCGCCTCCAGCGCCTCGATCACCAGCTCCACGGTCGTTTCCGGCGGGCGCTCGTCGCTGATGACGGTCAGGTCGGCCTCGGCGTAGACGGGGTAGCGGGCGGTCATCAGCCGCTGCAGGATTTCCTTCGGGTCGCCCGAGTTCAACAGCGGGCGGTGGGTGCGCCGCGCCGTGCGGGCCAGCAGCACGTCCAACTCCGCGCGCAGCCACACCGACAGGCCGTGCGCGCGGATCATCGCGCGCGTCTCCGGGTCCATGAAGGCGCCGCCGCCCGTCGCCAGGATGTGCACCGGCTGTTCCGTCAACAGGCGGGCGATGATCCTGCGCTCCACCGACCGGAACACCGCCTCGCCGTCGCGGGCGAAGATTTCCGCGATGGTGCAGCCGGCGGCGGCTTCGATCTCCGTGTCGGCATCGACGAAGGGCAGGTGCAGCCGCGAGGCCAGCCGCCGCCCGATGGCGCTCTTGCCGGCGCCCATCAGCCCGACCAGCACGACGGTCTTCGGCAGGGTGTGCTGGGGCGGCTGGGTGGAAGGGCGGGCGGTCATGACGGTGCTAAATCCCCTGGTGACAAATGCGATGACGAATGCGATTCGAGCGACGCCCGAGGCCGGCCGGCGTCCGAATCCGGATGTTCCGCAAGACCGCGTGTTGCGCGGCACGCTGCCCTGCGGCTAAAGTGGTACACCCTGCGGTCATCGGCCATCGGGCCGGCGGCGCGGACGCGTGTGCGATGCTTTAGCATGAAGCGCATCCTTGTCCCAAGCCGCACGGACGCAGACCGTGATACAGCGCCGCCGTTCCTTCCACAGAAACACGTCTCCGATCACCATGAGCCGGGTCATTTCCGTTCTTGTCGTCCTGCTTCTGCTCGTCATCGGCGGTGGCATGGCGTTCCTCGCGTCCTGGGACATGCCGGCACCGTCGAAGACGGTGGAAAAGGTCATACCGGATGAGCGGTTCCCCCGCTGACGCCGGGATAGCTTCCGTGCGCCTGCGCCGGCTCGCCGCCCGAACCTTCGTCGCGGCCGCCGGCGCATTCGCCGTTTCCACTGTCTTCTCCGCCGTGGCGCAGGATTACCGCGTCGGCCCGCCGATCCGGCTGGTGCCGTCCCCTGCGCCTGCGCCCGCTCCTCCCGCCCCCGCTCCTCCCACCTCCGCTCTGGGCGGCAAGGCGCCGGAGCCGGTGCCCGCGCCGCCCGTCGCTCCGCCGCCCTCCTTCGAGGTGGTGCCGCGGGTGGCGCCACCGTCCCCCGTGCAAGTGGAGACGCTGGGGCCGCTCGACCCCGATGGGGCCGGCCCGCTGACGGGGACCGCCGGGCTGGGCGCCGACCCTTGGAAAGGGTTGCCGCGCGCGGCCCTGCTGCGCCTGCTGCCGGAACTGCCGGTCGCCACCCCGTCGCCCGCCGCCAAGGCGTTGCAGCGCCGCCTGCTGCTCAGCCGGGGCTCGCCCCAGGCCGCCCCCGACGAGCCGCCTCCGCCGCGCCGCTTCGGCGCCCTGCGGGTGGAGAAGCTGGCCGCCATGGGCGACTCGCGCGGGGCCGCCGAGCTGGCCTCTCTTCTGCCCGACGGCTTGACCGACGAGGCCGCCGCCCGCGCCCTGACCGACGCGCAGCTCCTCGCCGGCCCGCCCGATTGCGCGGCCCTGATGGACCGTTCCAAGCGATTCGGCGGCGCCTACTGGCAGCGGGTGGAGCTGTTCTGCCGCCTGCGCGCCCGCGACGGCGGCGCCGTGGACCTCGCGCTTGACATGCTGCGGGAGCAGCCGGGCGAAGACCGCGCCTTTCCGGCCCTGGCCGAGGCGATGGCCGGCGGCCCGGCGCCTCGCTTGCTCAGCCTGAAGGACCCCGGCGCCCTGACGCTGGCCGCGTTGCGCGCGCTCCAGACCGGCGCGCCGCCCGATTCGCTGAGCCTCACCGACCCGGCGCGGCTGGCCGCCATCGCCGCCAACCCGGCGACCGACCCCGCGACCCGCGTGACCGCCGCCGAGCGCGCGGCGGCCGCCCTGTTCCTCGACGCCCGCCAGCTGGCCGAGGCTTACCGCGCCGTGCCCGCCAAGGGGGACGAGCTGCTGCGGCTGAAGGACGTGGCCGGGCGCGATCGCTCCGCCCGCAGCCGCGCCCTGGTGCAGCAGGCCTTCCTCGCCACCATGGCCGGCGACCGGCGGGTGGAGCTGGCCCGTCTCGCCGTCGATCTGGTCGATGCGCCGCTTCTGGCCGGCCCGGTGGGGGCAGCCGCCGCCGGTCTGCTCGACACCGTGTCGCCGACCCCGGACGCCGCCGCGCTGGCCCCCGCCGCCGCGCGCCTCTGTTTCGCGCTGGGCCGCATCGACGCGGCGAGGCGCTGGCACGACCTCGCCCTGCGCGGCCGTCCGACCGCCGAGGTGGCGCGGCTGTGGCCGCTGTCGGTGATCGCCGGGGGCTCGCCGCCGGGCGGTGGCGCGCTCGCCCTCACCGGCTGGCTGGACGAGGCGCTGCGCGGGGCCGACTCGACGGCCAAGGCGCGTGTGGCCGGGCAGCTCGCCCTGCTCCAGGCGGTCGGAGTCGCCGTGCCGGAGGAGGCGTGGCTGCGTGCCGCCGATGGTGCCGAATCGTCCTCCGGCCCCATGCCCCCGAATATGCCCGCCAACCCCGCGCTTTGGGAGCGGCTGGGCGCGGCCTCCGCCGCCGGCCGGGTGGGCGAGACGGTTCTGACCGCGCTGCTGCTGATGGGGGAAGGCGGTCCGGCCGCCACCTCGCCCGTCGTGGTCGCCCGTGTCGTGGCGAGCCTGCGCGCCGTCGGGCTGGACGACGATGCCCGCGCCATCGCCCGCGAAGCCGCCGCGGCCCTGGCAGGATGACCCGAATGCCCAAAAATAAGACGGCCAACACGCCGGTCAGGAGCGGGCCGGCCAAGGCCCAGACGAAGCGGCGCGGGCGCCCCTGCAAGCCGCGCCCGGTCAACGCCTCCCCGCACCTGGACGCCTTCCTCGACATGCTGACGGCGGAGCGCGGGGCCGCGCTGAACACCCGCATGGCCTACGAGCGCGACCTCACCGACCTTGGCCTCTGGCTAGCCCAGCGCGGCGTGTCGCTGGAAACGGCCAACACCGAGGATCTGCGCGGCTATCTGGAATACCAGCATGTCGCGGGCGGGAATGGCGACGGCCAGAAGCCGGCCCCCCGCACGCTGGCGCGCCGCCTGTCGGCCATGCGCCAGTTCTACCGCTTCCTGGTGTCGGAGGGGCGGCGCAAGGACGACCCGGCCTCCGCCCTCGACAGTCCCAAGCAGGGGCGCCCGCTGCCCAAGATCCTGACCGAGACCGAAGTCTCCGCGATGATCACCACCGCCCAGACACGCGGCGGGCCGGAGGGGCTACGGCTGGTGGCGCTGCTGGAGGTGCTCTACGCCACCGGCCTGCGCGTGTCGGAGCTGGTCGGCCTGCCCATGGGCGCCATGCTGCGCGACGGGCGCGGCCTGATCGTGCGCGGCAAAGGCGGGAAGGAGCGCATGGTCCCCCTGTCGGAACCGGCCTCCGCCGCGCTGGCCGCCTATCTGCCCTGGCGCACCCACTTCATCCTGGCCGGGCGCGAGAACGGGCCGGTCGCCTTCATGTTCCCCTCGCGCAGCTCCACCAACGGGCACCTGACCCGCCAGCGCTTCGCCCAGCTGTTGAAGGAGCTGGCCATCGAATCGGGCATCGACCCGGAGAAGGTCAGCCCCCACGTCCTGCGCCACGCCTTCGCCACGCATCTGCTGGACCACGGCGCCGACCTGCGCAGCGTCCAGAAGATGCTGGGCCACGCCGACATTGCCACCACGCAGATCTACACGCATGTGGTGACGGAACGGCTGAAACAGGTCGTCCACGAGCATCACCCTCTGGCCCGGCGGAAAACCGTTCGTTCACAATAGATTTGCGGTCCCCCCTGCGGCGACCCGTCCCGCCGATGCGGCTTTGGCCCCAACCCGGCCTGTGATATAGCCGTGATCCAAGGAGAGTTGCGCACGCAGCGCGCGAAAGCAGGGGAAACCGCATGGGCACGACCATTTCCGGGCTTGAGATCCTGGGTCCGATCAAGCCGGGCTTCGACGAGATCCTGACGCCGGACGCTCTGGCCTTCGTGGCGGAGCTGGAAGGCCGCTTCGGGTCGGAGCGCCTGCGGCTGCTGGACGTGCGCGCCAAGCGCCAGGCCCTGCTGGACGGCGGGCACAAGCCCGACTTCCTGCCGGAGACCAAGGCGGTCCGCGCGGCCGACTGGACCATCGCGCCCCTGCCGCACGACCTGCTCGACCGCCGGGTGGAGATCACCGGGCCGGTCGACCGCAAGATGATCATCAACGCGCTGAACTCCGGCGCGAAGCTGTTCATGGCGGATTTCGAGGATTCCAACTGCCCGACCTGGGCCAATGTGATCGACGGGCAGATCAACCTGCGCGACGCCGTGCGCCGCACGATCTCCTTCGACGACCCGGCGTCGGGGAAGAAGTACCGGCTGAACGACAAGACCGCCGTGCTGAAGGTGCGCCCGCGCGGCTGGCACCTGGAGGAAAAGCACGTCCTGCTGGACGGGGAGCCGATCTCCGGCGCGCTGTTCGACTTCGCCCTCTACGCCTTCCACAACGCGAAGGAGCTGCTGGCGCGCGGCTCCGGCCCCTATTTCTACCTGCCGAAGCTGGAAAGCCATTTCGAGGCGCGGCTGTGGAACGAGGTGTTCACGCTGGCCGAGGACTATCTGAAGATCCCGCACGGCTCCATCAAGGCGACCGTGCTGATCGAGACGATTCTCGCCGCCTTCGAGATGGACGAGATCCTCTACGAGCTGCGGGACCATTCCGCCGGCCTGAACTGCGGGCGCTGGGACTACATCTTCAGCTTCATCAAGAAGTTCCGCAACGACCCCGCCGCCGTCCTGCCGGACCGGGCGGAGGTCACCATGGCGACCCATTTCCTCCAGTCCTACAGCCTGCTCGCCATCAAGACCTGCCACCGGCGCGGCGCCCCGGCCATCGGCGGCATGGCGGCCTACATCCCCGTGAAGGACGACCCGTCGGCCAACGAGACCGCCTTTTCCAAGGTCCGCGCCGACAAGGAGCGGGAGGTGTCCAACGGCCATGACGGCACCTGGGTGGCCCATCCCGGCCTCGTCCCCGTGGCGCAGGAGGTGTTCGACACCTACATGCCCACCCCCAACCAGATCGACCGCAAGCGCGCCGACGTGACCGTCGCCGCCGCCGACCTGCTCCAGGTGCCCGAAGGGCCGAAGACGGAGAAAGGGCTGCGCAACAACGTCGCGGTGGGCATCGGCTACATCGAGGCGTGGCTGCGCGGCATCGGCTGCGTGCCGCTGTTCAACCTGATGGAGGACGCCGCCACGGCGGAGATCAGCCGCACCCAGGTCTGGCAGTGGGTCCACCACGGTGCCGCGCTCGACGACGGCCGCGCCGTCACCATGGAACTGGTGGACGACATCATCGCGGAGGAGCTGGCCGCCTGGAAGACCCGCGTGGGGGCGGCCAAGTTCGAGGTGGGCCTCTACGAGGAAGCCGCCGTGATGTTCCGCGACCTCGTGGAGCGCAAGGACTTCGTCGATTTCCTGACCCTGCCGGCCTACGACCACATCGTGGCCCAGGGGGTGTGACCGGGGCTTCCTTGGGCGGCCGTTACGCCGTAACCATATCCTGCTGAGACCAGGAGGCTGGACATGGGACGCAACGCCGCCGCCTACGAGGAAGACTTCTTCGGCTGGACGCAGGAGCAGGCCGGGCTTCTGCGCGCCGGCAAGCTGTCGGAAGTCGACGTGGAAAACCTCGCCGAGGAGATCGAGAGCATGGGCCGCAGCGAGGCGGACCGGCTGCGGAGCTGCCTGCGCCTGATCCTGCTGCATCTGCTGAAATGGCGGGAGCAGCCGGAGCGCCGGTCCAAGAGCTGGCGCAACACCATCCAGCGCGAACGCGACAACGCGGCCCTTGTTCTGGAGGACAACCCCAGCCTGGCGCCGAAGCTGCCGGCCCTGTTCGACAAGGCCTACCAGCTTGCCCGCCGCGAGGCCGCCCGCGAAACTGACCTGCCGCTGGACCGGTTTCCCGAAGAATGCCCCTTTCCCCTCGACCAGACCCTCGATCCAGACTTCCCGGACGGGTTGGAGGACGGCTGGCGTCGCGACCGGCGGCCGGGCTGAGGCGGTCGCTCACGACCGTCTCGGGATTTTGTTCGCGATAACCTGTGGCGTTGCCGCGCCGGGCCGTGCTACCAAGGCCGGTCCGCGGCCTCCGCGCCCTTTCTTTTCCGGTCCCGTGATCCTTCCGGCATGCAAACCTTCCTGGAATTCGAAAAGCCGATCGCCGAGCTTGAAGGCAAGATCGAGGAACTGCGCCACCTGACCAACGCCGGCGATATCAACATCGCCGACGAGGTCTCGAAACTGCAGACCAAGGTCGACAAGCTCCTGCGGCAGACCTACGCCAAGCTCACCCCCGCGCAGAAGGTGCAGGTGGCGCGCCATCCGAACCGGCCGCACTGCCTGGACTATGTGAACGGGCTGATCGAGGACTTCACGCCGCTGGCCGGCGACCGCGCCTTCGCCGAGGACCGTGCGGTCATCGGCGGCCTGGGCCGGTTCCGCGGCCGGTCGGTCGTGGTCATCGGCCAGGAGAAGGGGCACGACACCGAAACGCGCGTGCGCCACAACTTCGGCATGGCCAAGCCCGAGGGCTACCGCAAGGCGCAACGCCTGATGGACCTCGCCGACCGCTTCAAGCTGCCGGTCGTCTCGCTGGTCGACACCGCCGGCGCCTTCCCCGGCGTCCAGGCGGAAGAGCGTGGGCAGGCCGAGGCCATCGCCAAGAGCATCGAGCGCTGCCTGCGCCTGACCGTGCCCATGGTGGCCGCGGTGATCGGCGAGGGCGGCTCGGGCGGCGCCATCGCCATCGCGACCGCCGACCGGGTGCTGATGCTGGAGCACGCCATCTACTCCGTCATCTCGCCGGAAGGCTGCGCCTCGATCCTGTGGCGCAACCCCGACATGGCGGGGGAGGCGGCCATCGCGCTGCGCCTCATCAGCCAGGACCTCAAGGAACTCGGCGTCATCGACCGGGTGGTGAGCGAGCCCATCGGCGGCGCCCACCGCGATCCGGCCGAGATCGTCAAGGCGCTGGGCGACGCCATCGAGGAGTCGCTGGGCGAGCTGGACGGGCTGGACGGCGCCGCGCTGCGCGCCCAGCGCCGCCAGAAGTTCCTCGACATGGGCCAGAAGGGCCTGGGCTAAGACGCCATGGCCGCCGCCGGAACGAAGCCCCGTCTTCTGCGTCTGGCGGCAGCCATCAACCTGTCGGCGGCGGTGGTCACGCTGCTTCTGCTGTGGCTGCTGTCGTCCCTGGTCGCGCCGCCGGAGGGCATCTCCAACCCCGGCGCGCGCATGGCCTTCTGGGCGCGTCTGGCGGTGTGGCCGGCGCTCCTGCTGTTCGCGACGGTGGGCGGGGTGCTGGTCGCCCGTGCCCGGTCCGCCGCCCTTAACCCCATCGACGATCCCGAGTCGCGCCTCTACCGCATCAGCCAGCGCGTGCTGAGCAACACGGTGGAACAGACGCTGGTCTTCCTGCCGGCGCTCGCCGCCCTCGTGGCCCAGATCCCGCTGCCCAACCTCGGCGTTCCGGTGCTGGCGACGGTGCTGTTCGTCGCGGGGCGCCTGCTGTTCTGGGCCGGCTATCTCGTCCATCCCTATGCCCGCTCGCCGGGCATGGCGATGACCCTCACGGTCAATCTGGTGGTGCTGGGCTGGGCGGTCCTGCTCGCCCTGCTGTGAACGAGGCGGTTGTCACAGCGGGCCGGTTGTGGAACATTACCGAAAAGCGTACGATTGCGCGTCGTATTTGACACGCATTCGATTCTTCGGTGTCCGGAGCTCCCGCGATGTTCCTGTCCAACTGGCCCTCCCTCGCCCAAATCGCGATTTCCGCCTTCCTGCTGCTGACGGCGGTGTTGGAACTGTTCGACACCATGCTGGAGGACATGATCGGGATGGAGATCACGACCGCCCACGGCCTGTTCGTCTTCGCGATCGCCAAGATCCTGAAGGAATGGCTGGAGGTGCGGGAAAAGCTCTCCCAAACGCGGGAGAAGCTGCACATCGTCCGCGAGCGCGCCGAGACGGCGGCCGAGTCCCACGCCGGCTGAGCCCCCCTCCCCGTCGCTACCCTGTTCGGAGCGCCGTGACGGGCTACAGCCAGCGGCGGGTCCGGAAGTAGAGCATCGGCACCACCGCCGACAGCACCATCAGCAGAATCGCCATCGGGTAGCCCCACTCCCAGGCCTTTTCCGGCATGTCGGTGAAATTCATGCCGTAGACGGTGGCGACCAGCGTCGGCGGGAATAGCGCGACCGTCAGCATCGAGACGATCTTCACGATTTCGTTCTGCTCGACGTTGATCTGGCCCAGCGTGGTGTCCAGCAGCAGCCCGACCTTGCCCGACAGGAAGCGGGAATATTCGTCCAGCCCGGTGACGTCCTGCAGGGCGGCGCGCGCCCAGCGCCGCGTAGGCTTGGCCGGCGTCCAGCCCTCGCCCCGCGCCAGGAAGGTCAGCATGCGGTCCAGGCTCGACAGGCTGACATGGGCTTTGGCGACCAGATGGCCGGTGTGGCCGATGCGCTTCAGCGTGCGCGTGTCGTCCCGGTTCTCGCCGCGTGACCGCAGGGTGCGGCCGCGGAAGGCGCGGCTGCTCATGGTGTCCAGCTCCAGTCCGACGCGGCGCAGAACGCCGGCCGTGCGCTCCACCATCGCGTCCACCAGCGCCGACAGCACCGCCTCGCCCGTCGCGGCGGTGTGACCGCTGTGCGTCACGCGGCGGCGGAAGGCCAGGAAGGGCTGAGGGTCGGCGGGATGGATGGTGGCGAGGCGCCCGCGGGCCAGCACGAAGCTGACCGGAACGATCTTGGGCTGGTCGGTGTCCGCCCACACCAGCGCCATGACGGTCATGTGCACAGCGCCGGGGGTGATGCGCAGGCGGCTCGATTCCTCGATCTCCGCCATCTGCTCGCGCGTCGGCAGGGGCACGCCCATCAGCGCCTCGGCGCGGGCCAGCTCCTCCGGCGTGGGGTTCAGCAGGTCGAGCCAGACGGTCTCCACCGGCAGGGGCGTGCGGCCGCCCTCCGCGTCCTTGACCCAGTGCAGGGTTCCGCCGTCGACGGCGAAGGCGTGCAGCATGATGGGGTCAGACGATGCGGCCGATGCGGCGCGGCTTCGGAGGGGGCGCCGGTTCCGCCTGCGCCTTGGCATCCTCACCCAGGTCGAGGGCGGCGCCTTCCTTGCGCAGCTCGTCTTCGAGCTTGCGGCGGAAGGCGCCGCCGTCCTTCTTCGCGTCCAGGAAATGGCCGACGGCCTCCTTGGCGGAGTCGCGGTCGTAGGGGACCTTGCCGAAGACCGACAGCTTGGCGCGCTCCAGCAGCTTCGGGTCCATCCGTTCGCGGATGGCCTGCATCTGGCGGAGGATGTCCTTGCGGACGTCGGACATGGGCCGGTCCCCTTTCTGAACGTTACTCGCGGCCGATCAGCGTGCCGGCCCCGCCTTCGGTGAAGATCTCCAGCAGCAGCGCGTGGGGCACCCGGCCGTCCAGGATGACGGCGGCGTCCACGCCCTGCTCGACGGCGTCGATGCAGGTCTCGATCTTCGGGATCATGCCGCCGGTCGCGGTTCCGTCGGCGATGGCCTCGCGCGCCTGGTCCAGCGACATGCGCGGCACCAGCTGCTTGTTCTTGTCCAGCACGCCGGCCACGTCGGTCAGCAGGAAGAAGCGCGTGGCGCCCAGCGCGGAGGCGACGGCGCCGGCCGCGGTGTCGGCGTTGATGTTGTAGGTGTCGCCCTGGCGGTCGAAGCCGATGGGGGCGATGACCGGGATGATGTCCGACTGGGTCAGCGAATTGATGATCGCCGGGTTCACCTGATACGGCTCGCCCACGAAGCCCAGGTCCAGCACCTTCTCGATGTTGCTGTCCGGGTCGCGCTGGGTGCGGCGCAGCTTGCGCGCGGTGATCAGGCTGCCGTCCTTGCCCGACAGGCCGACGGCGCGGCCGCCGGCGTTGTTGATGGCGGCGACGATCTGCTTGTTGATGGAGCCGGCCAGCACCATCTCCACCACCTCGACCGTCTCCTTGTCGGTGACGCGCAGGCCGTCGATGAAGCTGGACTTGATCGCCAGCCGCTGCAGCATCTGCCCGATCTGCGGGCCGCCGCCGTGCACCACCACGGGGTTGATGCCGACCTGCTTCAGCAGGACGATGTCGCGCGCGAACATCTCCGCCAGGCTGTCGTCACCCATGGCGTGGCCGCCGTACTTGATGACGAAGGTGCGCCCGGCGTAGCGGCGCATGTAGGGCAGGGCTTCGGACAGGGTGCGGGCCTTGGCGAGCCACTCGTCGCGGGTCGTGTTCTGCACGGGAATGCCGTTCGTCGGGGTGGACAGTTCAGCGGACTCTTTAACGGAAAGCACAGGGGGTGCCTAGTGGGCTTTTTCAGGCCGGGAACCCTCCGTGCGCCGCTCGGTTCCCAGGATTTTGCAGG
Organism: Azospirillum mesophilum; assembly: GCF_053470405.2. Taxonomy (NCBI): domain Bacteria; kingdom Pseudomonadati; phylum Pseudomonadota; class Alphaproteobacteria; order Rhodospirillales; family Azospirillaceae; genus Azospirillum; species Azospirillum mesophilum. Next base: position 88,993 of record NZ_JBPXMQ020000002.1, read on the forward strand.
AAGATTTTGCGGGAACAGGACAAAGCCATGAACGATCGCATCATGCCGACGCCGCGCAGCCCCTTCACCGAGGCCCACAAGGCCGAGCTGGAAGAGAATGCGCGGAAGATCGAGGAAGGGAAGGGAACGGTCAATCCGCGCCGGGACAAGGGCGGGGATGAGGCGGAGGAGGGAGGCGGGACGAAGTAAAGGGCCGCTCCCTCAGGCTACTCCCTCAGGCAACCCGCAGCTGCGCGACCCGCCCAACCAGCAGCGTCATCGGCTGGGTCAGCGCCGTGGCGGTCACCGCCATCAGCACCATCGCGGAGAAGCAGGCGCCCGACAGCACGCCGGCTTCCAGCAGGATGGTCAGCACGATGACCTCCATCAGCCCCTTGCAGGGCATCAGCGTGCCGAGCCGCCACGCGTCGGCCCAGCTTTCGCCGGACATCCGGGCGGGCAGGGCGGTGCCCAGCATCTTGCCCGCCAGCGTCGTGGCCGTCGCCAGCGCGAAGACCCACCATTGCGCGGCGGCCGTCAGGTCCAGGGTCACCTTCAGCCCGGTCAGGGTGAAGAAGAAGGGCAGCAGGATCAGCGTGGCGAAATGCTCCAGCCGGTCCAGGATGGCCGCGGCCAGCCGCCGGGGCATGACCGTGCCGGCGACGAAGGCGCCCAGGATGTAGTGCAGCCCGATCAGCTCCGTCACCGCGGCGGAGCCCAGCAGCGCCGCGCAGGTGACCACCACGGCGGTGTCGCCGATGCGGCCATCCGGGGCGATGCGCTCCAGCAGGCGGGTCAGCAGGGGGCGGGCGAACAGCTCCGTGGCGCCGAGATAGGCGAAGCCCAGGATGGCGACCTGCGCCACGCCGTCGAGGCTGCCGTCGTTGCCCCCCGCCGCCCAGGCCAGCACGCCGGTGATCAGCACCCACAGCAGCGCGTCGTTCACAGCCGCGTAGCCCAGCGCCAGTCGGCCCACCCGCTGCTCCAGCAGGCCCATCTCGCGCAGGATGGCGCCCAGCACGGGCAGGGCGGTCACGCCGACGCAGATGCCGAAGCCGGCGGCGAACAGCGCGGGGTCGGCCTTCGGTCCGGCCATGGCCGGGAAGGCCCCGACGATCCACAGGCCGAGCGCGCCGCCCATCAGGGTCGGCACGATCATGCTCGACAGGCTGACGCCGACGAAGGCCGCCCCGCGCCCGCGCAGCTCCGCCACGTCGAGGTGCAGCCCGGTCAGGAAAGCGAAGAACACCACCGCCAGCAGCGCCAGCCCCGACAGGGGCGCCAGCGAGGCCGGGGCGAACAGCGCCCCCCACAGCTCCGGCGCCACGCGCCCCAGCAGCGAGGGGCCGAGCGCGATCCCGAACAGGATCTGGATGACCACCATCGGGGCGACGTGCTTCAGCCCGGTCAGCCGCCACAGCAGGAACGGCCCGGCGATCAGCAGGATCGCCTGGATCAGGAAAAGAAGGACCGGGCTCACCTCACCGCCCTACTCGGCGGCGAGCGCGGCGAGGCTGGCGCGCAGCTCCGCGATGCCCAGGCCCTTTTCGGAGCTGGTGACGTGCACCTCCGGGAAGGCGGCGGGGTGCTTCTTCAGGCCGAGCGCGGTGCGCTTCAGCACGTCGTCCAACTCCTTGGCCTTGATTTTGTCGGCCTTGGTGAGCACGACGACGTAGGGCACCGCCGCCTTGTCGAGCATGGTCATGATCTCGTCGTCGTTCGGCTTGAGGCCGTGGCGCGAATCGATCAGCACCAGCGCCCGGCGCAGCGTGACGCGGCCCTTCAGGAAGCGCCGGACCATGTCGTTCCAGGCCTCGACCTTCTCCTTCGATTCCTTGGCGTAGCCGTAGCCCGGCATGTCCACCAGCTTCAGCCGGTTGCCCAGGTTGAAGAAGTTGAGCTGCTGCGTGCGCCCCGGCGTGTTGGAGGTGCGGGCCAGCGTCTTGCGCCCGGTCAGCGCGTTGACGAGGCTGGACTTGCCGACGTTGGAGCGCCCGGCAAAAGCGACCTCCGGCAGGTCGGCCTCCGGCAGCTGGTTCAGCTCCTGGGCGCCCCAGACGAAGTCGCATTCCTTGGCGAACAGAAGCCGCCCCGCTTCCAGGGCCTCCTCGTTGAAGCCGGACGTCACGCTGGGGGTGTTGGAAGAGGTCATGGGGGAGCTTTCACTGGCGCTGCATTTTGTTTCCGTCATCCCCGCGAAGGCGGGGATCCAGAAAACGGTGCACAAAGGTGCTCGTACGGCCTGGATCCCCGCCTTCGCGGGGATGACGCAGAAAAGTGGTCGCCGGTTCGCATTTGCATTTCATGTGGAACGCGGACGATTCGACCGGCCCAAAACATAACCGCCGGCCAGCGCCCGTCAAGGGAGGCTCTGGCCGGCGGTCGATGCCACTCAACTCACGGATTTAAGGGTCAGGTCGCCTTGACCCCGTCCTGCCGCATGATGATCGTCTGCTGGATGATCGACAGCGTGTTGTTCCAGGCCCAGTAGATCACCAAGCCGGCCGGGAAGCTGGCGAGCATGAAGGTGAAGACGATGGGCAGGAACTGGAACACCTTCTGCTGGACCGGGTCCGGCGGTGCCGGGTTCAGCTTCTGCTGGAAGTACATGGTGATGCCCATGATGATCGGCCACAGGCCCAGCATCAGCATCTGCGGCGGGTTCCAGGGGATCAGACCGAACAGGTTGAAGATGGTGGTCGGGTCGGGCGCGGACAGGTCGTGGATCCAGCCGAAGAAGGGCGCGTGCCGCATCTCGATGGTCACGAACAGCACCTTGTAGAGCGAGAAGAACACCGGGATCTGGATCAGGATCGGCAGGCAGCCCGACACGGGGGAGACTTTCTCGCGCTTGTACAGCGCCATCATCTCCTGGTTCAGGCGGACCTTGTCGTCGCCGAAGCGCTCCCGCATCTCCTGCATCTTGGGCTGCAGCTTCTTCATCTTGGCCATCGCGTGATACGACTTGTTGGCCAGCGGGAAGAAGGCCGCCTTCACGATCACCGTGAAGACCAGGATGGCGATGCCGAAGTTGCCGAACAGGCGGCCCAGCAGGTCCAGCGCGTAGAAGAACGGCTTGGTCAGGAAGTAGAACCAGCCGAAGTCGATCGCGAGGTCGAAGTTGGTGATGCCCAGCTTGTCGGAATACTCGTCCAGCAGGCGGACCTGCTTGGCGCCGGCGAACAGGCGGTTGGTCTGCTCGACGGTGGCGCCGGGGGCGACCTCGACGGCCTGGCCCAGCGTGTCGACCTGATAGCGGTCGGTGGCGCCGGCCGCGGTGTAGAGGAAGCGGGCGGTCAGCTCCTCCTTCTGGTCCGGAACCAGCGAGACCAGCCAGTACTTGTCGGTGATGCCGATCCAGCCGCCCGTGGTCGGGGCGGAAATGGGGGCGCTCGCCTTCTTCAGCTCGTCGTACTTGTGCTCGTTCAGCTTGCCGTTGAAGACGCCGAGCGGGCCTTCATGCAGGATGTAGTAGCCCGACGTGTGCGGCGTGCCGGCGCGGCTGACGAGGCTGTAGGGCAGCAGGCGGACCGGGGCGGAACCGGTGTTGCGCACCTTCTGCGTGACCGTGAACATGAAGTTCTTGTCCACGGCGATGGTGCGTTCGAACACCAGGCCCTTGCCGTTGTCCCAGGTCAGGGTCAGCGGCTTGTCCGGCGACAGGGTCTGGCCGGCGGCGGTCCACTTGGTGTCGGCGCCCGGCACCGGCTGGGACTTGTCCTCCGGCACCCAGCCGAACTCCGCATAGTAGGCGTCGTGCGTGCCGGCCGGGGCCAGCAGCACGATCTCCGGGCTCTTCGGGTCGGTGGTCTCGTGGTAGTCGGCCAGCGTCAGGTCGTCGATCCGCGCGCCGATCAGGTTGACCGAGCCGTGCAGGGCCGGCGTGTCGATCTTGACGCGGGTCCCGGCGGCCAGCTGTTCGGCCAGCACGGCGGCGCGGTCCTTGACCGTCTCGGCCGGTGCGGCGCCGGGAGCCGTCGCCGGCGCGGTTCCGGGCGCCGAGGGCACGACCGGCTGTTCCGTCTGGGCGGCCTGCTGCGCAGCCTGCTTCTGCTGCTGCACCCGTGGCCCCTCGTAAAAATACTGGAAGCCCAGGAGGATGGCGATCGACAAGGCGATCGCGAGGATGAGGTTGCGTTGGTCGGTCATGGCATCCCGGTTGCCGTTGGCCTTGCTTTCATAAGGGCGGCCGAACGCCGGCCTCAGGGCCGGCTTGAAAACGTGTGTCGATGCGCCGCTTCGGCCGGCCCGTGCGAACAGCAGCGGTCAGCCTTTCCCGGTTCGGGGACGGGGTCGTACCCCCACCCGCCCCAGGGATGGCAACGCAGGAGCCTCCGGATGGTCAGCCAGCTGCCCCGGATCGCCCCGTGCTTAGATAGCGCCTCTAGGGCGTAGTTGGAACAGGTCGGTTGAAATCGGCAGTGCCACCCGACGAAGGGCGACAGAGTCCATTGGTAGCCGACGACGAGCGCACGCAGAAAAAGAGCAAGCGGGCTCATGCGCCGGCCCCCCTCTCGGTGGTTCCGCCGTCTGGCCCGCCTGAAGGCGCGTCGCGCCAAAGGCCGAGGCGTTTCAGCGCCGCGGCCAGATCGCCCAACAACTCCGTCCACGGCCTCTCGGCCGTGTCGGCGCGCGCCACCAGCACGAAATCGTGACCGGGGGCCGCGTGGGCGGGAAGGATCTGGCGGGCCGCCTCGCGCAGGCGGCGGCGGGCGCGATTGCGCACCACCGCATTGCCCACCTTGCGGCTCGCCGTCAGGCCAAGACGAATCGGCGGCTCGCCAGGGGCGGGCCGCTGCCGTTCGTCATGTCGGCGCACCTGCAGGATCAGGCCGGGAGCAACGTGCTTTCGCCGTGTACCGGCCACGGCCAGGAACTCCGGCCGCCGCTTCAGGCGCCCGACCCCGCGGTCCGGCGCCGCCATCGTGTCTTAGGCGCTCAGGACCTTGCGGCCCTTGGAACGGCGGCGGGCAATCACCTTGCGGCCACCGACAGTCGCCATACGGGCGCGGAAGCCATGCCGGCGCTTGCGCACGATCTTGCTGGGCTGGTACGTGCGTTTCACGGCACCTTACTCCTCGATCTCAGGGCAAAAAATGAGCCCCGCTGTATAGAGAGGTCGCCCCCCGGAGTCAATCACGCGCTGACCCCCGGCCCAATTATTCCCGACGGGCAAGCAACCCAAGAGGCGTAGGTTGGGTTGAGCGCCCGCGAAACCCAACACCCGTCACCTTGCGAGCGATGTTGGGTTGCGCTGGCGCTTAACCCAACCTACGGGGGTTTCCTCCGTCGCCCGCCCAGGCGCGGCCGTTTCGGCCAGGCGCTGCCAGCGGCGGTAGGCGTCGGCGCTCACCGGGGCGCGGTGCTTGAGGCCGATCCGCAGGATCTCCGGCAGGGCCAGCAGCACCTTCGCGTCGGTCAGGCGCGGGCCGTGGCGCAGGTTCTTCCAGCTGTTGCCGATCCAGCTCCGCAGGAAACGCCAGGGCAGCATCCCGGCCGGGCAGCGGGCGACCTCGCGGATCAGGTCGTTGCGGTGGTTGTAGAAGCGCTCCAGCCCCGGCTTGCGGCCCTTCTCGCTCTTGTCGTGGAAAACCATCACGTCCGGCAGCGCCACCACCCGGTAGCCGGCGCCGAGCAGCCGCAGGCAGCGGTCCTTCTCCTCCCCCTGGCGGTACAGCTCCGGCATGTAGAGGCCGACCTGCGCCACGGCGCTGCGCCGCAGCAGGTGGCCGCAGCCGACGTACCAGGGCGCGTCGAAGGGGGCGGCGTTCCGGGGGAAATAGACCAGCCCGTCGCGCGTCTCGATGTTGCAGGCGACCGCCGCCACGTCCGGGAGCGCCTCCAGGAAAGCGACGGCGCGGGCGAGCCCGTCCGGCTCGGTGAACCAGGAATCGTCGTCCACCGACAGGACATAGTCGCCGGACGTGTTCACGAAGCCGAAGTTGCGGGCGTAGATCAGCCCGGCGTTGTGCGGCAGGCGGACGTAGCGGACGGTCGGGAACTCCCCCCGGACCATCGCGTCCGTCCCATCGGTGGAGCCGTCGTCCACCACCAGGATTTCCGCGACCGCATGGCTCTGCGCCAGCAGCCGGGCCAGCGCGGTGCGCAGCTCCGGCGCGCGGTTGAAGGTGGCGATGACGGCGCTGACGGCCGCCTTTTCGCTTGGCGCCATCACGCGACCTCGCTGGAGGAGGATGCGCGCGGCCGCTCCGGCAGGGGCAGGGGGGTGGGGGGGCGCTTCAGTTCCTCCGGGTACTCGTCGCGCAGGCCGGCCAGATAGCTTTCCAGGAAGACGGACAGCCCCTTGAAGTCGCGGTTCAGCAGATAGAAGGCGGTGTATTTGGCGATCATGCGCGGGATCACCGCCGCCTTCTCGTAATTGGCGTGGATGTAGCCCATGTTGCGGAAGAAATGCGGCGCCCGGTCGGCGCGCATCGTCTCAACGGTGCCGAGTCGCCCGCCCAGCAGCGTGTGCTGCGTCCGCGTCATGGCCGGATGGACGTGCAGGGCGCGCACGGCGGTGCCGCAGGTCAGCCCGGCGCGGCGGGCGCGCAGCATGAACTCGTACTCGTCGCCCCAGATGAACATCTCGCGCTTCACGTTGCCGATCCGCTCGAACACGGTGCGGCCGATCAGCGTGCCGTTGAACAGGGCGATGTAGTCCGGTACCACGCCGTCCCCATTTCCGGCCCTCGCCTTGGCGATCAGGGCGTCGGGGCTGCGCACGCCGCCCATGGGAAAGGCCAGGGTGGAGCGGTCCTCCGCCGCCAGCACCATGGGTCCGACCATGTCCAGCCGGTGCCGCTCCGCCTGGGCCAGCAGCTCGGCCAGCGCGCCCGGCTGCGGGATGCCGTCGTCGTCGGTGCTCCAGATCCAGCGGTGGCCGAGCGCCAGCGCCGTTTCGAAGGCCGTGTGATAGGCGCCGGCCGAACCGCAGTTGACCTGCCGCACCACGACCAGCAGGTCGCCCAGCTCCTCCTTCTGCGCGGCCAGCCACTCCGGCGTGCCGTCGCTGGAGCCGCTGTCCACCACCACGATCCGGTCCGGCCGCGGCTCCTGCGCGCGGATGGCCGCCAGGCAGGTGGGCAGCAGCGGCAGCCGGTTGTGGGTGACGACGATCGCCGCGACGTCGGATGCGACCTTCGCCGCCGGACCCGCCGTGGGGGTGTTTTGAGCCATGGCCGAGCGGTCCTCGCTTTCAATGCTGCCCTCAAATGGGGTGAGCCTGAGGGGGTGAGTCAGTGGGTGGTCAGTCCGTCTGGACTTGAAAAGGGACGCAGTCGTGGTAGGCCCCCTTGCACGGAAGTGTGGCGACGCTCGGCGACTCGGTGGAGGGGGACAGGACGCCCATCCGCGCCAGCGTGGCGGTGACGGCGCGCGCGGCGTAGAGGTGCCCCTCCGCCCCCCAGCGGCTGTCGTTCGGCTTGTAGAGGTCGGCCACGCCGCCCGCCGCCAGCGCCTTCAGCCCGGAGGCGAGGGGGGCGACGTGCAGCGCCGGGTCGCCGGCCAGCACCTCCTCCACCGCGGAACGCACGGTCGGCGCGTTCAGCAGGAAGTCGGCGTAGACCGTGCCCTTGTCGGGCGCCACCATCAGCAGGAAACGCGTCGTCCCGTTGGCCTCCACCGTCGCCTGGAGCTTGCGCAGGGTCCGGAGCCGGTCCTCCAGCAGCTTGCGGTCGGCGCGCCAGGGCAGGAAGTCGTCGGCCCGGAACAGCGAGGTCGTGGCGGCGGCGGAGCTGAACAGGCCCGCATAGACCAGCGTCCGTTCCTGGACCGGCGTGTCGCGCAGGTTCAGCAGCGTGCGCGGCACCGCCTTCACCAGAAGCTCCAGGGCGTGGCCGACCGGGGGCGCGGTCCAGGCCCGCGCGCGGGTGCGCGTCCAGGGCTGTGGCCGGACGCCCAGCGGTCGCACCGCCAGCGGAGCGGCCGCCGGGGTGGCGACGGCCGGCCGCAGCAGGCTTTCCACCAGCGGCCGGTCGGTGGTGCGGGCCGGCAGGTCGCGCTCCGCCGTCTCGAAGATCAGCACGCGCGGCGGCCGTTCCCGGAAGTCGGCGGAGGTCAGGTAGCGGGCCACCGGCGTCTCGTCGAGGTGCAGCACGCCGACCGTCAGGCCGGTCATGTTGCGCAGGTGGTCGGTCCAGTAATGGCCGTAGGGCGTGCGGTGGTCCCCCGGGTCGGGGCGGGAGAAGCCGTCGCCGATCACCACCACGTCGTAGGCCGTGCCCGGCTTTGCCGCCTCGGCCAGCGCCGGGACGAAGATCGCCTGCGGCGCCGACGGGCCGAACCGGTTCTCCGGATAGCCGCCCAGGCGGGTCAGGTCCCCGTCGGGCGGATCCAGCGCCAGGGCGAGCGGCAGCACCACCGCCGCGACGAGCGCGCAGGCCCGCAGGACGAGGCCGTCGAGCCTCCGGAACCCTGTCCTCATCCCAGCCTCACCAGATCTCCGCCTCACTCACGGGCGCCCGGCCGGCAGGCGGAAAATCGACCGCTCGGCGTCCTCGCCGATGCGGATCCAGACGCGCAGGGCCTTGGTCAGCGCGATCCACAGCAGGATCGGCAGCAAGGAGAAGAAGCCGAACTTGACGATCGTGATGTTCCCGTCGCGGAACCACTGCAGCGACAGCGGGACGAAGGCGCAGTAGAACAGGACGGCGTAGCGGTTCAGGCAGCCCTTCTCCCAAAACCAGCGGTGCAGCCGGCCCAGGATCAGCCCGACGACCACCATCGTGACGATCATCGCGATCCACCCGCCGCTCATCCAGCCGTCGCCGGCCAGCGAGGTGGTCAGGTTCGAGAAATTGCCGAAGTCGTGCAGCGACACCCACTTGACCGGCGCGCCGATGGGCTTGTCCGGCCACAGCACGCGCGGGATCGGCTCGGTGAAGAGCTGCAGGTACTGGGTGAACCAGGTGTAGGTCCCCGACTGCCCCGGCACCGCCCACAGGATGAAGGCCAGAAAGTCGAAGTTCGCGATGTCCTGGTTCGACACGCTGTCGACGAAGCTGTTGTTGCCGCCCTGGAACATGCGGAAGATGTGGAAGGAGCTCTCGTCGCCGGACAGCACCGCGCGCAGGAAGTCGCGGTTGTTGCCCAGCGTGTGGAACAGCAGCAGCACCGGCAGACCGGCGGCGACCTGCCACCAGCGGAACCACTTGGCCCGCGTGTGGTAGAGCACCAGCAGCACCATGCCCAGCACGCCCATGATGATCGCCCAGCGCCCCCAGCCGAGATAGGCGCGGTAGCTGACGAAGGCGATGAAGGGAATGAAGGACAGCGGGTGGAAGCGGCTGACCCAGATGATGCCCAGCGTCAGCGGCAGGCCCATGGAGTGGGCCTCGGCGATGTAGCCCGTGGTGTTGACGTAGACCGGCTGGCCGGTCAGGGGGTCGCGCTCCATCTGCACATCGCCGACGCCGCCGAAGTCCGCGCCCTCCTGCCGCAGGATGGCCGAATAGACCGCCAGCGGCGCCAGCGCGATGAAGCTCAGCGCGAAGGCGACGATGTCCAGCCGGTCGAAGGTGAAGTCCGGCCGGTTCGTCAGGTCCGGCTTCGCCCGGCCGGCGTATCCGCAGGCGATGGCGAAGGCGATCAGCGCCACCGAACTGACGGTCAGCGCCTTCACGAACTCCTGCGCGCTCGGCCAGTAGCCCATGAACAGCCAGGCGTTGTCGATGCCGAAGCCATGCACCAGCAGCGGGCGGATGACGAAGACCAGCGTGTGGAAGATCAGGTAGTAGGTCAGCGGGTGGAACATCGACGCGGTGCCGCTGATCAGGAAAACCACGGCAACCAGGGCCAACACCAGCACCTGTGCGATCAACGCCGTTTCGATCATGCCGGGCTCCGCCTCGCTCGTGACAGCACACCCCTCCCGCCGGACGGCGGGACGGGGTGGTCCGGTCGAAGCAACGCGGCGCACACAGGTCGGGGTCCGATTCCCCGATGGGCGCAGACGGCGAGCGCATCCCGAAACCGGACTATCACCACCGCGCCGTCAAGCGCTCACTTGTCGCTAGACCGGGGGATGGGGGTGGCGGGAAAGGGACAGGGGAGCACCGCGAAAAGGTGGCACCTCCTCCGCGCTTTTGCCTCGGACGGCTGCGGCGGCCAGTTTCGCTCCTGTGCGAAACGGAGGTGATATGACGCGCCTGTTCGGTGGGCTTCTCGCGCTGCTCCTCATTCTGGGTGTGACCGGCGGGACATGGGCGGCGGAGCCCGCGATCCATGTCTCCCCCCAGGGCAACGACCACTGGTCGGGCCGTCCCGCCGATCCCGCCCCGGACGGGAAGGACGGTCCCGTCGCCACGCTGGCCCACGCCGTGGCGCTGGCGCGGCAGGCGAAGACGCACCTGATCCTGCTGCGCGGCGGCACCTACCCGCTGACCGAAACCGTCACGCTGGGGCCGGAGGACTCCCGCCTGCGCATCGCCGCCTTCCCCGGCGAGACGCCCGTTTTGTCGGGCGGGGAGCGCGTCACCGGCTTCACGGTGGAGGCGAACGGCATCGTCTCCGCCCCCCTGGCGCGGGAGCCGGGGCTGGACGTGACCGCCGGCGGCGTGCGGCTGCGCGCGGCGCAGAGCGGCGCCTTCGACCCGGACGACCCAATCCGCTCCGGCTGGTTCGTCGCGCAACAGACCAAGGGCGGCGGCGACAAGCGCCAGTTCCGCTTTCCCCCCGGCACGGTGCAGCCGGCCTGGGCGATGCCCGGCGTGCGCGTCCAGGCGCTCGACCGCGAGCGGATGGCCGACGACATCCGGGGGATCGAGCGGATCGACCGGAACGGCACGCTGGTGATGGACCGGGACGGCTGGTACCCGTTCCGCGACGGGACGACCTTCCGCCTGCTCGGCCATCCCGACTTCCTGAAGTTTCCCGGCCAGTTCGCTTGGCGCGCCAAGGACAAACGCCTGCTGATCCGCCCCCACGACCCGGAGAGCTTCGCCCGCAACGGCGAGGCGGCGGTGGCCCGCCTGTCGCCGCTGATCCAGGCGGAGAAGGCCGACGGCATCATCCTCGAAGGGCTGGGCTTCGCCGACGTGCCGTACGACGGCGCTGCGGTCCGCCTGTCGGGCGGGTCGGGGCACCGCGTGGCCGGCAACCGCTTTTCCGCCGTCGGCACGGCGGTGGTCCTGGCCGGCGTGACGGACAGCGAGGTGCGCGGCAACCGCATGGAGCATCTGGGCCGCAGCGGCGTGGACATAAGCCCCGGCAGCAGCGGCAACCGCATCATCGCCAACCGGATCCGCCATGTCGGCGAGGTGAATTTCTACAGCGCCGGGGTCTTCGCGGCGGGGGTGACGCACACGACCATCGCCCACAACGAGGTGGCGCACGCGGCGCGCTACGGCATCTCGCTGAAGAACTGGAACGCCGAGACAAAGAACAGCGACAACGTCGTGGAGTACAACCGCATCTACGACGTCGGCCGGGACACCGCCGACGGCGGCGCCATCGAGATGCTGGGGCGCAGCGACATCGACACGCGCACGGTGATCCGCTTCAACGACATTCGGGGCACCGGCGGCATCGCCACCGACCCGGCCGGTAACTGGCTGGTGCGCTACAAGGGATTCGGCATCTATCTGGACGACCTGACCAACGGGGTGACCGTCCAGGGCAATTTCCTGGAGGACACGGGCTGGGCGGCGGTCTTCATCCACGGCGGCGACAACAACCGGGTGGAGAACAACATCGCCGTGCTGACCGACAGCCGCGACAAGTTCGTGCGCTTCGAATGGGTGCCGAACGCCGGGACGGCGGGCTTCCTGCACAACAACGCCGCGCTGCGCAACATAGTCCACGCCCGTGCGCCGGTGGAGCAGATCATCGCCAGCCTGACCGGCGGGGATTTCCGGCTGGAGAACAACATCCTCGACCGGCCGGGACGCAACGGCCGGCTCCAGGCGGCGCCTTCGGAGAAGGGTGCGCCCCGCTCCTACCAGGGAAGCGGCCTGCCGGACCCCTATTTCGTCGACCCCAACAAGGACGATTTCCGCCTGCGCCCCAACTCGCCGGCCCGCAAAATCGGTTTCGAGGATCTGCCCTGGTCGCGCATCGGACCGGAAGGGGCGAGCTAGACCCCGTGGACGCCTTATCCCCAATCGCCCCGCTCGACGCTCCGCCGTCGGCCACCGCCGGTCTGTCGCCGCCCGGCCTCGACCTCGCCGCCCTGCCGCCCCGGATGCTGCGCGAACTGCGCGCCAGCCATGTGGGCGAGACGGTGGCGGTCCACCTCTACAACGGCGTGGCCGGGGCGGGCGGCGACCGCGCGCTGCGGCGCTTCGCCGCCTCCCACCGCAGCGTCGAGGGGCGGCACCTGCGGCTCTTCGAAGCGATCCTTCCGCCCGGACGCCGAAGCCGGCTGATGGGATTCTGGCGCCTGTCGGGCCGGCTGCTGGGCGGGGTGCCGGCCCGGCTCGGCCCGGCCTACGTCTACGCGGTCGTGGCGGGGGTGGAGGGCTGGGTGGACGGGCATTACGCCCGGCAGATCGCCGTGGCCCGCCGCCTTGCCCCCGATCCGGAGCTGTTGCGGATGCTCGACGCCTGCCGCCTGGACGAGGTGATGCACAGCCGCGACGCCGCCCGCCTGGACCCGGCCCCGCCCTGGACGGCGCGCGCGCTCGCCCGGCTGGCGGTGGGCCTGTCGCGGGTTGGGGTGACGATCGCGCGCTGGGTGTGAGAAATTTCGTTGAACACCGCCAATTGCCAAGGCACGGTTTGCCCCTTTTCGACAAACAGGTTGGGTGTGCGCATGCGCGGCGGTGTGATCCTGGTGCTCTCCCTGGCGGTTTTCCCGTCCCTTTCGCCGGCCAGTGCCCAGGCGGCGAGCTTTCCCTGCGCCAAGGCCTCCACCCCGACCGAGACGGCGGTCTGCGCCAACGCGGGCCTGTCCACGCTCGACGAGCGGCTGTCCGCCGCCTACCGCGACGCCCTCAAGCAGCTGTCGGGCTCTGGCCCGGAAGAGGGTAAGGCCCAGTCTGCCGTCAAGGCCGACCAGAAGGCGTGGCTGGCCGAGCGCAACGCCTGCGGCGCCGACCCCGCCTGCCTGCGGACCGCTTACGAGCGGCGGCTGAAGGTGCTGACCTTCAACCCCGACCCCGGCGCCGCTTCGCCGGCCGACCGCTATGTCGGCGTGTTCGATCACGGGGGCTTCATGGGCATCACGGCCATGGCCCTGCGCAACGGGCAGGTCGCCGTCAGCGTCAGCGGCGCGGAGCCGACAGCCGGGCGGTGGGTGTGCGACTTCTCCGGCCTCGGCCGGCTGGACGATGCCGGCCGGCTGGTCGTCGGCACGCCCAACGCCAACGGCGACGGGCTCATTCTGGAAGCCAAGGGTAAGTCCGGTATCGACATCCCGGACAACGAACCCAACCAAGCGGCCGGGATGAACTGGTGTGGCGCCAACGGCAGCTTCGTGTTCTTCTACCGACGCAAATCGTGACCCGACGCAAATCGTGACGGGGCCTGTCGTCAAAGCGGGAGAATCGGGATGAGCGGTCTGGCTGAACCGTCGATGCGCGGGCGACTGGCGTGTTGGATCAAGACGGCGTCATCGTCCGTCGCCGCCGGGTCCGCCGCCCCCGAGGAGGTGCTCGACGCCCTGCTGGACGTGATGCTGTCCGCCCCGGTCGATTCGCTGATCGTCGAGGCCGGCCGCGGCGAGCTTCCCTCGCGCAGCGGCGAGGAGGCGAAAGCCGTCTTCACCGCGATGATCGAGGCCATCAAGGCTGGCGCCTGAGCCGCCCTGGCTACTTGTTCCGGATTTCCTGGAGCAGAACGCCGAGCATCTGCTTCAGCTCCAGGTGATTGTCGTTGTGGAGCTTGTTGGACGCAGCAAGCTCCGCCTTCAGTTCGAGATAGTGGTCGGTGTGCAGCTTGTCCGAAGCCGCTTGGGCCTTTTCCATGCGTTCGAACCGCTGATCCATGCCTTCGAATCGCTGATCCATGCTTTCGAACCGCTGATCCATGCGTTCGAACCGCTCGTCGATTTTCTCGAACCGCCGATCAATAGCTTCGAACCGTTGATCCACCTTCTCAAAGCCCTGCACCATGTCGGTGCGCAGCCCTTTGACCTCGGTCTCAAGCGAGGTGAGGCGGCGGTCGATGTGACGGCCGAGGTGGTCGATGGCCTCGTTGAACTTGTCCTGGGTCACGTATGCCATGCGAACGGTCCGCTGCTGGGCTGGAACGGGATCGGGCGCCGCGCCCACCTCGCCAGGATGCACCCGATTCCCGTTCGCGTCGATCAACTCTTCATGAATAGCCGCAACAGCCGGACGTGGCGGGTTGCGGTTCGTGGCGTGGGTGGTCTTCATGGAGCGGTCGGGCGGGGAACGCGGCAAGGAAAGCGGCAAGGAACGCGAGTGTATGCGCGCATCATGGCCCAAACGCTGAGGCGCGTCCAGGGCGTGCATCGCGATGCGCGATCAGGCCATGATGTTTTTCACCCTTTCGGAGTCCCTCACCCCACCGCGCGCTTCGGGCGGACGCCCGCCGTCGCGGGTTCGGGCAGGGGGCCGGCGATGCGCTCCAGCACGGCGTCGAAGCCCGCGTGGCTGGCCTCGAACGCCGCGCGTGCCCGCGCGTGGGCCTGTTCGGAGGCCAGCGCCAATGCGTCGCGGTCCTCCGCCCAGCGGCGCAGCGTGGGCAGCACCGCCCGGACGAAGTCCTTGTCCTGCGGGACGAGCCCGGGGCGGGGAATGTCGCTGCCGATGCAGCCGCGCTCATAGGCCAGCACGGGCACCCCGGCGGCCATCGCCTCGAACAGGACCAGCGGCTGGGCTTCGTTGCGGTAGCGGGTGGGGAAGACGAACACGTCGATGTCGCGGTAGAAGTCGGCCTTGGCCTCGCCGTCTACCGGGCCGCGATACTCCACCTCGCCGTCGAAGGCGATCAGCCCCGCCGCCACCAGCGCGTTGTCCATCCGCCCCAGCCCCGGCCCGGCCAGCACCAGCTTGACGTCCACATCCTCCGCCCGCAGCGCGCGCAGCAGCGTGAACAGCGTGTCCAACCCCTTGTCGGCGCACAGGTTCGACAGGTGGCCGATGCGCAAGGGGCCGGGCCGGCGCGCGCGGGGGCGGGGCACTGGCGGGGTGAAGATGGCGTTGGACATGCTCATCGCCGTCCGCGCGGCCGGGTAGAGCGATTGGAAGCGCACCTGCATCGCCGGGCACAGCAGCACATGCATGCAGTCGGGACCGGCCACGCGCGTCAGCAGGCCCATGCGCCAGGTCGGCTTCGTGATGGTGGCGAAGGAATGGTGGTGCAGCGTGCGCTCGTACCCGAACAGCCGCGCCATGCCCGCCAGCGCCGCCGTGTAGAAGATGCCGAGCCCCGAATCGACGGGCATGTAGAAACGGCGGTCGTCGTGCGTCACGCCCGCCGCCAGCCGCAGCCCTGCCAGCAGCACGCGCGCCGCCTTGGTGGCGTGATAGCGCAATCCCCCGCCGTTCCAGCCCGGTGAGAGGTCCGCGACCTCCACGCTGCCGCGCGCGCGCAGCCGGTCGAGCACCAGGGCGGTGACCCGGCTCATCCCGTCGATAGGCGGCGGCAGGCGGCCCGAGACGACGATGTGGGGGGGCGTGCTGCGGTCGGTCATCAACCCTCGCTTTCACGAGCGGACGGCAAGGCGGTCGGCACGGCGTCCTGGGCAATGGGGGCATCCTGCACCGGCCGGGCGCCCAGGCTCCGCAGGGTCTTCTCCACGGCCTCCGCGAAGAAGCCGGCGTCGGCCAGCGCCTGGAAGGGCCGGCCGTTGAGGCTGAGGCGCCGCCACTCCGCCTCGTCGGACGCGACGGAGAGCATGTGGCGGGCCAGCCCCTCCGGGTTGTCGGGTTCGACGATGTGGCCGTTCAGGCCGCTGCGGATCAGCACGTCGCGGGCGCCGCACTGCTCGGACAGGATGGTCGGCACGCCCATCGCCAGCGCCTCGTTCACCACCAGCCCGAACTGCTCCTCCAGCGAGGGCAGCAGCAGGCAGAGGGTGGAGCCCAGCGTCTCCGCGATGCCCTTCTCCTGAAGGAAGCCGCGGAAGACGATGTCGTCCTCCAGTCCGCGCTTCGCCACCTCCGCCCGCAATTCGGCCTCCAGCGGGCCGGAGCCGCAGAGGTGCAGGGGCCGAGCCGCCGGGCCGGCCAGACGCTTGTAGAGGTCGTAGGCCTCCACCGCGCGGAACAGGTTCTTCTTCGGCACGAAGCGGGCGATGATCGTGAAGTGCCGCTGCGCGAAGGGCACGCCGTCCGGCGCCGGAACCATGCCCGACAGCCGCCGGATGCGGTCCAGCGACAGCGTGTCGTAGCCGATGAACAGCCGGTCCTTGGGCAGCCCCAGGAAGCGGTAGTAGTCGACCGTGCGGTGGCTGCCGCCGATGGCCGCCTGATACGGCTTGTAGAGCAGGGCCTTCAGCGCCTCCCGCCACAGCACGCGCGGCTTGTCGTCGAACTTGGAGGCGTTCATGTTGACGACGCGCCGGCCGAGCAGCCGCATCGTCACCGCCAGCGCGAAGACGTCCGGGTCCTCGTAATGGCATAGGAAGACGTGGCTGGCCCTGGCCTTGCGGCATTCGCGCAGCAGCGCGCGGTAGACCTGGAAGGCCGGGATGTCCGCCTTCGACCGGCCGGGGAACAGTGTGATCTTGCGGAAGTTCTGGCCGTTGCCTGTCGAATCCCAGGCGTAGGTGTGCGACTTGGAGCCGACCTCCAGCCCGACCACGTCGTAGAGATGGCCGAGCCTGCGCCCCACCGCCTCCAGCCGGTCCATGTGGTAGGGGCCGAACATCTCCCACGAGAAGATCAAGGCGGGTTTGCTCATGCGGACTCACCGTTCAGAAGCAGCCCGGCGTAGCGCGCCAGCACGGCGCTGCGGCTGGCGTTGGCCTCCACCCAGGCGCGGCCGCGGCGGCCCATGGCGGCGCGGCGGTCGGGAGCGTTCAGCAGGTCGGCCACAGCCCGCGCCATGGCGTCGGGCGCGTCGGGCGGGGTGCTGAGGAAGGCGCCGATCTCCGCCTCCAGCCGGGCGAGCGCGGAGCCGGGAAGGCAGGTGCAGACGAAGGGGCGCCCGGCAGCCAGGATGGTCACGGCCTTGCCGGGCATGGCGAAGGCCGCCCCTTCCGGCCGCTGCGGGACGAGATGCACGTCGCCCTCGGCCAGCCCCTCGGCCAGTTGCTCCTTGGGCATCAGCGGGGCGAATTCCACGTTGGTCAGGCCCATCGCCGTGGCCTGGGCCTTCAGCTCCTCCTCCAGCCCGCCCTGGCCGCGCAGCAGGACGCGGGCGTCGGGACACAGCCCCTTCAGGTGGCCGGCCATCTCCAGCACCTGTTCCAAGCCCTGCTTGCGGGCGAAGGCGCCGCTGTAGAGCACGGTCGGCGGCTGGCCGGCGAGGCGGGGCAGGGGGCGCACGGCGTCGGCGTCCACATGCGGCGGGATCACCGCGACGGGCCGGCGGACGCCGAGGTCGCGCAGCACGTCGCGCATCGGCTCCGACAGCACGACGATGGTGTCGGCGCGGTTCAGCGCGGTGCGCTCCAGCGTCCGGATCGCCTTCAGGGCCGCCCCGCCGCCCATGCCCAGCGCCCCCGCCAGCCCCGACTGGATGTCGTGGACGATGGCGACGTGCCGCCCGCCCGGCGCGCGGAAGCGGTCGGCGACCGCGACGCTGAAGATGGAGGGGCAGAGCGACAGCACGGCCGCGTGCCGGGCCACCCGTCCCCGCGCCCGCGCGGCCAGGAAGCCGCCGTGCAGCACGCCCTCGTGGATCAGGCGGGCCTTCATGCCGCCGCCCTTCGGCGGGATGGTGAACATCCGCTCCACCCGGACGCCCTCCACGGTCAGGCGGTCGCGGCTGCCGTCGGCGTAGCCGTCGTAGACGCGCTGGCCGGGGTAGTTGGGCCGCGCGGTCAGCACCGTCATGTCCGTCCCCGCCGCCGCGAAGGCGGTGGCGAGGTCGGTCATCATCGGCGCGCTGCCGGCGGGTTCGGGCCAGTAGCTCATCGCCACCATCAGCGCGCGCGGCGGCATGGCGAGGGAAGCACCGGGTAAGGCGTTGGGGCGAAGGGCGGCGTCGTCGGGCATCGGGCTACTCCGCCGCACGGGCCGGGGCGGCTGCCGCGGCCGGGGCCGCGTGCTCCAGGAACCACGCGTAGGTGCGGCGCAGGCCTTCCTCCAGCCCGACCTTGGGCCGCCAGCCGGTGGCGGACAGGCGGGACACGTCCATCAGCTTGCGCGGATGCCCGTCGGGCTTGCTCAAGTCTTGCGTCAGCGTCCCGGTGTAGCCGACCACGTCGCGGATCAGCGCGGCCAGATCGGCGATGGCGATGTCCTCGCCGGGGCCGACGTTGACGATCTCCTCGCCGTCGTAATGCCGCATCAGGTGCAGGCAGGCGTCGGCCATGTCGTCCACATAGAGGAACTCGCGCCGCGGCGTGCCGGTGCCCCACAGGGTGACGGTGGGCGCGCCCTCGACCTTGGCGTCGTGCAGGCGGCGGATCAGGCCTGGAATGGCGTGTGAGCCTTCCGGGTCGAAATGGTCGCCGGGGCCGTAGAGGTTCGACGGCATGGCGCAGATGGCGTTGAAGCCGTACTGGCGCCGGTAGGCCTGACACATGGTGATGCCGGCGATCTTGGCGACGGCGTAGGGCTTGTTGGTCGGCTCCAGCGGGCCGGTCAGCAGCGCCTCCTCCCGAAGCGGCTGCTCCGCGAACTTCGGGTAGAGGCAGGAGGAGCCCAGGAACAGCAGCTTCTTCACCCCCGCCCGCCAGGCCGCGTCGATGACGTTGGTCTGGATCAGCAGGTTGTCGCGGATGAAGTCCCCGCCGAAGCGGTCGTTGGCGAGGATGCCCCCGACCTTCGCGGCGGCGAGGAAGACGTGGTCGATCTTCTCCCGGTCGAAGAAGGCGCGCACGGCGGCCTGATCGGTCAGGTCCAGCTCGTCCCGGCCGCGCAGGACCAGATCGTTGTATCCTTCCTCCGCCAGCCGGCGCAGGACGGCCGAGCCGACGAGCCCGCGATGACCCGCCACGAAGATGCGGCTGCTGCGTTCCATGGTGCTTGCTCCCTTCTTCGGCGGCTATTCGGCGGCGCTGGGGATGGCTTGCTCGCGGCTGCGGGCGGCGTACCAGTCCACGACCCCCGGCAGGCCCTCGGCCAGCGGAATGCGCGGTGCGAAGCCGAGCGCCGACAGCCGCGCGATGTCCGGGCTGCGGCGCTGCGTGCCGCCCGGCGCCGGCGGGCCGGCCTGGATCTCCGCCTCGCGGCCGAGCACCGCGACGACCTGCCGGGCGAGGTCGGCGATGGCGACCTCCTCCGGGTTGCCGACGTGATAGATGCCGAGATGCGCCCCACGCTCGATCACCGCGACGATGCCGTCCACCGCGTCGTCGATGTGGACGAAGGCGCGGGTCTGCGTGCCGTCGCCCTGGATCAGGAAGGGCACGGGGCCGCGCGGCGCCAGCTGGATGGCAGCCACGGCGCGGCGCACGAACTCCGGCACCACATGCTCCCACCCCATGTCGGGGCCGTAGACGTTGTGCGGACGGAAGATCGCCACCCGGTCGAAGCCGGTGCGGCCCCAGTTGACGGCCAGCAGCTCCGAAATCAGCTTGGAGCCGCCGTAGCTGTAGCGCGGGTTCAGCACGTCCGGCACGACCAGCGGAATGTCCTCCGGCGTCGGCACCAGCGGCGGGGTCTGGTAGGCTTCCGACGAGGAGGCGAGCACGAGGTCGCCGACCCCTTCCGACCGGCAGGCGTCCAGCACGTTCAGCATGCCGCGCACGCCCACGTCCAGCACCACCTCCGGCTTCTCGTAGAAGTGCTTGGTGCCGTTGACGGCGGCCAGATGCAGCACGCCGTCCACGCCCCGCACGGCCTTGGTCACCGCCGCCGGGTCGCGGATGTCTCCGTTGACGAACTCCACCGCGTCCAGCACGTCGCCCAGCCGGCGCGGGTTGCCGCGGGAGTTGTCGTCCAGAACGCGGACGCGGTGCCCGTCGCGCACCAGCCGGCGGACGAGCGCCGCGCCGATGAATCCGCTGCCACCGGTCACGAGGTAATGTTTCGGCATGAGCCTCCCCTTGGCCAAAAAAAGGACTGCGGCGCCTCTCAAAGCCCTTCTCCCCTTGGCCTTTCGCGCAAACGAAGTTTGCGCTGTCGGCGACAGGCGGCCTGTGGCCGCCGAGAGCGGGGAGAAGGGTTGGGATGAGGGGTCGTTACCGCTCGAAGAGCGGGAAGAAACCGGCCGGCTGCGCCGGCGCCACCCTCACCCCAACCCCTCTCCCCTCAAGGGAGAGGGGCCGACAAAATCTTTCGCTGCGGATCGGCGCACAGCGACGGTCGAAACTTATTTTCAGGCGACGTGCGCGAAGCGGGCGGCGCCGTGGCTGCCCAGCGCCACGTAGGCCGTGCCTTCGGGCAGGTCCACCTCGCGGCTGTTGAAGTTGTTCCAGAAATCGTAGATGACCCCCGGCCGGTCCATGCGGTTCGCCAAGTCCGGCAGCGGCATCGAGGTGAAGACCGGGTGGTTGTTCAGGATGACGGCGAGGTTGGCGCCCTCCACCGCCTCGGCCATGTTGCGGGCCGGCTCCAGGCCGAAGCTGCGGATGTCGTCCGGCGCCACCACGGCGTCGAAGCCCTTCCAGCGGGCCTGCGGGAAGCGGGTCCGCAGTTCCTCGAACACCGGCTTCGCCATGGTGCCGCGCAGGTCGTCGGTGGCCGGACGGCCTTTGAAGGCTAAGCCCATCAGGCTGATCGTCGGCGCCTGCGGGAAGCCCTGCATGGAGTGGGTGAGCTGCTGGAGGAAGCGCGACACCTCCTGCGGCTGGCTTTCGTTGACGCGGCGGCCGGCGGCGGTGATGTCCATGTCCACCCCGACCTCCCGCGCGGATTCGATCAGGATGTGCGGGTCCTTCTCCAGGCAGGGGCCGCCGACGGGGCCCGGCAGCGGCAGGTGCGTGCGCGGGTAGCCCAGCTTGCCCGCCCGCGCGACCTCCAGCGCGGAGACCTCCATGGCGTTGCACAGCCGGGCGATCTCGTTGGCGAAGGCGAAGGTCACGTCGCGGTAGGTGTTGTCCACCAGCTTGATCAGCTCCGCCGTTTCCAGCGTGGACACCTTCACGGTGGTCGGCGTCAGGAAGCCGAAGATCTGCGCGGCGCGCGTCGCCACCTCGATCCGCTCCGCCCCGATGATCTGGGGAAGCTGGTTCAGCTCGATCAGCGCCTGCCCTTCCAGCGTCCGTTCCGGGCAGAAGGCGATGTCGAAGCGCTTGCCGGTCGCGCGCAGGATCGGCGCCACCACGTTGCGGGTCGTCCCCAGCTTGACGGTGGAGCGCAGGATCACGAGGTCGCCGTCGTGCAGGCGCTCGGCCACCTGGCGGGTCGCCGCCTCGATCATGTCGGTGCGCACCCGGCCGTCGGCCTTCAGCGGCGTGCCGACCGTGATGATGAAGACGCTGCAATGGTCGCACTCGTCCGGCGTCCGGCCGAAGGTGAAGCGCCCGCGGGAGACGACGTGCTGCAGCTTCTCGGTCAGGCCGGGCTCATGGAAATGCGGGATGCCGCGCGCCAGCTTGTCGAGCACGTCGCCGCGCACCTCGACGCCATGCACCTGGAAACCCGCGTCGGCCATGGCGACGGCCAACGTCAATCCGACGTAGCCCAGGCCCAGGACGCAGACATTTCGGTCCGGAAAGGACTTAGGGAGCATATTCGTTCGATCCTGCCAGTGTTTTGCGCATGCATCCAAAGGCGCAGTCACCCTCAGCCGCCCGCGCCTGCGCCAATCCGAACGTCATTCGATGTGTCAATGTTCCGGCCTAATCCGTTGCAGGAAGGTGCTATGCCATTGATCGCGTGTGGCTTTTTTTGGGATTACTCCGGAACGGCGAAGGCGCTTCGCCCGCTTGTCCCGCCCAACACTTCAAAAGATCACTTCGGAAGAGCGCTTCGAAAGAGTGGTTGCGCTCAGGCTGCGGCCGCGATCAGGCGGCGCAGGCGCGACGGGCGCACCAGCCCGGTCGCCAGCGCGGCCAGCCCGTAGGCGGCCACCAGCACCGCCCCGCCGGTCAGCAGCGACGGCAGCGGTCGCTGCGGGCTCAGCAGGTCGGGCAGGGCGTGGTCCAGCGCCAGCGTGGCCGCGATCGCCAGCACCCCGCACAGCGCCGCCCGCGCGACGATGCCCAGGTAGAGCTGCCCCACCGCGCGCCGGTGCTGCCAAGCCAGCCCGGTCATGGCCGTCAGCTCGGCCAGGATCGTGGCAGCGGCGCAGCCCTCCATCCCGAAGCGCGGGATCAGGACGAGGTTCAGCGCCGCGTTGGTCACCCCGCCGACCAGGATGGCGCCCATGTAGGCCGTCTGCCGGTTCCAGACCAGAAGCGGGTTGCCCAGCGTCAGGTTGACGTGAACCACCGCCACCGAGACCATCAGCAGGCGCAGCGCGTCGGCGGCCGGCGCGTAGGCCGGGCCGTAGATCAGGCCGAGGATGGCCGGCGCCAGCGTGATCCCCCCGGCGGAGACCAGCGCGCCCAGCGACAGCATGGTCGTGGCGTAGTCGCGCATGCGTTCCCGCAGCCGTTCCGTGTCGCCGTACGCGGCGGCGAGCTGCGGCAGGAAGGCGCTCATCACGATGTTCGCGGCGGTCAGGGAGAGGACCAGCAGCTTGGTCACCGCCGTGTACCAGCCGACCTCCGTCTGCGGCGCCATGAAGCCCAGCATGACGAGGTCGAGGTGCGAGAACAGCGCCCAGGCAAAGACGCTGACCGCCATGGGGGCGGAGGTCTTCAGGATCGCCCGCCACACGGCGAGGTTCACGCGCGGGCGCGGCGGGCGGAAGTCGCGGCTGAAGCGGACCAGCATCAGCGCGGCGTTGACCAGGAAGGACCCGCCGGTGATGGCGGCGGCGATGGCCACGTCCTCCGGCCCGCGCACCAGCGCCAGCATCAGGGCCATGATGCCCAGCGACGTGCCGATTTCCCGCGTCGCGATCACCGCCATCCGCTCCGTCGCCTGATAGACGAAGTCGAGCAGCAGCGCGTTGCCGAGCAGCTGGACCGCCTGCACCAGCAGCACGGTCTTGACCAGCGCCGGCTTGTCGAGCGTCAGCACGAAGGCCGCGTAGATCCCGCCGACCAGCAGCGCCAGCAGCGTGCGCAGCGTCAGCACATGGTCGGTCAGCTCCGCCACCCGGTCGCGGTCGCGCGCGATCTCCCGCACCGCGTAGGTGGACAGGCCGAGATTCACGAACAGCGCGGCGTAGGCCAGCATCGAGGTGCCGAATCCCAGCACGCCGAAGGAATCCGGCCCCAGCGCGCGCGCGGTCCAGGCGGTGGTGACGAGCCCGCTGAACAGCGTCGCCACGCGCGCCAGCCCCAGCGCGCGGATGTTCAGGAAAATGCGTCGTCCGGCGGTCATAAACGCCCATTTCTCCCTCTCCCCTCTGGGGAGAGGGTCGGGGTGAGGGGGATCACGGGGGACAAGGACGTCTGGCATCGGCCGGCCCCCCTCACCCTAACCCGGTCGCTCGCAAGTCTCGCGACCACTCTCCGCCTATGATCGCCTTCGGCGCTCATCCCGCTTCGCGGGCGGCTCCGAGCCCCGGAGGGGAGAGGGGATTGACCGATTTGTCAGTTCGCGTAGTACCGGCGGTAGCCGTGGTAGCGGCCGCTGTCGGGGAACTCGTACTGGGCGTGGCGGCGGATATCGACCTGGGAGAACAGGACGCCGACGACCTCGCCGCCCGCCTCTATGATCTCCTTCAGGCCGGCCATGGCGGTCTCCCGCTTGGTCTTGCCCCAGTGCACGATGAAGACCGTCTGGTCGGCCAGCGCCGCCAGCAGCTTGCCTTCCGACACGGCCAGCACCGGCGGGCTGTCCAGGATCACCCGGTCGTACTCCAGCGCCAGCCGGGAGATCAGCTGGTGCATGCGGCTGGACCCCAGCATGTCCTGCGGCAGGGCGGAGCCCCGGCCGGAGGCGATGAAGTGCAGCCCGGTGCGCGGGTCGGTCTGGATCACCTCCGACGGGGCGCATTCGCCGGACAGCACCTCGTGCAGGCCGCGCTGGTTGTTCATGCCCAGCATCTCGTGCAGGCCCTTGCGGCGCATGTCGCAGTCCAGAAGGATCGTCTTCTGGCCGGAGTTGGCGCAGATCCGCGCAAAGGCCGCGGCGATGGAGCTTTTGCCCTCCCCCGGCACGGAGGAGCCGAACAGGATCACCCGCTGGTGCCCGTCGGGGTTCGCCAGCAGCAGGGTGGTGCGCAGGTTCTGCATGGCCTCCGCGAAGGCCGACATCGGCTTGTCGATGGCGTAGGTCGCCGGCGAGGTGGAGAGGCGCCGCCGCCGGCTGATGGCCGGCACGATGCCGAGCGAGCGGATGCCCGTCGCCGTCTCGAACTGGTGCGGGCTGCGGAAGCCCTTTTCCGCCTGTTCGCGCAGCAGGGCCAGCAGGACGCCCAGCGTGGCCGAGGCGACCAGCGCCAGCAGCACGATCATCTTCTTGTTGGGCTGCGACGGGTTCAGGGGGATCGCCGCCTCCGACACGATGCGGGCATCGGGCTGCTGGATGTCGGTCTGGCCCGCGATCTCCTGGAAGCGGGTCAGCATCGCCTCGTACATGGTCTGCGAGGTCTCGGCGTCGCGCTCCAGCGTGCGCAGGGTCACGTTGGACTGCTGCTGCTGGTTGCGCTGCGTCTGGAGCTGGTCGAGGTTGGCCTTCAGGGACGCCTCGCGCCCGCGCTCCAGCTCCACGTCGTTGGCGAGGTTCTGGACGATGCGGCCGACGTCGGCCTTGATCTGGCCTTGCAGGTCGCGCAGCTCGCTTTGCAGGGCGGTCAGCGCCGGATGCTTGGCGCCGTACTTGTTGGAGGCGTCGGCGATCTTGCGCTGAAGCTCCACCTCCTGCTGGCGCAGCGCCTGGATCAGGGGGGAGCCCAGCACATCGCCGATGGCCGACACGCCACGCGGGCTGGCCGCCAGATTGGACACCTCGCGGTACTTGTTCTCCGCCTCCTGCCGCTTGGTGCGGGCCAGGACGTAGTTGGTGTTCAGCTCGGCCAGCTGCTGCGCCAGCACGGTGGTCTCACCGTTGGCGGAGGTCAGGCCGCTTTCGGCACGGTACTTCTCCGCCGCCTCGCCGGTGGTCTTGGCCTCGCGCCGCAGCTCGGCGATGCGCTCGTCCAGCCAGGCGGTGGCGCGCTTGGCGGCCTTGAACTTCTCGTCCAGCTGATCGACCAGATACAGCTCCGCGATGGTGTTGGCGATCAGGGACGCCTTGCGCGGGTCCTCGCTGTCGAAATTCACCGCGATCACGTAGGAGCGGCCCTGCGGCCGGACCGCCAGATTGTCGATGAAGGTGTTGACGACCGAGGTCTTCTCGTTGGCGAGCTTTTCCTCGGGGCTCAGCTGGATCTCGGCGCGGTCGCCGCGCGCCGTGTTCCACCAGGATTCCGGCACCCAGTTCTTCGGGTAGAGATAGGCCAGCCAGTCGGTGCGCGGCGGGCGGAGCGCCAGGTTGAATTCCGGGTCGTTCATCAGGTTGAGCTTGTCGACGACCTTCTCCGCGAAGGCCGGCGACTTCAGGATCGCCACCTCGCTCTGCAGGGCGCCCAGCTCGGTGGACAGGCTGGAGACCAACTCCTGGTACTTCATCACCTGGGCACGGCGATGCTCCACCATGATCAGCGTCTCGGCGGTGTAGAGCGGCGTCATGCGCAACGCAACCAAGGCCGCGAGCCCGGTGCCCAACACGATCACGGTGCCGATCAGGAGCTTGTGCCGCAGCAGCATGCCGGTCGTGCGGCGAACCGCGCTGGCGGCGGCGGCGGACAGGTCGAAGGAGATCGGGCCCGTCTGCCGCCGCGGGGATTGGTCGTGAACTTCCTGGGTGGCCAATGCGGGTCCTCCTCGCGTGCCGAACCGCGCCCCGTTCGGGGCGTTCCGGTGCCTAGAACGCCGCCGTCGTCCCTCCGTTTCACGATGCGCCGAGAGCATCCGGCGAGGAAGACGCGCGCAATGGGTAAGCTGTGCGGGTCGGTCCCTTCGGATAAGTTGGACCCGGCACGTCCCTTGACCGATAATGGCCATTGGAATCTGGTGGTTTTAAATCTGGCAATTTGCCGGGGGAGTGGCCCCGGGGGAGCGACCCATGTCGGCGGTAGGGGCGGTACAGGAGGATTGGCTGGGCGCCTTCCCGGCGCTCGCGGGGCTGGAGCCGGACGCGCTCGCCCTTCTGCGCTCCGCCGGGGCGCGGGTGGCGATGCCGCGCGGCACCGTCCTGTTCCGCATCGGCGACCTGTGCCGCAATTTCCTGATGTTGCTGGACGGAACGGTCCGCGTCCAGATGACGTCGGAGACGGGGCGGGAGATCGTGCTCTACCGCGTGGCGCGCGGGGAGACCTGCATCCTCACCACCGCCTGCCTGATGACGCGCGCCGACTACAACGCGGAGGGCGTGGCGGAAACCGACCTGGAGGCGGTGGCCCTGGGGGCATCCGCCTTCCACGATCTTCTGGCCCGCAGCGCCGTGTTCCGCGACTTCGTCTTCGCCTCCTTCGGCAACCGTCTGCTCGGCATGATGATGCTGGTGGAGGAGGTGGCCTTCGGCCGCATCGACCTGCGTCTCGCCCGCTTCCTGGTGGACCACCGCGACGGGCAGGGCGGGCTGGACACCACGCACCAGGCGCTGGCCGTCGAACTCGGCACCGCGCGCGAGGTGGTCAGCCGCCAGTTGAAGGAGTTCGAGCGGCGCGGCCTTGTCGAGCTGTCGCGCGGCCGCGTCGCCGTCCGCGACCCCGCCGCCCTGCTGGCGCTGGAGGACCGCGAGGCCGTGTGACGGAGTCACAGACGCCGGGCAGGGATCGGGCTTCAATCGGCGGCATAGCCCCGGCCAATCGGCCCCGCCAACCCGGTTTCAGAGGTGTTGCCATGCCCATCAACGTCGGCGCCATCGACCGCGCGCTGCGCGCCATCGTCGGCCTTGTCCTGATCTCCCTCGTCTTCGTCGGCCCGCAGACCCCCTGGGGCTGGGTCGGCCTGATCCCGCTGCTGACCGCGGTGATCGGTTTCTGCCCCGCCTACACGCTGCTGGGCGTCAAGACCTGCGCGATGAAGCGGTAAAATTGGAGTGTTGGGTTTCGCTCCGCTCAACCCAACCTACGGGGCCACAGAGTCCTTTCGTAGGTTGGGTTGAGCGAAGCGAAACCCAACGAACCTCGCAAACAAAAAGCCCCTGTCCGCAAGGCCAGGGGCTTTTTGTTCGTAGACGAACGAAGCGCTCACCCCCGCGGGGCGTGCTTGTTCAAGATGCGTTGCAAAGTGCGGCGGTGCATCTTCAGGCGGCGCGCGGTCTCGGAGACGTTGCGGTCGCACTGCTCGAAGACGCGCTGGATGTGCTCCCACCGGACGCGGTCGGCGGACATGGGGTTTTCCGGCGGGGTGGGCAGGGGGCGGCCATCGGCCAGAAGGGCGGATTCCACGGCGTCCGCGTCGGCGGGCTTGGGCAGGTAGTCCACGGCGCCGGCCTTCACCGCGGCCACCGCCGTGGCGATGTTGCCGTAGCCGGTCAGCATCACGATGCGGGCGTCGGGGCGGGCGTCGCGCAGTGTCTTGACCACGTCCAGGCCGCTGCCGTCGGCGAGCCGCAGATCCACCACCGCGTAGGCCGGGGCCGATTCCTGCGCGACCTCGATCCCAAGCTGCACGCTGTCCACGGCAACGACGTTGAAACCGCGCTTTTCCATGGCGCGCGCAAGGCGGATGCGGAAGGGCGCGTCGTCGTCGACGATGAGGAGGCTGCGGGTAACGTCACCCGTGAACGTCAGCTTGGCGGGTTCGCCCGTTGGACTCTCGTCCGTGGTCATAGCGCTATCCACCACTAGTCCTCTGGTTCTAAGACACCACGGTCCCAACGTACGACAACTCGCGCCCCGCCGCTACGGTTATTACTAAAAGCAACTATGGCGCCGGTTTTCTCTAACAACGTTTGTGCTATAAAGATTCCGAGCCCCATGTGCCCGGACCGTTCGCTGCGCGCGGACAGGTAGGGCTCGCCGATGCGGCCCAGCAGATGGGCCGGGAATCCGGGGCCGTCGTCCATCACCGTCACCGACACCGTGCGCGCGTCCCAGGCGGCCTGGACCGTCACGCGGCGGTTGGCGAACTGGTGCGCGTTCTGGATGAAGTTGCCGAGCCCGTGGATGATCTCCGGGCTGCGGCGGAAGATCGGTTCCTCCGTGTCGCCAGCCATATCGCCCGTGGCGGCGGCGCGCTCCACCGCGAACTGGATGTGGCCCAGCCGGTGCGGGGTGCCGGCGGCCTCGATCAGGGCGGTCAGGGGCAGCCGTTCGAACGGATCGCCGCCGTCGGCCTCCGGCTTGCGGGCGAGATCGGCGAGGATCTCCCGGCAGCGCATCACCTGGCTTTGCAGCAGCGCCACGTCCTCGCCATAGGGGCTGTCGGCCGGCAGGTCCCGCGACAGCTCCTTGGCGACCACCGCGATGGTGCCGAGCGGGGAGCCCAGCTCGTGCGCGGCGGCGGCGGCCAAGGCACCCAGCGACGACAGCCGCTGCTCCCGCGCCAAGGCCACCTGCGTGGCCGACAGCGCGTTGGCGAAGCGCCGCGCCTCCTCCGCCACGCGGAAGACGTAGCCGCTGATGAAGCTGGCCGACACCGACAGCGACAGCCAGATGCCGAAAGCGTAGAGCGGGGCGACGGCCGGCATCGGCTCCGGCCAGGGCAGGGGGAAGTGCCACATCGCCAGCACGGTCAGGCACAGCAGGTTCAGCCCTGTCAGCAGCACCACGCTGTAGCGCGACAGGATGGCGGCGGCCACCGTCATCGGGGCCAGCAGCAGGATGGCGAAGGGGTTGGCGAGGCCGCCGGTCAGGTACAGCAGCAGCGTCAGCTGCAGCATGTCGTAGCCGAGGTAGAGCGCGGCGTCCCGGTCGGCCAGCCGCAGCCGGCCGCCGCGCTGGGCCATCGCCACCATGTTCAGCAGCACCGACGCCCCGATCGCCGCCAGCACCGGCCCCAGCGGCAGCGGAAAGGCCAGGATGAACTGCACCATCGCCACCGTGGCCGACTGCCCGACCACGGCGATCCAGCGGATCAGGATCAGCGTGCGCAGCGTGACGCGCCCGTCCAGGTTGGTCCACTGCGCCGGCCCCAGCCCGGTGGCGTGGCGATGCCGTTGGCGGGGGGCGGGGTGGTCGGTGGTCGCGGCGGTCATGGGCACGGTCTTTCTGGCACACAGTCATTCTGACGGGGCCGCGAGGCTGCGGCCGGGCTGTTCTGCCCCCCAGGTGTTTTGCCCCGGGGTGTTTTGCCACGAGATGTTTTGCCACTCTGGCGATTGCGCGCCAAGCGGCCATATTCTCGCCCTATGACTCAGTATGCCATCAAGGCCGAGGGCCTGACCAAGCGTTTCGGAACCGCCCGCTCCGGCGAGGTCACCGCCGTGGACGCCATCTCCTTCACCGTCGCCAGGGGCTCGGTCACCGGCCTGCTGGGCGGCAACGGGGCGGGCAAGACGACGACCATCTCCATGCTGCTGGGGCTGCTGCTGCCCACGGCCGGCACGGTGGAGGTGCTGGGGGTGGACATGGTGCGCCACCGCCACGCCGTTCTGCCGCGCATGAACTTCTCCTCCCCCTATGTGGAGCTGCCGCACCGGCTGACCGTGCGCGAGAACCTGACCGTCTACGGGCATCTCTACGGCCTCGACGGCGTGAAGCGCCGGGTCGAGGAGCTGGCCGAGCATCTGGACCTGACCCGCTTCCTGAACCGCCCGTCCGGCGGGCTGTCGGCCGGGCAGAAGACGCGCGTGGCACTGGCCAAGGCGCTGCTCAACCGGCCGGAGGTGCTGCTGCTGGACGAGCCCACGGCCTCTCTCGACCCCGATACGGCGGACTGGATCCGCACCTATCTGGAGCGTTACCGCTACGAATCGGGCGCCACCATCCTGCTCGCCTCCCACAACATGCTGGAGGTGGAGCGGCTGTGCGACGACGTGCTGATGATGCGCCAGGGCCGTATCGTGGACCGTGGCGCCCCCTCCGCCCTGCTCGCCCGCTACGGCCGCGACACGCTGGAGGAGGTGTTCCTGGACATCGCGCGGGCGCGGACGGAGGGTGAAGCGATCGACCGGGAGCGCGCCGATGCCGCGGAGTGATGACGATGCTGAAGAACTGCGGCGGCAATCGCGGGCGCTGGCTGGCGATCCGCTGGAAAGAGAAATCCTTCTCTGGATTGAAGAGGTTGCGGACACCGATGAATGGACCGGGAATGTCCTGCCGGCGGCTGCCCTTGAGGCCCACGCGATTCCCTCTCGTCGTCATCCCCGCGAAGGCGGGGATCCAGGGCTTCCCGGCGAGCTTCCAAGTGGTCCTGGATCCCCGCCTTCGCGGGGATGACGGAAACGTTGAAGACATGAAGTGCGCAATCCCATGACCCTTTCCGCCAATCCTCCCATAGCCCCCACCTTCTCCACCCGCCGCGTGGGGGCCATGGTGCTGCGCTACTGGTACCTGCTGCGCGGGTCGTGGCCGCGGTTCCTGGAGCTGGCCTATTGGCCGACCATGCAGATGATCCTGTGGGGCTACATCAACCAGTTCATGGCCTCCTCCAGCGCCTGGGTGGCGCAGGGGGCGGGCGTGCTGGTCAGCGCCGTGCTGCTGTGGGACGTGCTGTTCCGCGGGCAGCTCGGCGTGTCGGTGTCCTTTCTGGAGGAGATGTGGTCGCGCAACCTCGGGCACCTGTTCGTCAGCCCCTTGCGGCCCAGCGAGTGGGTGGTGGCGCTGTTCGGCATGAGCCTGATCCGCACCATCATCGGCGTGGTGCCGGCGGCGCTGCTGGCGATCCCCTTCTTCGGCTATTCGGTATTCAGCCTGGGGCTGCCGCTGGCTGCCTTCTTCGCCAACCTGATCGTGCTGGGCTGGTCGCTGGGGCTGCTGATCGTGGCCTTGATCCTGCGCTACGGCATGGGGGCGGAGGGGCTGGCCTGGATCGTCGTCTTCATGCTGGCGCCGATCAGCGCCGTCTACTACCCGGTCAGCGTGCTGCCGGACTGGCTGCAATGGGTGGCGCTGTCCCTGCCGTCCGCCCACGTCTTCGAAGGCATGCGCGCCGTGCTGTTCGGTGGGGCGATGCGCTGGGACCATCTGGCCTGGGCGGTGGGGCTGAACGCCGTCTACATGGCGCTGTGCTCCGCGGTGTTCCTCTATTCCTTCCGGCAGGCGCGGGTGCGCGGCGCGCTGCTGCAGACCGGCGAGTAAAGCCGCTGAATCGGCGGGGGAGGGCTGAGCGGAAGGCCGCTCGCCTCCCTCCGCCATCCGTGGTAGCGTCCCGGCCTCTTTCGACCCAGAGTCCGAGCGCCGCCATGAAGCCCGTGTCCCTCGCCGAGATCGCCGCCGCCCTGAACGCCCAGCTGGAGGGCGACGGGTCCATCCGGATCGCCCGCGCCGTCCACCCGGCGGAGGCCGAGGGGCCGGACGATCTGGCGCTCGCCATGGAAAAGGGCCTGACGGAGGTTCTGGCGAACAGCCCGGTCCGCGCCGCCGTGCTGGCGGAAGGGGCGGAGGTGCCCGCCAACCTCCAGGGCTGGATCGTCGTGAAGCGCCCGCGCTACGCCATGGCCGGGCTGCTGGACATCTTCGAGAAGCCGGTCCATGCGGAGCCCGGCGTCCACCCCGCCGCCTTCGTGGCGCCGGACGCCGCCTTGGGCGAGGGCGTGTCGGTCGGTCCCTTCGCCTATGTCGGGCCGAAGGCGGTGCTGGGCGACGGTGTCATCGTCATGCCGCACGCCACGGTCGGCGCGGAGGCGGTGATCGGCAAGGACAGCCTGATCCACCCCGGTGCCCGCATCGGGGAGCGCGTGGTGATGGGCGAGCGCTGCATCATCCACCCCAACGCCGCGGTCGGCAACGACGGCTTCAGCTTCGTCACGCCGGAGCCGGGCAGCGTGGAGTCGGCCAAGTCCACGGGCCGCGTCGTCGGCACCAACGTGCTGATCCGCCGCGTGAACTCCATCGGCACGGTGGTGCTGGGCGACGACGTGGAGGTCGGCGCCAACGCCACCATCGACCGCGGCACGGTCACCGCGACCCGCATCGGCTCCGGCACCAAGATCGACAACCTCGTGCAGATCGGCCACAACGTGCAGATCGGCACCAACTGCATGCTGTGCGGCCATGTCGGCATCGCCGGCAGCACGGAGATCGGCGACCGCGTGGTGCTGGCCGGCAAGGTCGGCGTGGCCGACCATGTGAAGATCGGCAGCGACGCGGTGGTGGCCGCCAACTCCGGCGTCGGCACCGACATCCCGCCGAAGGCCGTCTACATGGGCTACCCGGCGGTGCCGCGCGACCGTGCCTTCGACCAGTACAAGGGGCTAGCCCGTCTGAAGCGCCTGTTCGCGGACGTGGCAGACCTGAAGAACCGGGTCCGGGCGCTCGATGACCGCGCTAACGTCTCTGGCGGAACCCCGCCGGAGAGCACGGATGGCCGATCTTAAGAACGACGTTCTGGCGATTGTCGCGGAAAAGGGCCGGGTGGAGCGCGACCGTCTCGCGCCCGACGCCCGGCTGGCGGACCTGGAGATCGCCTCGCTCGACGTGATCGAGATCGTTTTCGCCCTGGAAGAACGGTTCGGAATCGAGATCCCCTTCAACGCCAACGACGCCCGCAAGGAGTTCGAAACCGTCGGCGACGTGGTGCGGGCCGTGGAGGCCGTCGTCGCCAAGCCGGCGGCCTGAGCTTTGCCTGTGCGGCGCGTCGTCGTCACCGGCCTCGGGGTCGTGTCGCCCATCGGCGTGGGCGTGGCAGCGTTCGAGGAGGCGCTGTTCGCCGGCCGCTGTGGCATAGGCCCCCTCAGCCTCGTGCGCACCGATGGCCTGTCGGTCCGCATCGCCGCGGAGGTGCGCGGCTTCGACCCGGCGGCGCATTTCGACGCGCGGCGGATCGGCCTGCTCGACCGTGTCAGCCAGTTCGCCCTGGTCGCCGCCCGGCAGGCGGTGGAGTCCTCCGGCCTGAGCTTCGACGGCCCCCTGGCCGAGCGCACCGCGACCATCCTCGGCACCGGGGTCGGCGGCATCGGCACGCTGGACGACGGCTTCCACCGCCTCTACGCGGAGGGCGCGCAGCGGCTGCACCCCTTCACCATCCCGCGCCTGATGGTCAGCGCCCCGACCTCCCAGGTCTCCATGGAGTTCGGGCTGACCGGCCCCTCCTTCACGGCGGCGAGCGCCTGCGCGTCGGCCGCCCACGCCATCGGCCTCGCCTTCCAGATGGTGCGCGGCGGGATGGCCGACGCCGCCGTCACCGGCGGGGCGGAGGCCAGCCTGAGCTTCGGCGCGCTGAAGGGGTGGGAGGCCATGCGCATCACCAGTCCCGACGGCTGCCGCCCCTTCTGCGCCACCCGCAACGGCATGGTGCTGGGGGAGGGCGCGGCCGTGCTGGTGCTGGAGACGCTGGAAAACGCCACGGCGCGCGGGGCAACCATCCTGGGCGAGATCGCCGGCTTCGGCATGTCGGCCGACGCCAAGGACATCACCGCGCCGGACACCCACGGGGCGGCCCGGGCCATGCGCGCCGCGCTGGCGGACGCCGGCCTGTCGGGCGCCGCGGTGGATTACGTGAACGCCCACGGCACCGGTACGACAGCCAACGACGCGACGGAAGCGCAGGCCATCCACGCGGTGTTCGGCGACCACGCGCGGCGCCTCCCGGTGTCCTCGACCAAGTCGATGGTCGGGCACTCGCTGGGTGCGGCGGGGGCGGTGGAAGCGGCGGCGACGCTGCTGGCACTGAAACGGCAGGCGGTCCCGCCGACCGTGGGGGTGGTAACGCCCGATCCCGACTGCGCGCTGGACGTGGTGCCGGGAGCCGCTCGCGATGCGCGGGTGGAGGCGGCGCTGTCCAACTCGTTTGCGTTTGGTGGGCTGAACGCGGCGCTGGCGTTTCGGAGGGTGTAGGGGGGCGGATGCCCCCTCCCTCCCACGGCTTCGCCGTGGGTCCCTCCCTCCCCCGCTGCGCGGGAGAGGGGTGATTTGCAATGCGGCGGCAGTCCCCTCTCCCGCGCAGCGGGGGAGGGTTAGGGAGGGGGCAAGACGCTCACTGAAACGCGATCTTCACATTCTCGCCCGGATTCGGCGGCTCCCCGGTGATCTTCGCCTTCACATACCCATACGCATAGACCATGGCGCTGGACGGGCTGTCCCAATATTCGGCCTGATCGACGGTGATCTTCAGCAAGGCCACCTCCGGGTCGTCCGGACCCTGCGGGAACCAGGTGGACAGGATGTCCCGCCACAGGAAGCGGATCTTGTCCTTGTCGCGCACCAGCTCCGCCACGCCCGACACGGAGACGTAGTTCTCATCGCTCGGATCAGCGTAGGAGAGGTTGACGCGCCAGTGCTGCTTCAGTTCGTGCACCTTGGGCGAATCGGCCCTGGTGAAGAACCACAGGGTGCCGTCGTCGAATCCCGCGTGCGGCATCGTCGCCATCGGGCGGGAGCGCAGGTAACCGTTGTCGTCCAGCGTCGTCATCATGGCGATGCGGACGCCTTTGATCATATCCCAAAGCTTCTCGGCGGACTCGCGATCATTAGCACTTCTTGCCATGGTCTGCCCCTCGTTCGGTAGTAGCCCAACGGAGTCCGGTCAACGGGTTGCGCTGCAAAAAGTTCCGAGCGCGTTGAGGGCTCCGACCGACCAGGACTCGTCGCCGTAACGGTCGATGCGGGACAGGGACAGCGGGGCGACCGACAGGCGCAACGCGGCCTCCGGCGTGAGGTCGAGCGCCAGGGCCAGCGCGGCGCGGATGGAGCCGCCGTGGATCACCGCCACGATGTCCCGCCCGGCCTGCGCGGCGGTCAGGCGCTCCACCGCCCCGGCCACGCGGGCCATGACGGAGGCGAAGCTCTCCCCGCCGGGCGGGGCCTCGGTGGCCGGGGCGGTCCAGAAGCGGCGGGCCTCCTCGGGGTACAGCTCCGCCACCGCGTCGTGCGACAGGCCCTCCCACCGGCCGAAATGCTGCTCGGCGAGGTCGCGCTCCAGCAGCGCCATGTCGCTGCCGGGCAGGCGCAAGGCTGCCGCCGTCTGGCGCGTGCGGCGCAGGTGCGAGGTCACCCACACCGCCTGCCGGGGCAGATGGTCGGCGAGCGCGGCCAGCGCCGCCGCATCGGACGTGTCGGCGGACGGGTCATCCTGCCCGTAGATCAGCTTGTCCGGGTTCGGGACGGGGGCGTGGCGGATCAGCCACCAGCGGGTGACGATCATCACGCCACCGCCACGAGCGTGAGCAGGACGGCGGCCTCCGTCACTTGCTGCGCCGCCCCGAACACGTCGCCGGTGTGCCCGCCGATCTGCCGCCGCGCCTGCGCCGCCACCGTCCAGCCGGCCACAAGCGCGGCAAACAGCGCTACGGGTGCCGCATGCCCGAGGGCGACGAGCGCGATGCTAACCGCCAGGGCCAGCGACAGAGCGACCGTCGCCGGGGCCGGGCGCCCCTGCCGGGCGGCGAGGCCGTCGGCGCGGGCCGGGTCCATCCATCGGGCGATCACCGCCATCCCCCCGCGCGACAGGGCACCCGACGCGACGAGCGCCACAGCCACGGCCCTCGGCTCGGCCAGCGCCGCCAGGGCCGAGGCGCGGACGGCGACGGAAAAGACGATGGCGAGCACGCCGTAGCTGCCGACCCGGCTGTCGCGCATGATCTCCAGCTTGCGGGCCTTGTCGCGTCCGCCGCCGAAGCCGTCGGCGACGTCGGCCGCCCCGTCCTCGTGCAGGCCGCCGGTGATCCAGACCAGCGCGCCCAGCGCCAGCAGCGCCGCCGGCAGCGGCGGCAGGTGGGCCAGCGCCGCCAGCGCGTAGACCGCCCCGCCCCACAGCCCGACCCCGGCGCCGACCAGCGGGAACCAGCCCATGGCGCGGGCGTGCGCGTCGTCGGCCAGCGGACCGGACAGGCGCAGGGGCAGCCGCGTCATGAAGACGATGGCGAGCGCCAGATCGGCGGTCCAGCGGGGGCGGGGCGGGGTGGGGGAGGCTTCCAGCATGGTGCTTCGGAGTAAGCCAAGCTCCCCGGCCCCGCAATGGACAACCGCGGCATGACAGGTTCCCAAATGACGGGGTCCCGGTTGACTGGCTCCCGAATGACTGGCTCTTTGACACGCGCCCGCGTTTGGTCCAAGGTCGCGCCGCTTTTTCCGACGCCAGTGCCAGGACATTCAGCCATGAGCAACCCGCAGCCCGCCCTCACCTTCGAGGAAATCCGCGCGCTCGTCCGCAATCTTCCGGGGCCGGACCTGGACGCCGGCACGGCCGCCCTGCAGCGCGAACGGCAGCTCACCAAGCCGGCGGGCTCGCTCGGCCGGCTGGAGGAGATCGCGCAGTGGATGGCGACGTGGCAGGGCCAGCATCCGGCCGAGGTGCGCCGCCCGCGCGTCGCGGTTTTCGCCGGGAACCACGGCGTGGCCGCGCGCGGCGTTTCGGCCTACCCGGCGTCGGTGACCGCGCAGATGGTCGCCAACTTCCAGAACGGCGGCGCCGCCGTGAACCAGCTCTGCGAGGTGGCCGACGCCGACCTGCGCGTCTACGAGCTGGACCTGGAAAGCCCCACCGCCGACTTCACCCAGGGTCCGGCGATGGCCGAGGACGACTGCTGCCGCGCCATGGCCTACGGCATGATGGCGGTGGAGATGGGCGTCCATCTGCTGGCGCTGGGCGAGATGGGCATCGCCAACTCCACGGCGGCGGCGGCGATCTGCTGCGCCCTGTTCGGCGGCGAGGCCAAGGACTGGGTCGGTCGCGGCACCGGCGTGGATGACGAAGGGCTGGCCCGCAAGGTCGCCGCCATCGAGGCCGGGCTGGAGGCCAACCCGCAGGCCAAGGACGACCCGTTCGAGGCGCTGCGCCGCTTCGGCGGCTACGAGCTGGCGGCCATCGCCGGCGCCATCCTGGCGGCGCGCATGGCCCGCGTGCCGGTGCTGCTGGACGGCTACGCCTGCACGGCGGCGGCGGCGGTGCTGTTCAAGGCCGACCGCCGGGCGCTGGACCACTGCATGGTCGCCCACCGCTCGGTCGAGCCGGGCCACACCCGCCTGCTGGAGATCATCGGCAAGGAGCCGCTGCTCGACCTCGGCATGCGCCTGGGCGAGGGCTCCGGCGCCACGCTGGCGATCACCATCGTCAAGTCGGCCTGCGCCTGCCACGCCGGCATGGCCACCTTCGCCGAGGCCGGCGTCAGCACCCGCGAGGGCTGATCCGCTCAGGTCGCCTTTGCCGCCGTAGGTTGGGTTAAGCGAAGCGCAACCCAACACCCGCCGTTATGCCGGCGATGTTGGGTTGCGTTTGCACGCAACCCAACCTACGAGGCTCCATTCTTCGGCACGCCCGCCAGGCGGTGGATCAGGTCGTGGAGCGTGTCGGGCGGCACCGGCTTGCGCAGCAGGTGCGACCCGATGCGCCCGACCTCCAGCGCGCGTTCCGCCCCGGTGTCGCCGGTCAGCACGACGGACGGGACCGGGGCGTTGCAGTAGGTGCGAATCCGGCGGATCGCCTCGATTCCGGTGCCGTTGCCGGGCAGGTGGTAGTCGGCGATGATCACGTCCGGCCGGCGGCGGCGCTGGGCGATCCGCTCCAGCGCTTCCTCCGGGGTGGCGGCGGAGATCGTCTCGAACC
Source organism: Azospirillum mesophilum (assembly GCF_053470405.2). Lineage (NCBI taxonomy): Bacteria > Pseudomonadati > Pseudomonadota > Alphaproteobacteria > Rhodospirillales > Azospirillaceae > Azospirillum > Azospirillum mesophilum. Next base: position 126,626 of record NZ_JBPXMQ020000002.1, read on the forward strand.
CCCATTCCTCCAGCATCATGCCCAGCGCCGTCAGGATGGTCGCGTCGTCGTCCAGCATGACGGCGAGCGGCGGGCCATCGGTCCCGGCGGCGACCAGCAGGGGCGGTGGTGGCAGGCTGACGGAGCCGTCGGCGGCGAGAGGCACCATGACGGAGAAGACCGTCCCCCGTCCGGGGCGGGAGCGCAGCATCAACTCGTGCCCCAGCAGGGTGGCGAGCCGCCGCACGATGGACAGGCCGAGGCCGAGGCCCTTGCCCGGCCCCCGGTTGTGGTCCAACCCGGTGGGGCCGAGCTGGACGAACTCCTCGAACACGGCGTCGTGGTGCTCCGGCGCGATGCCGGGACCGGTGTCCCACACCTCGATCCGCACATGGTCGCCGCGCCGGCGGCAGGACAGCAGGACGCCGCCGTGGTCGGTGTATTTCAGCGCGTTGTCCAGCAGGTTGCCGAGGATGCGGCCGAGCAGCACCGAGTCGCTGCGGATCCAGACCGGGCTGCCGGCCAGCCGGAACCGCAGCCCCTTGGCGGCCATGCGCGGGGCGTAGTCGGCGGCAAGCCGCTGCATCAGCGTGACCGCCGGGAAGTCCGCCGGCTCCGCCGACAGCGTGCCGGAATCGAGCCGCGCGATGTCCAGCAGCGTGTCGATCAGCGCCTTCAGCCCCTCCAGCGCCTGCTGGATGGTGGCGACTAGCGGCTGGACCGGGTGGTCGCGCAGCCGTTCGCTTAGCGCATGGGCGAACAGGAACAGCGTCTGCACCGGCTGGCGCAGGTCGTGGCTGGCGGCCGCGAAGAAGCGCGCCTTGGTGGCGTTGGCGGACTGCGCCTCTTCCAGCGCGGCCTGGAGCGCCTCCTCCATCGTCTTGCGCTCGGTGGTGTCGCGGATGATGCCCAGCAGGCGCACCGGACGCCCGTCGGGGCCGTCGACGCTGGAGCCGGTGCACTCCAGCCAACGCACGCTCCCGTCCTCGCGGATGATCCGGTATTCCGCGCTGAGCACGCCGCCGCGCAGGGAGGCGTGCTGCGCCTTGGCCAGCAGGATCTGGCGGTCGTCGGGGTGGACGAAGCGCTCGATGTAGGTGACGAGGTCGGGGCGGACCGTTCCCGGACGCACCCCCAGGATGCGGAAGAAGCCGTCCGACCAGAGGATCCGGCCGCCGGCCAGATCCCAGTCCCAGCTGCCGAGCCCCGCGGCTTCCTGCGCCATGCGCAGCCGGCTCTCGTTCTCCCGCAGCGCCGCCTCGGTCCGGTGCAGGTCGGTGATGTCCACCGTCAGCCCGTCCCACACCACCGCACCGTCCGGCGCGCGATGGGGCGTCGCCACGGTCCGCAGCCAGCGGGTGCCGCCTTCGGCCGTCCGCCCTTCGTGCTCGACGGAGACCGGGGCGAGCGTGGGGGCGGAGGCCCGCAGGGCGGCCTCGACCGGGGGCTTCAGGGCCGGGGGCGTCCGGGTGGACGAACCGGCCGTGGCCGGCGGGGTGCCGGCCGGTTGGCGCGGGAACAGCGTGTCGGGCGGTGGCCCCAGCGCGCCGGCCAACCCGCTGACCGTGATCGTGCCGTCGGGACGCAGGCTGTGCCGGTGGATCAGTCCGGGGATGTGGGCGGCCACGCCGGCCAGCGCGCGGTCGGCGACCCGCTCCGACTTCAGCGCCTCGACCCGGCGCAGTTGGCGGACCAGGACGGAGGCGACCAGCACGGACAGCCCCAGCGCCAGCAGCCCCGACGCCAGCAGCAGCAGGTGGCCCGCGGTCAGCGGCGACTCCAGCGCCGCCGCGGGCTGAACCAGCGCCACCCGCCAGCCCGCCAGCGGCGCCGTGGCGAGCGCGGTCACCATCCGCTCTCCATCCGGCCCCCGCAGGTTCTCCGCGGCATCCGACAGAAGGCTGGCGGAAATCGGCGCGCCCACGCGGGTATCGGACGGGTCGGTCGAATCGGAGGTGGCCACCATGCGGCCGTGCTGATCGATGAGCATGGCGCGGCCGCCCGGCGCCAGCTCCGTCTTTCCAGCCAGCAGCCGGTGGAAGGTCCAGGCCGGCATGGTCGCCACCAGCACATACCGCACCGTCCCCTCGCGCATCACGGGGGCGTTCAGGCTGACGAAGGGCTGGGTCAGTCGCTCCGGCATGCGCTCCAGGGCGGACAGGGTGACGCGGCCGGACTCGAACACGCGCGTCGCTTCCACCGTTGAGCGCAGCGGCGGCAGCTCGGCCCCGTAGGGCAGGCGGGTGTTGACCAACTGCCGGCTGCGGTCGGCGAGCACGACGTTCAGCCAGTTCCGCCGCGTGGCCTCCGTGCGGATGGCAAGGCGGTGGAACTGTTCGACGTTGCCGGTGTCCAACTCGGGGCAGGCGGCCAGGACCGTCAGCGCCGCGCTTTCCTCCGCGATGATCCGGTCCACCTCAAGGGCGAGCGTGTTCGCCGCCCGGGCCAGGCGGGCTTCGGCCTCATGCCGGTCGATTCCCAGGGTCTGGTGCAGCAGCAGGGCGGCCAGCAGAAACACCGGCAGCACCGTCGCCGCGACCAGGAAGGTGGTTTTCCGCCGACCGCTCATCGGCTCTCCCCGACAAAGCCACGTACACTAATGAATACGTGAATATGTCAATGGTAAGCGCAACGTGAACGCGTCGACAATACTCAATAGCGCTTAGGCTTTATTGTTTCACTCTTGAAACAGAAAATCGGGGATTGTGTAAAGGCTGAAAGATAACGCCGGGCATGGAAGGCGTCAGAGCAGCCCGTCGGCGACGTCGGTGACCACGGCCGACAGGAACAGGTCCAGCATGACCAGACCGGCGGCGGTGATGCCGGGGACGTCCAGCGCGGTGCGCAGGACGAACCACTGGTAGGCCAGCATCGCCATCATGGCGGCGAACACCAGCGTTTCGGACAGCGGCTGCGGCAGCAGGCCGGTCGCGGCCAGAATGACGACCGGCAGATAGACAGCCATCTGCACGACCGAGGACCAGTTGTAGGCGCAGACGAAATCCGCGTAGCGCGTGCGGCGGTCCAGCAGGCCGGTCACGCCGTGCATCACCACGGGGAAGGCCGTCCAGCTGATGACGTAGGCGATGGACTCGACCGTGACGACCTGGATCAGCGGCGCGTCCTGCAACTGGTCCCACAGCCGGATCGCCAGCAGCAGCGCCCAGGCCGGCAGCACGATCACGGCCGCGTAGAAGGACTTCAGCGCCCCTTCGGGCGTGCGGTCCATGTACTGCAACCCGGTCGGGTCCAGCCGAGCCAGACGATAGGCGCCGAACACGGAGTAGGCGACGTCCCGGGCGGTCAGCGGCATGGCGGGTTCACCGGAGGGAGGTGGATAAGGTCACCGGCTTTTCCTCAACCGATCCGGCCTCAACGAAGTCGATCGAACACGTCGCGCAGGATCGCACCATAAATGTCGGTCAGCCGCAGCAGATCGTCCACCGCCGCGTGCTCGTCCACCTTGTGCATCGTTTGCCCGACGAGGCCGAATTCCACCACCGGGCAGAAATTCTTGATGAAGCGCGCGTCCGACGTGCCACCCGTCGTCGAATATTCGGGGCGGCGGCCGGTGACCGCCTCCGCCGCGTCGGCCACCAGCTCGGTCAACGGACCGGGCGGGGTGACGAAGCTGTCGCCGGAGCAGTGCATGTCCAGCTCGTAGGCCCCGCCGCCTGCGTCGGAAAGAACCGTGTCGAAGCGGGCGCGCAGCCACGCCTCCAGGCTTTCCGGCGTGTGGGCGTCGTTGAAGCGGATGTTGAAGGTGGCCTTGCCCTGCGCCGGGATCACGTTGGTCGCCGGGTTGCCCACGTCGATGGTGGTCAGCGCCAGGGTGGAGGGCTGGAAATGGTCGGTGCCTTCGTCCAGCGGCTCCGCCGTGATGGCGGCCAGCATGCGGACGAGGCGGGGCAGGGGGTTGTCGGCCAGATGCGGGTAGGCGACGTGGCCCTGCGCGCCGAAGACGGTCAGGTGGCCGGTCAGGCTGCCGCGCCGGCCGATCTTGATCATGTCGCCCAGCGCCTTGGGGTTGGTCGGCTCCCCGACCACGCAGGCGTCGAGCGTTTCGCCGCGCGCCTTCAGCCAGTCCAGCACCTTCTTCGTGCCGTTGATGGCCACCCCTTCCTCGTCGCCCGTGATCAGCAGGCTGATGGAGCCCTTGGGCGCCCCGTGTTGCTGGAGATGGCGGGCGGTGGCGGCGACGAAGGCGGCGATGGCCCCCTTCATGTCCACGGCACCCCGGCCGTAGAGTCGGCCGTTGTGGATCTCCGCGGCGAAGGGGTCGATGGACCAGCCCTTCAGCTCGCCGGGCGGCACCACGTCGGTGTGCCCGGCGAAGCAGAAGTTCGGCCCCCCGGTGCCCAGGCGGGCGTAGAGGTTGTCCACCGGCGCCGTGCCCTCCTGCTCGAACCGCAGGCGGTGGCAGGTGAAGCCCAGGGGCTTCAGCGCCGCCTCCAGCACGCCCAGCGCGCCGGAATCCTCCGGCGTGACGCTGCGGCAGCGGATCAGGGCCTGGGCGAGGGAGACGGCGTCGGTGGTCATGAGGATCAGTCGCGCAGCAGATCGTTGATGGAGGTCTTGGCGCGGGTCTGCTCGTCCACGCGCTTGACGATGACGGCGCAGTACAGGCCCGGACCGGCCGAGCCGTCCGGCAGCGGCTTGCCGGGCAGGGTGCCGGGCACGACCACCGAATAGGCCGGAACGCGGCCGACGAAAACCTCGCCCGTGTTGCGGTCGATGATCTTGGTCGAGGCGCTGATGAAGACGCCCATGGACAGGACGGCGCCGCGCTCGACGATCACACCCTCGACGACCTCGGACCGGGCGCCGATGAAGCAATCGTCCTCGATGATGACCGGGTTGGCCTGCAACGGCTCCAGCACGCCACCGATGCCGACGCCGCCCGACAGGTGCACGTTCTTACCGATCTGCGCGCAGGACCCGACGGTGACCCAGGTGTCCACCATCGTGCCGCTGTCCACATAGGCGCCGACGTTGACGAAGCTGGGCATCAGGATGACGTTCGGCGCGATGTAGGCGGAGCGGCGGACGACCGCACCCGGCACGGCGCGGAAGCCGGCGACCTGGAACTGGGCTTCCGACCAGCCCTCGAACTTCGGCGGGACCTTGTCGTACCAGGACGCGCCACCGGGCGCGCCGGGGATGGTCTCGTTCGCGTTCAGGCGGAAGGACAGCAGGACCGCCTTCTTCAGCCACTGGTTCACGGTCCAGCCGGCGTCCGTCTTCTGCGCCACGCGCAGGTCGCCGGAATCGAGGCCGGCCAGAGCCTCCTCCACGGCGTCGCGGGCGGGGCCCTTGCTGGCGGCGTTCAGGGTGTCGCGGGTCTCCCACGCGGCGTTGATGGCGGTTTCGAGGCTGGCGTGGCTCATGGCGGCATTCGTTGGGCTGTCGATTCGGAAGGCTCGGAACATGAGGCCCGGCGCGCCGCCTTGTCAACGAGGGTTGTCAGCCGACGTGGGTTCTGCCGGAAGGCCGCGCGGCCAGCCACAGCAGCCAGCCCATCAGCACGACCTCGCCGACGAAGGTGACGCTGGACAGGCTGAAGGACCATGCGGGACGGACGACCACCCGCAGACCGTCCACGACGTAGCCCAGCCCGGCGACGGCCAGAAGCACGGCGACGATGCGGCCCATGACCTTGGACACAGCGGGCGCCCGCGCCGCCGCGAGGCCCAGAAGAAGCAGGTGGAGGCCGAACAGGATCAGGGCGAGCGCCCACCCGTCGAAGAACTGGTTCACCAGCGCCAGCGCGTCCGCAAAGGCGTCGGCGTCCCCCTGCCGGCCGCTCTTCACCGCGTCGTACAGGTCGACGGCGGCCTTCAGTTTGACGATCACCGCCAGGAACAGCGCGGCGTACACCACCCGCGCCGCCGCGGCCAGCGCGGAGACCCGCGGGCTGCCGGGCCGGAAGAACAGCCACAGCGCCCAAGCCGCCAGCACGTCGAGCGCCGCCACGGAGGCCAGCATCCACACGCTCGCCTTCGCCTGATCCAAGGCCCCCACCATGGCCCGGCCGGTCGAAAGGGCGTCCTGGCGGTCGACCAGCGGCACCAGCACGCCGAAATTCGCATAGCCGGCCAGCACCGCCATGGTCAGCAGGCTCACCCCGGCGATCAGCGCCAACAGGCGGCGGTTCATCCCCATCCGAAACATCCCCGGCCAATTCCGCCGGGAGAATAGTCCCGCTCACGCCCGGACGGAAAGCGGGAAGGCGGGGAAGGGCGGGGCGGTCGCGTTTGGAGTGAGGTATCCAATCACAGGACTGCCGTCATCCCCGCGAAGGCGGGGATCCAGGGCAACCAAGCACTCAAACGCGGAGTTTTCTGGATCCCCGCCTTCGCGGGGATGACGAATAGGGAAAGCGGCCGCTCCGCGAAAAATGCCTCACCGGACAGCCGCGACGCATAAAATGCACGTTGTCTCCCGATGCGACGACCGCCGGAATTCAGCCCTGCCGGCCGAGGTCGACCAGCCAGCCGACCAGATCGTCCACCGTGTGGTCGATGTGGCTGCCGGTGCCGACGCCGCCCCCCACGCCGCCCCCCACGCCACCAAGGTCTGGGCGCGCCCAGTCGGCCTCGCTGCGCACCCAGACGGTGGTCATGCCCATGGCGTGGGCGGGCACGAGGTTGCGGGCGATGTCCTCCACCATGCAGGCGGTCTTCGGGTCGATGGCGTAATGCTCCGCCAGCGTGGCGTAGGGGCGCGGGTCGGGCTTGGGCACGTAGCCGGCCTCGACGATGCCGAAGATCGCCTCGAAATGGCCGTCGATGCCCAGCCGGCGGGTCACGTTCTCCGCGTGCCGGACGGAGCCGTTGGTGTAGATGATCTTGCGGCCGGGCAGCCGGTCCAGCGCCCCGGCCAGCGCGGGGGAGGGGGCGACCGGCGTCACGTCGATGTCATGGACATACTCCAGGAACGGGTCCGGATCGATGTCATGCTCGACCATCAGCCCGCGCAGCGTCGTGCCATGCTCGCGGAAGAACCGCTTCTGCATGACGCGGGCCTCGTCGCGGGAGATGCCGAAACGGTCGGCGATGAAGTCCCCGATGCGCCGGTCGACCTGAGCGAACAGGTTGCAGGAGGCGGGATACAGGGTGTTGTCGAGGTCGAAGATCCAGACCCCGGTGTCGCGGAGGGAAGCGGTCATGGGCAGAGAATGGGGCGCGGCGCCCGAACCCGCAAGCCGGATCGCCCGCCCGTGTTGGTTGGCCGGTGATGGTTGATTGAAGATTAATGGCGAAAGCGTAGCATTTTTCGGGTATCCTAAAGGATATGCACCCAGAGGTTTCGTCCGTGTCCGCACAGCCTCCCGTGAACCTTCCGCCGCCCGCCGATCCGGCCGCCCCGCCGGCGCTGACCGCCGCCTATCCGGGGCCGGCGCTGCGGCTGGCCGCCGACCGTTCGGTTGCCGAGGCCAACGCCGCGGCGGAGGAGCTGGTGGCCGGCGATTCGCGTTGGCTGGCGGAGGTGCGGGAGTGGCTGACCCAGTCCAGCGTGGCGCCCGGCCTGCGCTCGGTCCCGGTGGAGGCGGCGCGCGGGCTGATGATCGTCGAATGGGCGGCGGTGCCGCTGCCGGACGGCGGGGTGCTGCTGCTGGGGCGCGACGCGACGCTGGAACGCCAGCTCCGCCACACCCTCACCGAGTCGCGGCAGCGCTACAAGGATCTGGTGGAGGTCTCCACCGACTTCGCCTGGGAAACCGGCGAGGACGGGCGATTCGTCTTCGTCACGCCCAAGGGCGCGCTGGGCTACGGCGCCGATGCGCTGATTGGCCGCGACCCGCGTGACCTCGCCATCGACGAATGGGGCGACCTGCCCTTGCCCTTCGACACGCACCGCCCGGTGGACCAGACGGAGCTGTGGCTGAAATGCGCCGACGGGCGCCCGGCCTGTGTGGTCGCCTCCGCCCTTCCGCTGTACGGGCCGCGCGGGGAATGGGCCGGGGCGCGCGGCGTCTGCCGCGACGTGACGGATCAGGTGCTGCGCGCCGCCGAACTGGCCCGCGTGCGGAACCGCGAACGGCTGCTGGCCCACATCGTCCACACGCTGCGCGACCAGATCGACGCGGCCAAGGCGCTGACCGTCGCGTCGGCGGAGATGGCGCGGGCGCTGAGCGCCGACGGCTGCCGCATCTACCGCGCGTCGGACCTGGGCAGCCTTCAGCCGGTGTCCGACTTCGCCGCCGAAATCCCGGCGGAGCTGGAGCCGGACGCCTTCCGGCCGACGCTGGACGCCGTCGCCGCCTCCGACGAGCCGCTGTCCCTGATGCTCGGGTCGAACCGCGTCCTGGCGGCGCGGACGGAGCACCGGCAGGCGGTCAACGGCGCCGTGGTGGTCTGGCGCGGCGACGACTCGGACCCCTGGGACGATGAGGACCGACTGCTGCTGTCCGGCGTGGCCGACCATGTCGGCATCGCCCACGCCCATCTCGCCTACCAGGAGCGGCTGCGCCGCCTGTCGGAGCGCGACGGGCTGACCGGTCTGTTCAACCGCCGCACCTTCTTCGAACGGCTGGACGAGACGCTGAACCGGCCGGAAACCGGCCCGTCGGCCCTCCTCTACGTCGATCTGGACAACTTCAAGGCGGTCAACGACCTGCACGGCCACCAGCAGGGCGACGCCGTGCTGAAGGCGGTCGGCAACCTGCTGACCAACGGCGTGCGCCCCGGCGACCTGCCGGGCCGGCTGGGCGGCGACGAGTTCGTCCTGTGGCTCGGCCGCACGGACGAGGAGCGCGCCATGATCGTGGCCGATCGCCTGCTGGCCGGGATGGCCACGCTGAACCACCTGTCGGCCAGCCCGGAAAAGCCGCTGGGCCTGTCCATCGGCATCGCCGTGCACCGGCCGGGCCGCGAGACGGTGCAGGAATTGACCGACCGCGCGGATTCCGCCATGTACGACGCGAAGAAGCGCGGGAAGGGCCACTACGCCCTCGCCCCCGAACCGAACCCTGTTCCCGTTTCCGAATCCCCCATCCCCGCATCCCCCGTCCCCGAACCCCACGTCATGGAGACCAACCCGTGACCCGCCGCGCCGAGGTCCTCGACCCCAGCGATTTCGAATCCGCCAAGGCCATGGCGCGCAGCGCCGACCCGGCTGTCCGCCGGCGCGTCGCCGAATACCCCCAGACCCGGCCGGAGCTTCTCTACTTCCTGGCGGCCGACGCCGCGGCGGAGGTTCGGCAGGCCATCGCCACCAACGAGGGCACGCCCCGGCAGGCCGACCTGCTGCTCGCCAAGGACCGCGAGGTGGCGGTGCGCGGCGCGGTGGCGCAGAAGGTTTCCCGCCTGCTGCCCGACCTGTCCGCCGACCAGGCGTCGCAGATCGAGCGGCTGACGCTGGAATGCCTGGAGGCGCTGGCCCGCGACCAGGCGACGGAGGTGCGCGGCATCCTGGCGGAAGCGCTGAAGGATCTGCCCGGCGCCCCGCACAGCGTCATCAACCGGCTGGCCCGCGACGTGGAACTGTCGGTCTGCGCCCCGGTGCTCCAGCACTCCCCGATCCTCACCGACGAGGATCTGGCGGACATCATCATGGGCGGGCCGGTCGCCGGCGCCCTGTCGGCCATCGCCGGCCGCAAGACCGTCTCCGCCTCCGTCGCCGACGCCATCGCGCGCTCCGACGACGAGGCGGCGGTGACCGCGCTGCTCGCCAACCCCTCGGCCCAGATCCGCGAGGAGACGCTGGACCGCATCCTGGACCAGGCCCCGCAGCACGAGCCCTGGCACAGCCCGCTGGTGCGCCGTCCGCGCCTGCCGGCCCGCGCCGTGGTGCGGCTGGCCAGCTTCGTGGCCGACAGCCTGCTGAAGGTGCTGCAGGAGCGCACGGACCTTGATCCCGAGGCGGCGCGCGCCTTGGCCGAGGCGGTGCGGGCGCGGGTCAGCAAGGGTGCGTCCGGCCCCGCGCCGATTCGCGGCCTCGTCGATTTCGGGGAGGAGGAGCTTGGCCCCCTGGAACGGGAAAAGCCCGCCGAGCGCCCGACCGAGAAGGCCGCCCGGCTCGCCAAGGAAGGCAAGCTGACCGAAAAGCTGTTGGAAGGCTCGCTGGCCGAGGGCGACCGCGCCTTCGTCATCGCCGGCATGGCGCAGCTGGCGCAGATCCCGCTGGAGATCATCGACCGCATCCTCGGCACCCATGTGCCGCGCGCCGTCACGGCGCTGGTGTGGCGCACGGGCCTGTCGATGCGCTTCGCCCGGCAGGTGCAGTTGCGGCTTGCCCAGATTCCGCCAAAAACGGCGCTTATGGCTCGGGATGGCGTCGACTACCCGATGACCGAGGACGAGATGCGCTGGCAGCTCGAATTCTTCGGGGTCGAGGAGAGAAAGTGACGCCGCATCAGCAAGCGGAACCGTCCATGCGCGTCCTGTTCCTCGTTTTGTCCTTCCTCGCCTTCCTGTTTCCCGCCCTCAACGCCGCCTCCGCCGCCCCGCCCCCGGCCTCCCCGGAGGAGCGGGAGGTCGCGGCCGTGTTCGAGAGCGCTCGCACCGCCCTGTCGCAGAAGCGCGGCTCGGCGGTGGTCCCGCTGCTCTCCCGCGCGTCGGTCGACAAGCTGGAAACCGTGCGCGACGCCGCCCGCAGCGGCAACGACGCCGGCATCGCCAAGCTGGAACCGGCGGAGAAGTTCGCCGCCATGGGCCTGCGCCGCTACGTCGGCCCGTCGGAACTGCGTCGCATGTCGCTGGGCGAACTGGCCGACCACGGCATGCGCAACGGCTGGCTCGGCCCCAACGTGATCGGCAGCAGCGGCCTCGGCCCCGTCCGGGTCAAGGGCGACCGCGCCTCGGCCCTGCTGCTGGTGGACAACCGCCCGGCGCTCGTCCCCGCCGACTTCGTGCGCGAAGGCGGCAAGTGGCGCATCGACCTGACCAACGTCTTCAACTTCGGCAGCCAAATGATGAAGGGCTTCATCGCCATGTCCGGCAAAACCGAGGACGCCTACATCGCCGACCTTCTGGAAAAGCTCCCCGTCAAGCCGGCGATGATGCATCGGTAACTGTTAGAACGGCCCCTCGCCCGGCTCCGCCGGGAGAGGGAGGGGCCCACCGCAAAGCGGTGGGAGGGTGAGGGCAAGGTTTTCCCAAGAATTCTGCGTCCGCATCACTTGGATTCTCGAGGCAACCTTGCCCTCACCCTCCCGCTTCGCGGGCCCCTCCCTCTCCCATCGGGGATGGGAGAGGGGCTACTCGCAGCGAAAGGTGCTCATCCTTCCTTTTCGCATCGACGCGCGAAAGGCCTCACGCGTTCAGGGCGCGGGTTACGCCTCCTGCGACCACGACGACGGTTGCAGGGATTCTACAAATTGCGTTAGAGTCGCGCCGCACGCACTAAGCGTTGGTGCCCGCCCATGACCGCTCCGGATGGATTTCCCCTCGACGCGTTGGACTCGCGGTCCGACGCGCTTGACCATTCGTCCGTCGGCCTTTTTCCGTCGGCCGCTGCGGGGATCGCTCTGCCCTCCACCATCCCGTACCGAGTCCCCTGCGCGCCGCGCTTCGCCGCCGCCGTCCTGAGGCTCGCCGCGACTCGCGGCGTGGACGCTTCGGCGCTGGCCTCGGCGGCGCTGTTGCTGGCGCCGGACCGGCTGCCCGACCCCGGCGCGCCGGAGGAGGGGGAGGAATTCGCCCACCTGGACCTGCGGCTCGCCCCCGGCCTGGACGGCGCGGCCATTCGCCGGGCGCTGGCGGCGGCGCTGGCGTTGGCCGATCCGGAATGGCAGTTGGTTCCCGCCGCCGAGGTGGGCCGGCTGGAGTCCGCCGTGGAGACGCTGAACTACCGCAACAAGGCGCTGGCCCACGCGCTGGAGCGGGTGTCCTTCCAGCCGCTCGACGGGCAGCTGACGCAGGTCCGCGACGCGGCGCAGCTGTTCGGCTTCGTCAACGAATGGTGCTTCGACGAGGACCGGGTGGTGAAGCGGTTCCGCGAACTCGCCCCGGTCTACCACCCGGACACCGGCGTGGTCGCCTGCCGGGAGCGCATGGCGCAGCTGATCGAGGCCCGCAACCTGCTGATCCGCCACGTCCGCACGGCCTACAGCTCCGGCGCATGGACGAAGCGGCGGTAGGCGTTACGCCCCCACGACCTCGGCCATGTTGGCGCCGTCCAGCACCGCGCCGTCCATGGTCGCACCCGTCAGGTCGGCGCCGGTCAGGTCGGCCTCGCTGAGGTTGGCGCCGCGCAGGTCGGCGCCGGACAGGTTGGCGCCCGACAGGTTCACCTTGCGCAGGTCGGCGTTCTTCAGAATCGCCATGCCCAGCCGGGCGCGCTGGAGGTTGGCGCGCCAGACGTGGCCGCTCATCGTCTGGATGTGCACGGGGCCGAGTTGCGCCTCGGTCAGGTTGGCGCCGGTCAGGGTCGCGCGCTCGAAGTTGATGCCGCGCAGGTCGGCCTTGGTGAAATCGGCCTTGCGCAGGTCGGCCAGAGACAGGTCGGCGATGGCCAGCGTCGCCCCGGCCAGCGAGGCGTTGCGCAGCGTGATGCATTGCAGGATGGCCGCCGACAGGTTGATGCCGCCGAGCTTGCGCCCCGACAGGTCGAGCGCGGAGAGATCGGCGCGCTTCCCGTCCTTGCCGCCGCTGTCGATCCAGGCGAGGTGCAGCGTCAGGATCTCCCGCAGGTCGTCGTCCGGGTTGTCCAGCGTCTTGGCGAGCACCGCGCTGGCGAGGTTGGGGGAGCGGAGCTGGGCGGCGTCCAGGATGGCGCCGATCAGGTTGGTGTTGGTGAAGTTGGCGCGCCCGATGGCGCAACCGGTCATCACCGCCCCGGACAGGCGGGCGCCGGACAGGTTCGCCTCCGTCAGGTCGGCGTCGGTCAGGTCGCAGCCGGTCAGGTTGGAGTTGGTCAGGTTCGCGCGCATGAACTTGGTGCCGCGCAGGATGGCGTCGGTCAGGTCGGTCTGCATCACGAAGGCGTTCGCCACCTTCGCGCGCGACAGGTCGGCGCCGCGGATCACGGCGGCCGACAGCTCCGACGTCAGGACCGAGTCCGAGACGTTGTGCTGCACCATCTCGCCGGCGGAATAATGCAGCAGCGTGCCGTCGCGCAGGTCCACCTCGACCAGCACGGCCTCCGACAGCACGGCCCCGCGCAGGCAGGCGCCGCGCAGGTCGGCCCGGCGCAGGTCGGCCTTCTCAAGGTTGGCCAGCCGCAGGTCGGCGGCGTAGAGGTTGGCGTTCGCCAGATTGGCCCCGGTCAGCCGGGCGCTGAACAGCTTGGCGCCGGACAGGTCGGCGTCCGACAGGTCGATCCCCGACAGGTCCAGGTGCGACAGGTCGCGCATCTTCAGGTTGGCGCGCACGCCGCCGGCCTGGCTCTTGCGGAACGCCTGGTGCCGCAGCAGAACCGTGTTGAGCTGACTCTGCGTCAGCTTCGTGCGCGCCGTGTTCGAACCGAAGCCTTGCTCGGACGACATCGAGGGAGACCCTGGTGTTGTGACGCCGATTACTCTGCTGGGAAGCCCCGAACAAACAGTTAACGATCGGTAACGCTTTAATAAAGTACAGGTATAATGCGTTGCACAAACGCCGTCCATTTCCCTTTTCGTCGGAGGGAAGTTCCGCCTTTGGTTCGCCGCTGCAGGCCTATGCCGCTGGGGGAAAACGGGAGCGGACGGGCGGTGTTGACTCCGGTGGTGCGGATGCGTATGGTCCGCCGACCTGCATCCGTCGAGCCGATCGACCGGGTACCGCCGGCCACCGTGCCGGGGACCTCCGCCAGTCCGCGAGTGTCGCGCACTGGCTCTTTTGCGCTTGCGCGGGTGCGGACCGAAACTGAGGACCGCTGACCCATGTTCGAAGGCCTGACCGGACGCCTGGGCGACATCTTCGACAAGCTGCGCCGCCGCGGCGCGCTGAGCGAGGAGGACGTCAACGCCGCGCTGCGCGAGGTGCGCATCGCGCTGCTTGAGGCCGACGTGGCTCTGCCCGTGGTCAAGCAGTTCGTCAGTCAGGTCAAGGAACGCGCCGTCGGGCAGGAGGTTCTGCGCTCCATCACCCCCGGCCAGCAGGTCATCAAGATTGTCCACGACAACCTCGTGGAGATGCTGGGGGCCGGCGAGGACATCAACCTCAACGCCGCCGCCCCCGTGCCGATCCTGATGGTCGGCCTCCAGGGCTCGGGCAAGACCACCAGCACCGCCAAGATCGCGCTGCGCCTGAAGACCAAGGACCGCAAGAAGGTCCTGATGGCCTCGCTCGACGTGCGCCGCCCGGCCGCGCAGGAGCAGCTGAAGGTGCTGGGCGAGCAGGTCGGCGTCGCCACCCTGCCGATCATCCCCGGCCAGGACCCCGTGACCATCGCCAGGCGCGCCATCGAGACGGGCCGCCTGGAAGGCTACGACGTGGTCATGCTGGACACCGCCGGCCGCCTCGCGATCGACGAGGAGCTGATGGCGGAGGTCGCGGCCGTGCGCGACGCGACGAAGCCGGCGGAAACGCTGCTGGTCGCCGACGCCATGACCGGCCAGGACGCGGTGACGGTCGCCACCAACTTCAACGACAAGGTCGGCATCACCGGCATCATGCTGACCCGCGTGGACGGCGACGCCCGCGGCGGTGCGGCCCTGTCGATGCGCCAGATCACCGGCAAGCCCATCAAGCTGCTGGGCATGGGCGAAAAGATCGACGCGCTGGAGCCCTTCCACCCCGACCGCATCGCCGGCCGCATCCTCGGCATGGGCGACGTGGTGTCGCTGGTGGAAAAGGCCGTCGAGACCATCGACAAGGAAGAGGCCGAAAAGCTCGCCCGCAAGATGGAGAAGGGCCAGGGCTTCGACCTCGACGACATGGCCTCCCAGCTGAAGCAGCTGCGCAAGATGGGCGGCATGTCCGGCCTGATGGGCATGCTGCCGGGCATCGGCAAGATCAAGAACCAGCTGAAGGACGCCAACATCGACGACGGGATGATCAAGCGCCAGGAGGCGATCATCTCCTCGATGACGAAGGCGGAGCGCAAGAACCCCGACATCATCAAGGCGTCGCGCCGCAAGCGCATCGCCGCCGGCTCCGGCACCAGCGTGCAGGAGGTCAACAAGCTGCTGAAGCAGTTCGACACCATGCGCGGGATGATGAAGCAGGTTCAGAAGCTCGGCCAGAAGGGCCTGATGCGCCACGGGCTGCAAAGCCTGCTGCCGAAGAATTTCCGGGGGCTGCAATAGCCCTCGGCTTATACCCCGCGTGACGCACGCGATTGTTTCTAACGACCAACCAGGAAAGCGTTTCATCCCATGTCCCTGAAGATCCGTCTCGCCCGCGGCGGCGCCAAGAAGCGCCCGTTCTACTCGATCGTCGTCGCCGATTCGCGCAGCCCGCGTGACGGCCGCTTCATCGAGAAGATCGGCACCTACAACCCGATGCTGCCGCGCGAGCATGAGCAGCGCATCGTCCTGGACGCCGAGCGCGCCAAGCATTGGCTGTCGGTCGGCGGCCAGCCGACGGACCGCGTCGCCCTGTTCCTGGCGAACGCCGGCCTGATCGCCAAGCCGGAAATCCGCGAGACCCCGAAGAAGTCCGCCCCGAAGGCGAAGGCCCAGGAGCGTCTGAAGGCCGAAGCCGCCGCCAAGGCCGCCGCCGAAGGCGCCGAGGGCTGATCTCCCGACCCTCTCCCCTCTGGGGAGAGGGTGGCCCGATAGGGCCGGGTGAAGGGGATGCGCGTGGGCCGGACGTTCGGCATGCGCGGGCCCCCCTCACCCCGACCCTCTCCCCGGAGGGGAGAGGGGGAGAGGATGAAGACCATGTCCACCAAAGTCTGCGTCGGCCAGTTCGCCGGAGCGCACGGGGTCCGCGGCCTCGTGAAGCTGAAGAGCTTCACGGAGGATCCGGACGCCGTGGCCTCCTACGGCCCGCTCTCCGACGAGCGGGGCGGGCGGCTGTTCCGGCTGTCGCTCCAGGGCACCATGAAGGACCTGTTCCTGACCCGCGTCGAGGGCATCTCGACGCGCGAGCAGGCGCAGGAGCTGACCGGTGTCCGGCTCTATGCGGACCGCTCGGCCCTGCCGGAGACGGAGGACGAGGACGAGTTCTACCACGCCGACCTCATCGGTCTGCGCGCGGAACTCGCCGACGGTGCCGTCTACGGCCGGGTGAAGGCGCTGTATGACTTCGGGGCCGGCGACGTGCTGGAGATCCGCACCGAGTCGGGCTCGCTGGAAATGCTGCCCTTCACCAGGGTCTGCGTGCCGGTGGTGGACGTGAAGGGGGGCCGCGTCGTGGTCGACCTTCCCGCCGTCATCGAGGCGCGGGAAGGGGAGGCGCGGGAAGGGAAGGACGACGACGGGGATGCGCCGGAAGGCGCGAATGACGCTGAAGAGGGGGAGGCTGCGCCGTGAATCACGGTGCCTCCGGCCCCCTTGCCTGGACGGTCAAGGTCCTGACGCTGTTCCCGGAGATGTTTCCGGGCCCGCTGGGTCACAGCCTCGCGGGAAAGGCGCTGGAAAATGGAGTCTGGGCGCTGGAATCAGTGGACATTCGCTCGTTCGCGCGCAATAAACATCGCTCCGTCGATGACACCCCCTTCGGCGGTGGGGCCGGCATGGTCATGCGGCCCGACGTGCTGGACGCGGCGCTGACCGCGACGGCGGGTCCTCCCGGGACCCCTGGACGCGGGCGGGCGATCTACCTGTCGCCCCGCGGACGGGTGTTGACCCAGGAGCTGGTCAAGGAGCTGGCGGCCACCCCGGTGGTCACGCTGCTCTGCGGCCGGTACGAGGGGGTGGACGAGCGGGTGCTGGACGCGCACGGCCTTGAGGAGGTCAGCCTCGGGGACTTCGTGCTGTCCGGTGGCGAAACCGCCGCGCTGTGCCTGATCGATGCCGTGGTGCGCTTGCTCCCCGGCGTCATGGGCAACGACGCGACGGCGGGCGAGGAGAGTTTCGAACGGGGGTTGCTCGAATACCCCCACTACACCCGGCCGGCGGTCTGGACCGACGGGCAGGGTGTGGAACGGTCGGTCCCGGACATCCTTTTGTCCGGCCACCACGAGAAGGTTCGCGCCTGGCGGCTCGCCGAGGCGGAGCGGATCACGCAGGCCCGGCGTCCGGACCTGTGGGACCGCTACGAGGCGGGCAGGAAGGCCGAGGGTCAGATTGGGAAACGGGGTCGCCGGCGCGGCCCGAAACCGGAGTGACGGTCCGCCGCGAGGCGCACCGATGAAAAGGGGTAGTGTCATGAACCTGTTGCAGCAGCTCGAGCAGGAGCAGATCGAGAAGGCCCTCGGCGGCAAGACCATTCCGGAGTTCTCGCCGGGCGATACCGTCCGCGTGAACGTGAAGGTGGTCGAAGGCACGCGCGAGCGCGTCCAGGCCTACGAGGGCGTCGTGATCGCCCGCCGGAACGCCGGCGTGAACTCGTCCTTCACCGTGCGCAAGATCAGCTACGGTGAGGGTGTGGAGCGCGTGTTCCCGCTCTACTCGCCGCGCCTCGACTCGATCGAGCTGGTCCGCAAGGGCGCCGTCCGTCGCGCCAAGCTGTACTACCTGCGCGACCGTCGCGGCAAGTCGGCCCGTATCGCCGAGCGCACGACCGGCCGCGGCATGAACGTGAAGGCCGCCGCGGAGTAATCCGGCCCCTTTCGTTCGATCAGGCTTCCAGCGCCCGCCCGGAGACCTCCGGGCGGGCGTTTGGCGTTGCGGCTTTGGCATTGTGGTGTTGCGTCACCGCGCCCGCATCGTCGTGACGATCCCGGCGCCGATCAGGGCGACGGCGACCAGCACGCCGGCTGTCAGCGGCTCGCCCAGGAAGGCGGCGCTCAGCAGCAGGGCGGTGATGGGGACGAGGCAGACGATCTGCCCGGCCTGGGCGGCGGGCATGGCGGTCAGTGACTTCGCCCACCACCAGTAGCAGAGGCCCGTGGCGACCAGCCAGTTGAAGGCCAGCACGGTGCCGAGCGCCGGCGTCCAATGGATCGGCCGCGCGTGCTCCGCCGCCAAGGCCAGCGGAGCGGTCAGGACGGCGCTGACGGCGATCTGCCAGAAGGTCTGCGTCCAGAAGGGAGTCTGCCAGCCGCCCCGGCGGCGGTAGAGCGTCGCCCCCACCGCCCAGCTCAGCGCGCAGCCCAGCAGAAGGCCGTTGCCCAGCAGCACCGACCCGTTGCTCCAGTCCACCAGCGACGGGTTGAAGAAGACCAGCACGCCCGCGAAGGTCAGCATCGCCCCGGCCACGCGCCGTCCGGTAAAGCGCTCGCCCACCAGCAGAACGCCGAGCGGCAGAGCCCACATCTGCATGGTGTAGGCCAGCACCGCCGCCCGTCCCGGCGGCACCACGCGCAGGCCGATGGCGCTCATGTCCAGCATGCCCGCCACCTGCAACAGCCCGACGACGGCCAGCGGCCAGCGCTCGCCCCGCTTCGGCAGCAGCGGAAAGCGCAACACCCGCGACAGGATGGCGAGCACCGAGGCCGCGCCGATGAAGCGCAGGGCGCAGAAGGTCAGCGGCCCGATGTCGGACAGCGCCGTCTTCATCAGGGGCCAGTTGGCCCCCCAGAACAGAACAATTCCCGCAAGCTGCGCGTAGACGGCCGTCCCTGGGCCACTGCGCCCTGTGGCGCGCGGCATGGCCCGGTCTGTTATGGGCTCGTCGGCCATGGGTCCTCCCAACCCTATGTTTTGCGCCATACTACGGTGTGCGCGAGGGCGGGAGGATTGCTTTCCCTGGGCGGCTGGTCCGCGCTCAATCCAACTGGAAGATTTTCTGGCCGACGCCGCTGTCCAGCAGGATGGTGGCGAACAGGGTCAGCATCGGCACGATGAACATCAGCCCGATGACGACGCGGATGAGGATGTCCTTGCGCCGCGCCGACCGGCAGATGGGGCAGTCGTCGGGGCCGTGCCCGTATTCCGAGTCGCAGTTGGCGCAGACGGGGGCGTTTTCCATGGTGAAGGTCCGACCGAAGAAACCGGCGGGCATTCTCACCGATGCACCGCCGCTCCGCGCATTAAAGATTTTTCATTGCCCGAAGCCGGTCAGGACCTGAATCCCGAACCACCCCACCAGCGCCAGGATCACCAGCATGATCACCGTGGTCAGAATGGCGATGTTGGTCTGCCGGATGCGCCGGCAGTTCGGGCAGGACGGCAGATCGGCGGGGTAGGGCGTCTCGCAGCGCTCACAGCGGACAGTGCGGTCCGTCACGGGAACAGCCTTTCTTATGGGCGGAATGGGTGGACGCTAGCACAGGGAACGCGGCGCTTCCAGGCGGGCGGGACATGGTGTCGCTGGGGTCGAATGCGTCTGTACGGGGACGGGTTGCGTGGGGCACAAGCGCGCATCCCTTTCCCCGCAGATGACGCATGCTCCGTCCCGATCTCGATGCGATCCTGACCGAATGGCGCGAGTCCCTCGGGAACGACTTCGCCGCCTACCGCAACCATGCCCGGCGGATGCACCGCTTCGCCGTCGCGCTCGCGGGCGTCGAGGACGACGGGCGGATCGCGGTGGCCGCGGCCTTCCACGACCTGGGCATCTGGACCGACGGCACGCTCGACTATCTCGAACCGTCCGCCCGCCTGGCCGCCGGCTGGCTGGCCCAACAGGGGCTGTCCGGCTGGACGGACGAGGTCGCGGCGATGATCGTCAACCACCACAAGCTGACGCCCGTCCGGGGCGCGCCGCTGGTGGAGGCGTTCCGCCGCGCCGATCTGGTCGACCTGTCGCTGGGGCTGATCCGCTTCGGCCTGCCCGCCGGCCTTGTCGCGGAGGTGCGCCGGGAATTCTCGAACGCCGGGTTCCACCGCCGGCTGGCCCGGCTGCTCGGGCGGCGGCTGAGGACGCACCCGCTGGACCCGATGCCGATGATGCGGTTGTAGGTTGCTCGACCCCGGAGTCACGGCCTTTTCCCGGGGGCCTTGTCCTGGCGGAAAGACACCGCTATTGTGCGGCCCTCTTACCGCACGCTTTGTTCGTCCGGCCTGCCGCTCGCGAGAGAGAATTGCTATGTCCAAGCCGCGCACTCTGTTCGACAAGATTTGGGACAGCCATGTCGTCCATCGCCAGGACGACGGCACCTGCATCCTCTACATCGACCGCCATCTGGTCCATGAAGTGACCAGCCCGCAGGCGTTCGAGGGGCTGCGCCTTGCCGGCCGTCAGGTGCGCCGTCCGGAAGCGACGCTGGCCGTGCCGGACCACAACGTGCCCACGACCAACCGCGCCGAGGGCATCAAGGAAGAAGAGAGCCGCATCCAGGTAGAAACCCTGGACAAGAACGCGCGCGACTTCGGCATCCGCTACTTCCCGATGGACGACATCCGCCAGGGCATCGTCCACATCGTCGGTCCGGAGCAGGGCTTCACGCTGCCCGGCGCCACCATCGTCTGCGGCGACAGCCACACCGCGACCCATGGTGCCTTTGGCGCCCTGGCCTTCGGCATCGGCACGTCGGAGGTGGAGCATGTGCTCGCCACCCAGACGCTGCTGCAGAAGCCGGCCAAGAACATGCTGGTCCGCGTCGACGGCGAACTGCCGCCGGGCGTGACCGCCAAGGACATCGTGCTGGCGATCATCGGCAAGATCGGCACCGCCGGCGGCACCGGCCACGTCATCGAGTTCGCCGGCGAGGCCATCCGCGGCCTGTCGATGGAAGGCCGCATGACCGTCTGCAACATGGCGATCGAAGGCGGCGCCCGCGCCGGCCTGATCGCCCCGGACGAGAAGACCTTCGAATATGTGAAGGGCCGCGCGCTCGCCCCGAAGGCCGGCGCCTGGGAGCAGGCCGTCGCCTACTGGAAGACGCTGCCGTCGGACGAGGGTGCGGTCTACGACACCACCGTCGTGCTGAACGCCGCCGACATCGTCCCGCAGGTCACCTGGGGCACCAGCCCGGAGGACGTGCTGCCGATCACCGCGACCGTGCCGAACCCGGCCGACGTGGCGGACGCCGGCAAGCGCGCCGCCGTCGAGCGCTCGCTGGCCTACATGGGCCTGACGCCCGGCCAGAAGCTGACCGAGGTGAAGGTGGACACGGTCTTCATCGGCTCCTGCACCAACGGCCGCATCGAAGACCTGCGCGCCGCCGCCGACATCGCCAAGGGCCGCAAGGTGGCCGAGGGCGTGCGCGCCCTGGTCGTCCCCGGCTCCGGCCTCGTCAAGGAGCAGGCGGAGGAAGAGGGTCTGGACCAGATCTTCACCGAAGCCGGCTTCGAGTGGCGCGAGCCCGGCTGCTCCATGTGCCTGGCGATGAACGCCGACCGCCTGTCGCCGGGCGAGCGCAGCGCCTCCACCTCGAACCGCAACTTCGAGGGCCGTCAGGGCCGCGGCGGCCGCACCCACCTCGTCAGCCCGGCCATGGCCGCGGCGGCCGCGATCACCGGCCACCTGACCGACGTGCGCGCGCTGTAATCCACGCGCTTTGACGGGAAGAAACGCGAGGGGGCCGAAAGGCCCCCTCGTTCTTTTCGGGGCATTGTTTTCGGGGCTCAATCCCCGCGGTTGCGGTCCTTGCCCAACAGGCCGTGAGGGCGGTAGATCAGGAACAGGGTCAGCAGGCCGAAGGCCACGATGTCCTTGTAGGCGATGGCGAAATAGGCCGACCAGAAGGTCTCCACCAAGCCCAGCAGCGCGCCGCCCAGCATGGCGCCGGGGACCGAGCCGATGCCGCCCACCACGGCGGCGGCCAGCGCCTTGAAGCCCACCAGATAGCCCGTGTAGAAGTTCACCCCGCCGTAATACAGCGCGATCACGGCCCCCGCCGCCGCGGCCAGCGCGCCGCCGACCGCGAAGGTGGTGGCGACGGTGCGGTTGACGTCCACCCCGACCAGTTCCGCCGCCTCCACGTCGTCGGCGCAGGCGCGGTGGGCGCGCCCATAGGCGGTGCGCTGCATGATGGCCCACAGCAGCGCGTAGAGCCCACCGGTCATCAGCAGGATCACGGCTTGGGAAGTCAGGGCGGTCACCGTGAAGGAACCGTCGCTGAACAGCTCGTGCCGGTCGGCCAGGATCGGGGCCGGCCACCAGTCGCGGGCGCCGTGCAGCAGCCGCACGCCCTCCTGATAGGCGATGGACAAGCCCACGGCGGTGATCAGCGGCGTGTGGCTGTGCACCTTGCGCAGGCGGCGGAAGACCAGCCGGTCCATGGTCCAGCCCTGCACGGCGGTCAGCGCCATGACGGTGACCAGCACTCCCAGCACCGCCAGCGGCACGGTTCCCAGCCCGGCCATCGCCAGCGCCGCCGCCCCCATGGCGGTCAGCATGGCGCCGAGCATGGTCAGTTCCCCCATCGCCAGATTGATCTGCCCGAGGATTCCGTAGACCAGCGTGTAGCCGAGCGCCAGCAGGCCGTAGACGCAGGCGACCGTGGCCGCGTTGATGATCTGTTGCAGGAAGAACAGCCAGGGCGCCCAGTCCGTGGGTGCTGCCGGGTGCGACGCGGTGGTTTCCGGCGCCAACCCCGACACCAACGCCATGTGCGCGGCGGGCAGGCGCGCCCAGACGCGCAGCATGGTGAACTGCATGTCGGTCAGCGGCCCGGTGCGGTCGGTCGCCACCGCCTCCAGCTCATGCCGGCGCGTGTCGAAGAAGCGGCCGCCGAAACGGCACTCGATCCAGTGCTCCTCGATTCCGGCCCGGTAGTTCAGCCGGACGGACGGCGCGGCGTCGGGCGTCTGCGTGGCCTCGACCTGGGAGACAGGGCCGGAATCGAAGGCGGGGATCAGCCGGCCGCACAGGGTGGCCTGTTCGCTGTCCACCCCGCAACCGGTTAGCGCCGGCAGGGCCACGCACAGCAGGAAAAAAAGCAGGGCAAGGCGACGCAAGGCGGGTGGTCACCGGTTTGTTCGTCCACCCACCACGCTATCCCGAAAACCGAAGCCTGTCAGTAGCGTGCCGCGACGAAATAAAGCCCGTCCGGTGGCGCGGTCGGCCCAGCGGCGGAGCGGTTGCGGGCCTCCAGCGCCCGGCGCACGTCGTCCGGCGTCCATTTGCCGGCCCCGACCATCTCCAGTGTGCCCACCATGTTGCGCACCTGATGGTGCAGGAAGGAACGCGCCGCCGCGTGCACGCGCACCTCCTCGCCGACCCGCTCCACCGACAGGCTGTCCAGCGTCTTCACGGGAGACTTGGCCTGACAGAGCGAGGCGCGGAAGCTGGTGAAGTCGTGCTGGCCGACCAGGGCCTGCGCCGCTGCGTGCATCGCCTCGGCGTTCAGCGGGCGGGTGACGTGCCACGCGCGTCCGGCGTCCAGCGCCAGCGGGGCGCGGCGGTTGACGATGCGGTAGACGTACGCCCGGCCGAGGCAGGTCATGCGGGCGTGGAAATCCCCGGGCACCGCCTCGGCCAGCAGGATGGCGACCGGCGCCGGCTTCAGGTGGAAGTTCAGCGCGTCCCGCAGCTTCAGCCCGGTGAAGGGCTTCTCCAGGTCGAAGTGGCAGACCTGACCCAGCGCGTGTACGCCCGCGTCCGTACGTCCCGACGTGTGGACACGTACGGTCTCTCCCGACAGGCGCTCGATGGCCTCTTCCAGCGATTGCTGGACGGAGGGGCCGTTGTCCTGCCTCTGCCAGCCGACGAAAGGCCGGCCGTCATATTCGAGGGTCAGCTTCCAGCGCTGCATGCGGCGTTTTCGAGAACGGAGCCGACGGGCAGGGCGAAGCCGCGCAGGAAGGCGGCGCCGTCCACCGGCGCTTTGCCGGGCCGCTGCACGGCGGTCAGGCGCACCGCGCCGTCGGCGCAGGCGATGGTCAACCGGTCGTCCAGCAGCGTGCCGGGTGCCGCTTTACGGGCGTCTGGCGACGGTTCGGCCTTCAGCACCTTGATCCGTTCGTTCCTGATGTCGAACCAGCAGCCGGGCCAGGGGGTGAGGGCGCGCACCTGCCGCTCCACATACGCCGCGTCGCGGGTCCAGTCCAGCCGGCCGTCCTCGCGGGTCAGCTTGGCGGCGTAGGTCACGCCCTCTTCGGGCTGCGGCTCGGCGGTCAGGCGGCCCTCGGCGATGCCGTCCAGCGCCTCCACGATCAGCCGGGCGCCCATGGCGGCGAGGTCGTCGTGCAGGCTGGTGGCGGTGGTATGCGCCGTAATCGGCACCCGGTCCTTCAGCAGCATGGCGCCGGTGTCGAGCCCGATGTCCATCTGCATGATGGTGATGCCGGTCTCCGCGTCGCCGGCCAGAATGGCGCGCTGGATGGGGGCCGCCCCGCGCCAGCGCGGCAGCAGCGAGCCGTGCACGTTCAGGCAGCCCAGGCGCGGCGCGTCCAGCACCGGCTGCGGCAGGATCAGCCCATAGGCGGCGACCACGGCGGCGTCGGCCTTCAGCGCGGCGAACTCGGCCTGCGCTTCCGCGTTGCGCAGCGACTTGGGCGTGCGCACGGGGATGCCGTGCTCCTCGGCGAAGCGGTGGACCGGGGATTTCTGCACCTGCTGGCCGCGTCCGGCGGGGCGGGGCGGCTGGCTGTAGACGCAGGCGACCTCATGCCCCGCCTCGACCAGCGCGCGGAGGCTGGGCACGGCGAAGTCCGGCGTGCCCATGAAGACGAGGCGAAGCTTGGGCATTGGTCAGGTGGTCCGGGAACGGGGTGGTCAGGCGTTCGTACGCTGCATCTTCTGCACTTTGCGCAGGATCATGTTGCGCTTCAGCATCGACAGGTAATCGACGAACAGCACGCCGTTCAAGTGGTCGATCTCGTGCTGGATGCAGGTGGCGAGCATGCCGTCAGCATCCATCTCCCGCAGCTCGTTCTTTTCGTCGAGGTACCGGATGCGCACCGCCACCGGCCGGGTCACCTCGGCGAACTGGTCGGGCACCGACAGGCAGCCTTCCTCGCACACGGCCTTTTCGTCCGACGCCCAGATGATTTCCGGGTTGGCGAGGCGGATGGGGTTCGGCGGCTCGTCCTTCTCGTGCACGTCCACGACGATGACACGTTCCAGCACGCCGATCTGCGGAGCCGCAAGGCCGATGCCCTTCGCGGCGTACATGGTCTCGACCATGTCGTCCATCAGCTTGGCGATGCGCGCATCGACCTTGTCGACGGGCTTCGCCTTCTGCTTCAGGACCGGGTGCGGGGCGACGAGGATATCCAGAACGGCCATGGGAACTCGGCAACGGTGCGGGGGACAGTTACAAAATTCCAAAATATGGAGGGCGGGCCGCGAGGTCAAGGAACGCCGATGTTCCGACATCAACGACCCGCTGCGGACAGATCGCTCAGGTCGGGGAGCGGGTGATCGTCTTGATGGGGCCGCGCGGGTTGCCGGACATTTCGGCGATCTTGCGGTCCTGCTCCTCGATGAACTCGCGGGCCGGCTCGTCGCCGTCCAGGCCGCCGACGAGGGCGCTGGGGACCTTGCGGTTGGAGGTGCGGGCACCGTCCTGGTAGAGAACGTCGAACAGCACGAAGCCGTTGTCGACCGGTTGCTTCTTCTTGGCCATGGGAATTCTCTGACGTCAACGTTTGGAAGGGGCGCAACGGAAAGGGGCACCGGTTGCCCGGTGCCCCTTCGCAACGCCGTGAGCGGTGGCTCAAACGGCCTTGAGGTTCTCCGCCGAGGTCTTGCCGCGCTTCGGGTCGCGCTGCTCCTCGTAGGACACCTTCTGGCCTTCGTTCAGGCCGCGCAGGCCGGCACGCTCGACCGCGGAGATGTGGACGAACACGTCCGCGCCGCCGTTTTCCGGCTGAATGAAGCCATAACCCTTGGTGCTGTTGAACCACTTGACGGTGCCGACGGGCATGGAAAGCTCTCCGATTGAATGAGTGGCGCCGCATCGGCCGGTGCGGCGCATCATACTGTGTCCAGGCATAGCGACGATCTGGGCACCCGAAGGCGGATCGGTCCGGCAGTCCGAAGCAGAATGACAGGAGGGAGATTGGGGCCGCCCTGGGCCATTACAAGGCAAAATGAGGTTGCCGGTTTCCCTTTACGCTCCCACTTTCGCCCGCAGCTCCGGCGCCTGGAGCTGGCGCGGGGCGTGGTCCAGCGGTTCCAGCAGCGGCAGGTCGTCGGTTCCGTCGGGCGTCACATGCAGGTCGCGGAAGCGCCGCGCGCTGACCAGGACGCGCGATTCCAGGCTGCCGACCGCGCCGTTGTAGCAGCCGACGGCCTTCTCCAGCTGCGACCCCAGCCGCTCCATGTGGCCGCCCAGGTCGTGCAGGCGTTTGTAGAGTTCGGCGCCCAGCGCGCTGATCTCCCGCGCGTTGTCGGCCAGCCGCTCCTGCCGCCAGCCGTAGGCGACGGCGCGCAGCAGCGCGATCAGCGTCGTCGGCGTGGCGAGGATCACGCGGTGGTCGATGCCCGCCTCGATCAGCGCCGGGTCATGCTCCAGCGCGGCGGAGAAGAAGTTCTCGCCGGGCAGGAACAGCACGACGAATTCCGGCGTGTCGTCGAACTGGTCCCAGTAGGCTTTGGCGCCCAGCTGCTTCATGTGCTCGCGCACATGGCGGGCGTGGCGGGACAGCCCGTCGCGGCGCGCGCCGTCGTCCTCCGCCTGCACGCCGTCGAGATAGCCTTCCAGCGGTGTCTTGGCGTCCACCACGATGGTCTTGCTGCCGGGCAGCTTCACCACGAGGTCCGGGCGCAGCTTGCCGGCCGCGCCGGCGCCGGTTGAGGCGTCCACGCTCGCCTGCTCCACGAAGTCGCAATGGTCGAGCATGCCGGCCATCTCGCAGACCCGGCGGAGTTGGATTTCGCCCCAGCGCCCGCGCGCCACCGGCGTGCGCAGCGCCCGCACGAGGTTGCCCGTCTCCGCGCGCAGCTGCGTCTGCGTCTCCAGCAGGGAGAGCACCTGCTGCTTCAGCCCCTCATAGGCGCCGGCGCGGGTGCGTTCCATCTCCTGGATCTGGCCGTCCATCTTTTCCAGCGACTGGCGCACCGGGGCGACGATGTCGGAGATGGCCGCCTGCCGCTTCTCCAGGTCGCCCTTCGCCTGCTCCTGGAAATTCGCCAGGGTTTCCTTGGCGAGGTCGAGGAAGCTCTGGTTGTTCGACCGCAACGCCTCCGCCGACAGGGCCTTGAAGCTGTCGGACAGGGTGGCCTGCGCCTGTTCCAGCAGGGCCAGCTTCTCCGCCGTCGCCGCGCGTTCCTTGGCGAGCGTGGTGGTCAGCTCGGCCTGACGCTCGCGGGCGGCGGTCAGCTCGCCGGTCAGGCGGGCGATCTGGTGGTCGCGCGCCTCCACCTCCTCGCGCAGGTCGTCCTCGATCCGCTCCGCGAGGCCGAGGCGGGTCGTCAGCTCGGCCCGGACGCCGTTGGCTTCGGCCTCGGCCCGCGCGGCGATCACCCACGCGACCGCCCCCGCGAGCACCGCCCCCAGCAGGAACCCAAGCGCCAGCGACGCCCCGTCGAACGCGAACTGCATGCGATACCCCGGCTTTCTTCCGTGGTCTTTTTCCCTGGTTCGGCAGCCTACAGGAAGGCAAGCGGGAACGAAACGCGAAAGAGAACGGGTGCGGAACGTGGGCTTGGCTTTATGGATGCGTCGTTTGGCGGGCTTGCCGGCCTCTTCCGCGTGGTCCATATCCGACCCATGTCCGAGGATAAACCCTGTTCCCCTGAAGTTGGCTGCCCCGACAGTGGGTGCCAAGGCCCCCGCGTCCGCGCCATCCCGCCCGGCGAGGACCGGGAGCGGCTGATGTGTCCGGACTGCGGCTACATCGCCTACCAGAACCCGCTGATCGTGGTGGGGGCGGTGGCCGTGTGGCAAGACCGCATTCTGCTGTGCCGCCGCGCCATCGAGCCGCGCAAGGGCTTCTGGACCCTGCCCGCCGGCTTCATGGAGGAGCGGGAAAGCACCATGGAGGGCGCCGCCCGCGAGGCGTGGGAGGAGGCGCGGGCGCGAATCGCGATCGATTCGCTGCTGGCCGTCTACGACATTCCGCGCATCAGTCAGGTGCAGATGATCTTCCGCGCGCGCCTGCTGTCGCCCGACGTCTCCGCCGGCCCGGAAAGCCTGGAGGTCGGCCTGTTCCACTGGGACGAGATCCCCTGGGACGAGCTGGCCTTCCCGACCGTGCACTGGGCCTTGCGGGAACACCGCGAACGGCTGGGACGCGACGACTACGCCCCGGCCGTCAACCCGACCCCGGACCGGCTGGCCCTGTGGGACCGGATGCTCTGAATCGGCAGGGGGCGCGTAGCCGGGGCGCGTAGCGCGTAGGTTGGGTTAAGCGCCAGCGCAACCCAACAAGTGTTGCGATGCGGACCTGTTGGGTTTCGGCTGGGGCCTCAACCCAACCTACGGGCCCTGCTCCGCGGGGAATTTCGCCACCAGCTCTGTCGTTCCCTGCTCGCGCTTGATGGTCAGCGGCAGCCATGTGCCGGGCGCCTGGCGCTGCACCACGGCGGTGAGGTCGGAGGCCTGATGCACCGGCGCGCCGGCGGCGGCCACCACGATGTCTCCGGGGGTCAGGCCGGCGGCGGCGGCGACGCTGCCCTCAACCACGGAGCGGACCTGCACGCCGCCCTCGCCGGGCTCCAGCATCACGCCCAGGCGAGGGCGACTCGGCTCGGGGGAGTCGCTGTCGCCCAGGCCGTAGACCGCGTCGGCAACGCGCCCGTCCAGCCCGTCGCAGGGCCGGTCGGCGTCCCAGGGCAGCAGGACCAGCGAATCGGCGACGCCCAGGTCGGCCAGCTGGAAGGGCACGCCGTCGTGCCCCTCGATGTGGCCCATGCCCAGGATGGCGACCACGGTGCGGCCGGTTCCGCGGTGGGTCGCGGCGATGCGCTCCGCCATGGCGCGGTCCCAGACCGATTGCGCCTCCACGAAGCGCTGGAAGCTCGCCGACTCGCGCTCCTTCGGGCCGTGGGCGGCCATCGCCTCGCGCAGGCGGTCGGTGTAGCTGGCGGGCGGCGGGGCCGGGTTGCCGACGCCCGCGCGCTCGGCGGCCGGAATGGCGGCCCAGCCCTCCCGCGCGGTGCGGCTGACCAGCCCGCGCTCCACGTTCAGGGCGATCACCGGCAGGCGGTTCATGCGCGCGAAATGCAGGATGGGCAGATAGAACTGCGCGTCGAAGCCCCAGACCTTCGGCCAGTTCGTCTGCTTCAGGAGTTCGGCCTCGGACAGATGGCCGGCGCTCCAGCGGTCGAGCACCGGCTGGGCGCTGCGCGGCAGCATCTCCAGCCCGACGGCGAGCTTGGGGTTCAGCGCGTATAGCTCGATCAGCGTGTGCAACTGCCAGCGGTGATGCTCGGCGCTGTCGTGCTGCTCGCCCAGCAGGACGGCGGGGGCCTTGGCGGCGCGGCGCAGCAGATCGGCGGCGTCCACCGGGCGGGCCGAGGCGTCCGCCCAGCCTCCGGGCTTCACGCAGGCGGCGGCGGGCGGCGGGGGCTGGTCGGGCGCGGCCGCCCGCCCGGTGGACGCCGCCGCGCAGCCGGCGAGCAGCAGCGCAGCCATCATACGGGGGAGCACGTCGTCAGCCCTCCTCGACCCATCAGCGAAGCGTGTCGTTGTCTGTCCTGAAGGTTGGTCGCAAACGCATGGCCGTCAACCGGTTGTAAACCGATGGCCCCGCTGGCGCCCTACGGGGAAGCGCGCTATCCTTCGCGTCATGCCGCACCGTAAAACCGTCATTCTCACCGGCGCGAGCCGGGGCATCGGCCACGCCACCGTCCAGCGCTTCAGCGCCGAGGGCTGGCGGGTCATTTCCTGCTCGCGCGAGGATGTGCCGGCGCACTGCCGGCGCGATCCCAACTGGACCCACCACATCGCGACCGACCTGTCCGACCCGGACAGCCGCGCCCGCTTCGTGGAGGAGGCCAACCGCGCGCTGGATGGGGCACCGCTGCACGCGCTGGTCAACAACGCCGGCATCTCGCCCAAGACGCCGATCAAGGAACGGCTCGGCTGCCTGAACGGCGCCATCGAGGGATGGCACCGGGTGTTCGAGCTGAACTTCTTCGCCCCGCTGGTGCTGGCCCGCGGTTTCGCGGCCCCGCTGTCGCGCGCCAAGGGGGCCATCGTCAACGTGACCTCCATCGCCGGCCACGCGGTGCACCCCTTCGCGGGCTCCGCCTATTCCACCTCGAAGGCGGCGCTGTCGGGTCTGACCCGCGAGATGGCCGTGGAGTTCGCGGAGATCGGCGTGCGCGTCAACGCCGTGGCGCCGGGCGAGATCGAGACCTCCATGACCGGCCCCGAATACGACGTGCTGATTCCGCGCATTCCCCTGAAGCGCATGGGCACGCCGGAAGACGTGGCGGCGGTGATCTTCTATCTGTGCGGCCCGGATGCGGGCTACGTCACCGGGACGGAGATGTTCATCACCGGCGGGCAGCATTTGTTCTGATGGCGTGATTGGTTGTTCGCGTGTCGATCGTCGTGTGGACAACCAAATTCACACGGATTGCACGGATGTGAGCACGGATTTCACGGATTTTTTGAGCTTGCTCAGCGGCGGCTTTTTCGAGAAGCGCGGGCTGGGCAAGCATCAAAAAAAATCCGTGTCATCCGTGCTTAAATCCGCGAAATCCGTGTAATCCCTGTTGTCCCCCGAGAATCCAACCCCTCAGCCGAGGTTGTGCTTCGCCACCACCGCCGCGAAGTCGTCGCCGAAATGCTCGCCGACGCGGATGACGGACACGCCCTGCGGGATTTCCTTCAGGGCCGGGTTGTCCAGGCTCATGGAGGTCAGCAGCGCCATCGGCACGTCGCGGGTCACGCTCATGGCGCGCAGGCCGCGGATGAGGTCCAGGCCCGACAGGCCATCCATCACCATCGACGCGATCAGCATGTCCGGCGGCACGCGCACGGCAAGGCTGATCGACTCGATGGGGTCGCTGACCGTCACGGTGCGGAAGCCGCAGGCTCCCAGCTCTGTCCCCACCTTCTTGGCGACGACCTTGGACGGGGTGACCAGCATGATCTCGACGTTGCGGATCTCGACGTCGGTGATCTCGAACTGGTAGCGCACCGGCAAGGCGCGGATGATCCGGTTGGTCTCGGCCAGCTGCGGCTGCTCGGCGCGGTCCACCAGCTCCGCGATGCGGTCCACGAAGACCTGGGTGTCGGCGAGCTGGCGCAGATCCAGCTCCTTCAGCCCGGCCAGATAGTCTTCCATGCGGTGCGCGACGAGGCTGACCGTCGGGTAGCCGAAGCTGGTCCCCATGCCCTTGAAATTGTGGGCCTCCAGCCGCAGGACGCCGATCGCCTCCCCGTGGTCGCGGGTGCCCTTGCTGGCGCCGTCGATCGCCGTGTTCATCACCTCCAGCCGGTCACGGGCGTCATCGATGAACTCGACGCGCAGGCGGTCTTCAAGATCGTCGGGCGACAGGTTGGAGGCCATGGCACGTATCCGCGTTGGGTGACTGGAGGATTCTTGCAATCCCAAAGGTACACCAGAACCCGAACGCGAAACAAACGCTCACGTATGCCAGGGATAAATCGCCGCGCCGCTTACAACCGGGACAGCAGGTCGTTGAACCAGGCAAGCCGCTGTTCGGCCTGCGCGATGTCCAGGTCCAGCCATTCGGAGAAGTGGCCGTCGGTGCCGGCGCTGGCCTTCTTCAGGTCGCCCAGCCGCGCCAGCTCCGTCTCGCACAGCGAGGCGAGGTGGTCGATCTGGTCGCGCTGCGATTCGATGTCCAGCAGGTGCAGGAAGCGCAGCTTCAGCGCGATCACCAGCTTGTTCAGGCCGTCCGCCGACGGCGCGCGCACGTTGGCGCGCATCAGCGTGTCGAACTCCGTCCGGCCGGCCTCGGTGGCGCCGAGCAGGGCGTTGTCCTCCATGCCCGTGCCGTCCAGCGCCTCGATCAGCCCCTCGTAGCGCAGCATCTCCAGCGACGTGCCCATCAGGTCGAGCGACGGCCCGACGATGCGGTCGAGGAAATGGCGGAGAGCGCCGGCGAGGTCGGCGTAACGCTGCGGCCCGTTCTGGATCAGCGTGCCCAGGACGGCGAGGCGCACGGCCTCTTTCGGCATCAGCGAGTTGTCACGGTACATGGCGACCCCCTGGGCATCGATTGATGTGGATCAAGGCAATGCCTGAAGGTAAGGCGGCGGGGCCGCGAAGTCCAGGGCGCGTATGGTCGGACGGCGAGAGGTCACCGGGCGAGAGGTCACCGGGCGAGAGGTCTGGGGGCGAGAGGTCACGGGGCCAGAGGTCACGGGGAACGGCGGGTCGGGCACCCTGTTGGTCCGGGCAAGGATTCCGAACTTCCATCAGGGGAGACGCACACCGTGACCAAGCTTGCAGCACTCGCCGCCGCGCTGGCGCTGGCCGCCGCCCCGGCGGCGCTGGCGCAGAGCCAGGGGCAGCTCGAAACCCAGAAAGGTCCCCAGGACAAACCCATGCAAAGGGCCACGCCGCAGGACACCGCCGGCCCCGGCCGCAGCTACGGACAGGGTGAGAAGGGCGTGGGCGAGCAGTCCGGGCAGCCGCCGGGCAACCGTCTGGCCCGCCCGGCCGATCCGTCGAAGCCGACGCGCGGCGACGCCATGCAGCCCAACACGAAGCGCAGCGACACCACCGCCACCAACGCCAAGCCCGGCGAGACCCTGACCGACAAGGGCCGCAAGCGCCCCGAAACCGCCGAACGGCCACCGTCAGCCGGCCAGCCGACGCTCGACCGCAGCCACGACACCGACCCCGGCGGGCGCACCCCGATCAAGCGCGCCGACGACGCCAAGAACAACCCGCCCCCGGATCCCAACAAGTGATCCCAACCGTCAGCGCGGCGATCCGCCCGCCATCATGATGAAGCCGCCCGCCGGCAGCGGAGGGGAGGGATGCGCGCCGTGGGGCGAACTGCCCCGTTGCCAGCCGGCGTAAGCGGCGGCATAAATCGGCGCGCGGCCCTCCCCGCTGGACGGGATGGCTTTTGGCAAACACAAAAATGGCGGAAGGAAAGCCCCAATGGCTGAAAGCACATTCGACGTCGTCGTTGTCGGCGGCGGTCCCGGCGGTTATGTCTGCGCGATCCGCGCGGCCCAGCTCGGCTTCAAGGTCGCTTGCGTGGAGAAGCGCACGGCGCTCGGCGGCACCTGCCTGAACGTCGGCTGCATCCCGTCGAAGGCCCTGCTCTCCGCGTCGGAGAAGTTCGAGGAGGCCAAGCACGGCCTCGCCAAGTTCGGCATCAAGGTCGGCGGCGTGGAACTGGACCTGCCGGGCATGCTGGCCCACAAGGACAAGGTCGTTAAGGAAAACACCCAGGGCATCGAGTTCCTGTTCAAGAAGAACAAGATCACCTGGCTGAAGGGCGCGGGCCGCATCACCGCCCCGAACACGGTCGAGGTCGAAGGCGTCGGCACCGTCACCGCCAGCAAGGCCATCGTGATCGCCACCGGCTCCGAGGTCACCCCGCTGCCGGGCATCGAGATCGACGAGCAGAAGATCGTCTCCTCCACCGGCGCGCTGGAGCTGCCGGAGGTGCCGAAGCGCCTCGCCGTCATCGGCGGCGGCGTGATCGGGCTGGAGCTGGGCTCGGTCTGGGGCCGCCTCGGCGCGCAGGTCACGGTGATCGAGTTCCTCGACCGCATCCTGCCGACCATGGACGGCGAAGTGTCCAAGCAGATGCAGCGCATCCTGGGCAAGCAGGGCATGACCTTCAAGCTGGGCGCCAAGGTCACCGGCGCCAAGGTCACCAACACCGGCGTCACCCTGTCGGTCGAGCCCGCCGCCGGCGGCACCGCCGAGCAGATCGAGGCCGACGTGGTGCTGGTCGCCATCGGCCGCCGTCCGTTCATCAACGGCCTGGGCCTCGACGCCGTGGGCGTGGAGCTGGACAACCGCGGCCGCGTGAAGATCGGCAAGCATTTCGAGACCAACGTGCCGGGCATCTACGCCATCGGCGACGTGGTCGAAGGCCCGATGCTGGCCCACAAGGCCGAGGAGGAGGGCGTGGCGCTGGCCGAGCTGCTGGCCGGTCAGGCGGGCCACGTCAACCACGACCTCGTCCCCGGAGTCGTCTACACCTGGCCGGAAGTCGCCGCGGTCGGCAAGACCGAGGAGGAGCTGAAGTCGGCCGGCGTCCAGTACAAGGCCGGCAAGTTCCCCTTCACCGCCAACGGCCGCGCCCGCGCCATGGGCATGACCGAGGGCTTCATCAAGATCCTGGCCGACGCCCGCACCGACAAGGTGCTCGGCGTCCACATGGTCGGCCCGAACGTGTCGGAGATGGTCGCCGAGCTGGCCGTCGCGATGGAGTTCAGCGCCTCCGCCGAGGACATCGCCCGCACCTGCCACGCCCACCCGACCCTGTCGGAAGTGACCAAGGAAGCGGCCCTGGCCGTCGACGGCCGCGCGCTGCACATGTAAGGCCCCCCGTCAATTCCCTCTCCCACCCCCGGTGGGAGAGGGAAGGGGCCCACGAAGTGGGAAGGGTGAGGGCAAGGTTTTCCCGAGAATCCAAAGCATGCGTACCCTGGATTTTTGGATTGACCTTGCCCTCACCCTCCCACCGCCTTGCGGTGGGCCCCTCCCTCTCCCGCCGGAGGCGGGCGAGGGGGTAAAGGGAAAGCCGGCTACTTGCTCTTCGCCCTTGGGTGAGCGGCCCGGTAGACTTCCATCATCTGCTCGCTCTCCACGTCCGTGTAGCGCTGCGTCGTGGACAGGGACGCGTGGCCCAGAAGGTCCTGGATCGCCCGCAGGTCCCCGCCGTCGGCCAGCAGGTGCGTGGCGAAGCTGTGCCGCAACGCGTGTGGCGTGGCCGTTTCCGGCAGACCGATCAGGCGGCGCAGGTCGCGCATCTGCTTCTGGGCGACGGCCGGAGCCAGCTGGCCGCCCCGCACGCCGACGAACAGCGGCGCGTCCGGTCCCTGCCTGTAGGGGCAGGCGTCCATATAGGCCCTCACCGCCTCCGCCACCGCCGGCAGCACCGGGACCATCCGCTCCTTCTGGCCCTTGCCCTTGACTCGCAGGGTCTCGCCCAACGGCGCGTCCTTGCGCGTGAGGTTCAGCGCCTCCGAAATGCGCAGGCCGCAGCCGTAGAGCAGGGTGAACAGCGCGCGGTCGCGCTTGCCGATCCAGGGATCGTCCGGCTCCTTCTCCGACGCTTCCAGCAGGCGGTCGGCGTCCAGCACGGTCAGGGGGCGCGGCATCGGGCGCTTGACCTTGGGCGTGGACAGCGTGCCGATGGCCGGGTTGTGCAGCCGGCCGCTGCGGTC
Organism: Azospirillum mesophilum; assembly: GCF_053470405.2. Taxonomy (NCBI): domain Bacteria; kingdom Pseudomonadati; phylum Pseudomonadota; class Alphaproteobacteria; order Rhodospirillales; family Azospirillaceae; genus Azospirillum; species Azospirillum mesophilum. Next base: position 161,636 of record NZ_JBPXMQ020000002.1, read on the forward strand.
CATCCAGCGGAAGAAATTGCGCACGGCGGCCAAGGCCCGCGCGCGGCTCGCCGCGATCAGCCCCTCGTTGGCGAGGTGCGACAGCCAGGCGCGGAAGGCCGCCGCCTCCAGCCCGCCCAGGTCGTTCATCGACGGCGGGCGCGCCTGATAGCCGGTCAGGAACTCCAGGAACCCGGCCACGTCGCCGATGTAGGCGGTGAGCGTGTGGGGGGAGACGTTGCGCTCGCTCTCCATCCAGCGGCGCCAATGGACCAGCACGTCCTGCACGTCGGGCTGGGCCGAGAAGCCGAGCACGGCTTCCTTTTTTCCGGTCATGCTTGTCCGGTCATTCTGGTCTGGTCACGCAGGCAGTTCGAGCCAGCCGCGGATCACCCGCTCCACCACGCGGGCGAGGAAGCCAACCAGCTCCGTCCCCTGGCCGGTGTGGAAGGTGTCCGGTTCGCGGCTGCCGAAGGCGAGCATGCCCTCCGGCGTCTCGCTGGAGACCTGAAGGCGGATCAGCGCTTCCGACCGCACCAGCCCCGCGCCGGGTCCGTAGAGTTCCGGGTCGCCGTGGATGTCGGCGTTCAGCGCCACGTCGGCCTTGCCGAGCCAGCGATCGACGGTCCCCGACTCCACCACCCGCACGCCGGAGGTCTGGACGTGCGGCGTGTCCTGCCCGTTCGACTCGACGATCAGACAGGCCACGTCCAGGTCCAGCAGCACGGCCAGATCGGTCGTGATGGTCTGGATCAGCTGCTCGAAGCTCTGCGCGTCCAGCAGGAACAGCACGGCCGCGTGGATGCGGTTCTGGCTGTTCAGATTGGCGCGGGAGGTGCCGATCAGCTCCCGCTGCTGGTCCTTCAGGTGGCGGATCTCGCCGCGCAGGCGCTCCACCATGTAGGCCTGCAGGTCCACCACCCCCCGGCCGCGGTCCTGGGACGGCGGCGTCAGGTGGTGGACCAGCTCGGCGTGCTGGACCAGGAAGTCGGGATGGTCCCGCAGGTAGGCGCACACGTCCTCGGCGGTCAGCGTGTCCTTCAGGCGGTGGGTGTGTCCCGGCTCTCGGCCCATGATGGCGTTCCCGTGTCCTTGTCCTTCAGGATGGCCCTTACAGGATCGGCCCTTTACAGGATGGACTGGCCGGTCTTCTTCCAGTCCTCGACGAACTGGGCCAGGCCCTTGTCGGTCAGCGGGTGGTTGAACAGCTGCTTCAGCACCGACGGCGGGGCGGTCACGACATGGGCGCCCAGGCGGGCGGCCTTGACGATGTGCATCGGGTTGCGGATCGAGGCGACCAGAACCTCGGTCTTGAAGTAGTCGTAGTTGCTGTAAATCTCGCAGATGTCGGCGATGATGCCCATGCCGTCCTGGCCGACGTCGTCCAGGCGGCCGACGAAGGGCGACACGAAGCTGGCGCCGGCCTTGGCGGCCAGGATCGCCTGCGCCGGCGAGAAGCACAGCGTGACGTTGACCATCGTCCCTTCGGAGGACAGGATCTTGCAGACCTTCAGGCCCGCCGGGGTCAGCGGCACCTTGACCGCGACGCGGTGGGAGATCTTGGCAATCTTGTGGCCTTCGGCCAGCATGGTTTCGAAGTCGGTGGAGGCCACCTCGGCGCTGACCGGGCCGTTCACCACGTCACAAATTTCGGCCACAAGGTCCAGGAAGCTGCGACCGGTCTTGGCGACGAGGGAGGGGTTGGTGGTAACACCGTCCAGCAGGCCGGTGTCGGCCAGATCGCGGATCTCGGCGATATCGGCGGTGTCGACGAAGAACTTCATGACCACGAATCCATACTTGCTGAGGAAGTCCGGGCCCTGTCGCCCGGGATATGTTGCCCGGCGTTTCGGCCAGGGGGCACTCTAGCCCATGTGTGCCGCTTCCGCCAGTTCCGGGGTCCCCCTTCAGGCTGATCTTCTGGGGGCGGACCCGCGCGTTCGCGTGCTTTTGCCCCTGCCGCTGCCGGAGCCCTACGACTACCGCGTGCCCGCCGGGACGACTCTCAACCCGGGGGACTATGTGGAAGTTCCGCTGGGTCCGCGCCGCGTGCTCGGCGTGGTGTGGGGGGAGGGGGCCGGCGTGGTCGAGTCCGCCCGGCTGAAGCCGGTCGTCCGTCGCTTCGATGTGCCGCCGATGCCGGAGGTGGAGCGGCGCTTCATCGACTGGGTCGCCGCCTACACCATGACTCCGCCGGGCTTTGTCCTGCGCATGGCGATCAGCGTCCCGGCGGCGCTGGAGCCGCCCAAGCCCACGCTGGCCTACCTGCGAAAGCACGATGCCGAACCGCCGCCCGGCTTCAAGATGACCGACCCCCGCCGGCGCGTGCTCGCCCTGCTGGACGACGGTCCCCCGCGCACCCCCGCCGAACTGGCGGAGGAGGCCGGCTGCGGCGTCACCGTGGTGCGCGGGCTGGCCGAGGCCGGCCTGCTGGAGCCCGTGCTGCTGGAACCGACCAAGCTCGGCCGCCCCGACTGCAACCGCCCCGGCCCGACCCTGTCCGGCGACCAGGAGGCCGCCGCCGAGGATCTGCGCACGCGCGTCGCGTCCGGCGTCTACTCCACGGTGCTGCTGGACGGCGTCACCGGCTCCGGCAAGACGGAGGTCTATTACGAGGCGATCGCAGCCGCGCTGAAGCAGGGCAAGCAGGCGCTGGTGCTGCTGCCGGAAATCGCGCTGTCCGCCCAATGGCTGGAGCGCTTCGCCCGCCGCTTCGGCGCGCCGCCCGCCGAGTGGCATTCGGAGCTGACCGGGGCGCAGCGCCGGGACACCTGGCGCGCCGTGGCGAAGGGAGAGGTGCCGGTGGTGGTCGGCGCCCGCTCCGCCCTGTTCCTGCCCTACAAGGACCTGGGCGTCATCATCATCGATGAGGAGCACGACGCCGCCTATAAGCAGGAGGAGGGCGCCATCTACCACGCCCGCGACATGGCGGTGGCGCGGGCGCATCTGGGCGGCATCCCCATCGTGCTGGTCTCGGCGACCCCGTCGCTGGAAACCAAGGTCAACGCCGACAGCAACCGCTACGCCCGCATTCACCTGCCGGGCCGCCACGGCGGCGCCGTGCTGCCCGACGTGGAACTGATCGACCTGCGAAAGGACCGGCCGCCGGCCCGCCACTGGCTGGCGCCGACCCTGAAGAAAGCCATCGAGGAGACGCTGGCGGAGAAGGAGCAGGTCATGCTGTTCCTGAACCGCCGCGGCTACGCGCCGCTGACGCTCTGTCGGGCCTGCGGGCACCGCCTGCAATGCCCGAACTGCACGGCGTGGCTGGTCGAGCACCGGCTGGCGCGCAAGCTCCAGTGCCACCACTGCGGCCTCTCCCAGCCGCTGACCCCCACCTGCCCCAACTGCGGGGAGGAGGGGACGCTCGCGGCCTGCGGCCCCGGCGTGGAGCGCATCGCGGAGGAGGTGGCGGAGCTGTTCCCCGACGCCCGCGCCGCCATCATGGCCTCCGACACGCTGTTCGGCCCCCGCGCCATCCAGGAAATGGTCCGGCGGATCGCCGACCACGAGCTGGACCTCCTGATCGGCACCCAGGTGATGGCGAAGGGCCACCATTTCCCCATGCTGACCCTGGTCGGGGTGGTGGACGCCGACCTCGGGCTGGCCGGCGGCGACCTGCGGGCGGGGGAGCGGACCTACCAGCTTCTCCATCAGGTGGCCGGGCGCGCCGGGCGCGGCGAGCGGCCGGGACGGGTCATGCTGCAAACCTACATGCCGGAGCATCCGGTGATGCAGGCGCTGGCCGCCGGCGACCGCGACGGCTTCTACCAGCTGGAGGCGGAGATGCGGCTGGAGGCCGGCATGCCGCCCTTCGGCCGGCTGGCCGCGCTGATCGTGTCGGGCGAGGACCCCACGGCGGTGGAGCGGGTGTCCATGGCGCTCGGCCGCGCGGCGCCGCGCAGCGACACGGTCCACATCCTGGGGCCGGCCCCGGCGCCGCTGGCCCTGCTGCGCGGCCGGCACCGGCGCCGTCTTCTGCTGAAGGCGCCGCGCACCGTTCAGGTGCAGCCGCTGATCGCCCGCTGGCTGGAGCAGGTGGAAATCCCGCCGAACGTCCGCGTGCAGGTGGACATCGACCCCTACAGTTTTCTGTAGAGGGAGGCGTCTATGAAGCCGTCGCGCTCTTGTGAAGGGGGACTGCGACCGATTGTCCCTGCGCGCTCCGCAAGGCTCCTGTGACGATTGGATCGTTGCAGTCTCTAAACCTTGGTACTACCAGACTGTCGTCGTCGTTCCATTCCGAGTCCCCCCATGCCCAGGCTGCCCGGCCGCCTTCACCTTCAAACGCTGCTGACGGTGCTTCCCGTTCTGCTCCTGCTGCTCGTCATCGCGGTGGCGGCGGGCGTGCCCGCGGGGACCCGCGGGACGGAGGCGGAGGCCAAGGCGCTGCTCGACAAGGCCGCGACCTTCCTGCGCGGGCACGGCGCCGCCGCCGCGGCGGACGCCTTCTCGCGCCGCGACGGGGCCTTCATCGACCGCGACCTGTACCCGACGCTGATCGACCGGGACGGCAACATGGTGGCCCACGGCTGGACGCCGACGCTGAACGGCGCGAACCTGATGGATCTGAAGGACGTGGACGGCCGGCCCTTCATCCGCGAGGCGCTGGACCTCGTCGCGGAGAAGGGGGCGGGGGCGGTGTCCTACAAATGGACGGACCCGCTGTCGGGCCAGATCGCACCGAAGACGATGCATGTCCGCCGGATCGACCTGGACGGGGCGCCCTATATGCTGTCGGTCGGGGTGTACCGGTAAAGCGGCGACTCGGGCGGGCTTTTCAGGAAAAACGACGCCTGGAGCGCCCCGAATCAGAGAACGGGAATCAGAGAACGGAAAGGCCGCGTTCGGCGCGCGGGCGGGGGCGCCAGATCGACAGGCACTCGGCCGCCGTGGCGCCGGTCCCGATGCCGTACCAGCCCGAACGGTCGTTGAAGGACAGGCTGTAGCGGCCGCGCCCATCGCGCTCGAACCGGAAGACGGGGCGGTCCACGCCCGGCAGAAGGACCAGAAGGCGGTCGAACTCGCGGCCCGTCTCGCGGACGACGCCGGCCCAGTGGCCCAGGCGCAGCTTCGGCTCCGCCACCGATTCAAACTCGGTGAGATCGGCGGGCGTGAAGCGGGCGCAGGAGAAGGCGACGACGGTCATGGCTGGCCTTGGTCTTTTCTGGTCTGACGGGCGATTCAAGACGCGCGAATTGAAGAAGCGCTTTTGGATGGGGTGCGTCGACGGTCGAGTCTTGTCGATGCAACGCGATGGGGGCACGGTGGGCTTGAATGGTTAAGCGGATGTTAAACGACCGCTAAGGTCACAGCCTCGTCCTCTTGACGCCTCTTGCGTCTGCAAAGTGGTATGTCCATTTTACGGCGGCGTCCTTTGCCAACCCCGCATGGCGCTTGATCAAATAGCCGCACTCAAATTGTCCAGACCCCGTTGCGCGGGGGCTAATCCTGTGATATTGGACCGCTCGCTTTCGCGGGCTGGGCCGACGCGATGTGGGTTTACGACCCTTTAAGGCCCTGAAAATTCACCGTCTACCGAACTCAATTCGAGGGATCAGGTGGCATCCGAAGGTACAGGCGTTTCCGAACTCGCTACGCGCTACTCCATCGCGCTGTTCGAGCTTGCGGATGAGAACAAAGCGCTGGATCAGGTCGCGAGCGATCTGACGACGCTGAAGCAAATCCTGGCCGAGAGCGCCGACCTTCGCCGCCTCGTCCGTAGTCCCGTGATCAGCCGTGCCGATCAGGGCCGGGCCATGGCCGCGGTTCTGGATCGCGCCGAGGTCTCCGATCTGACCAAGCGTTTCATCGGGCTGGTGGCCAAAAACCGCCGCCTGTTCGCGCTTGAGGGCATGATCGACGGCTATCTGGCCGAACTGGCCCGTCGCCGAGGCGAAGTGACCGCTCAGGTCACGTCCGCGAAGCCGCTGAGCGACGCTCAGCTCGCCGCGGTCACGGACGCCCTCAAGGCGTCGATCGGATCGAAGGTGTTGGTCAACACCACGGTCGATCCCGCGCTGATCGGGGGCATGATCGTTAAGTTCGGCTCGCGCATGGTCGATACCTCCGTGCGCACGAAGCTGGACAAATTGCAACTCGCCATGAAGGCCTCAGGGGGATCAGTCTGATGGATATCCGCGCCGCAGAAATCTCTGCGATCCTCAAGCAGCAGATCGCGAATTTCGGTACCGAGGCGGACGTCGCCGAGGTCGGCCAGGTGCTGTCGGTGGGTGACGGTGTTGCCCGCGTGCACGGCCTGGACAATGTGCGCGCCGGCGAGATGGTCGAGTTCCCCGGTGGCATCAAGGGCATGGCGCTGAACCTCGAGACCGACAACGTCGGTATCGTGATTTTCGGCTCCGACAGCGAGATCAAGGAAGGCGACACCGTCAAGCGCACGGGCACCATCGTGGACGTGCCGGTCGGCCGCGGTCTGCTGGGCCGCGTCGTGGACGGTCTCGGCAACCCGATCGACGGCAAGGGCCCGCTGGTCGACGTCGAGCGCAAGCGCGTCGAGGTGAAGGCCCCCGGCATCATCCCGCGCAAGTCGGTGCACGAGCCGATGCAGACCGGCCTGAAGGCCGTTGACTCGCTGGTTCCGATCGGCCGCGGCCAGCGCGAGCTGATCATCGGTGACCGCCAGACCGGCAAGACCGCCGTCGTCATCGACACCTTCCTGAACCAGAAGCCGATCAACCAGGGCGACGACGAGAGCAAGAAGCTCTACTGCATCTACGTCGCCGTCGGTCAGAAGCGCTCCACCGTCGCCCAGATCGTCAAGACCCTGGAAGACGCCGGCGCCCTGGAATACTCGATCGTCGTTGCCGCGACCGCGTCGGAGCCCGCTCCGCTGCAGTTCCTGGCGCCGTACACCGGCTGCACGATGGGCGAGTACTTCCGCGACAACGGCATGCACGCCCTGATCGTGTACGATGACCTGTCCAAGCAGGCCGTCGCCTACCGTCAGATGTCCCTGCTGCTCCGCCGTCCGCCGGGCCGCGAAGCCTACCCGGGCGACGTGTTCTACCTCCACTCCCGTCTGCTCGAGCGCGCCGCCAAGATGGGCGACAAGCACGGCAACGGCTCGCTGACCGCCCTGCCGGTCATCGAGACGCAGGCCGGCGACGTGTCGGCCTACATCCCGACGAACGTGATCTCGATCACCGACGGCCAGATCTTCCTGGAAACGGGCCTGTTCTATAAGGGCATCCGCCCCGCCATCAACGTCGGTCTGTCGGTGTCGCGCGTCGGCTCGGCCGCCCAGATCAAGGCGATGAAGCAGGTCGCCGGCACCATCAAGATGGAGCTGGCCCAGTACCGCGAAATGGCCGCCTTCGCGCAGTTCGCCTCGGACCTCGACGCCGCCACCCAGCGCCTGCTGGCCCGCGGCGCCCGTCTGACCGAGCTGCTGAAGCAGCCGCAGTTCCAGCCGCTGCCGGTGGAAGAGCAGGTCGTCTCGATCTTCTCGGGCGTGAAGGGCTACCTCGACAAGATCAAGGTCGAGGACGTCAACCGCTTCGAGGCCAAGTTCCTCGGCGAGATCCGGTCCAAGGGTGCCGACATCCTGGCGACGATCCGCAACGAGAAGGCGATCTCGGCGGCGACCGAGGAGAAGCTGAAGGCTTTCCTCGACAGCTTCTCCAAGGTGTTCGTCTGATTGACTGCGGGGGCGTTTCACGCCCCCGCTTTCCACCCGAACGACCCCGAGCGGAATGAAGGGCCGGCATGCCAAGCCTTAAGGACCTAAAGAACCGGATCAGCAGCGTCCAGTCGACGCGCAAGATCACCTCGGCGATGAAGATGGTCGCCGCTTCCAAGCTCCGCCGCGCGCAGGAGCAGGCGGAAGCCGGCCGTCCCTACGCCGAGCGCATGGGCCGCATGCTGGCCTCTCTCGCGGCCAACGTGCAGGACTCCGGAAACGGGCCGAAGCTGATGACGGGCACGGGCGCCGACCAGGTGCACCTCCTGATCATCATCAGCTCCGACCGCGGCCTCTGTGGCGCCTTCAACGGCTCCATCGTCCGCGAGTCGCGCCGCCAGATTCAGCGCCTTCTGTCGGAAGGCAAGACGGTGAAGCTGGTCACCGTCGGCCGCAAGGCCCGCGACCAGCTGCGCCGCGAGTTTGGCTCGCTCATCGTCGAGACCTATGAGGACGTGGGCCGGCGCAAGCTGTCCTTCGCCGATGCCGACATGGTCGCGCAGAAGGTCCTGTCGATGTTCGACGCGGGCGAATTCGACGTCTGCTCGGTGATCTTCAACAAGTTCAAGTCGGCGATTTCGCAGATCGTCACCGTCCAGCAGCTGATCCCCTTCGCCGTCGAGGCGACGCAGGAAGAGGCCGTCGGCGGCGAGGCGAAGGCGATCTACGAGTTTGAGCCGGACGAAGAGCAGATCCTGGCCGAGCTGCTGCCGCGCAACCTGTCCATCCAGGTCTATCGCGCCCTCCTGGAGAGCGCCGCATCCGAACAGGGTGCCCGCATGACCGCGATGGACAACGCGACGCGCAACGCCGGCGACATGATCAACAAGCTGACGATCACCTACAACCGCACGCGCCAGGCCTACATCACCAAGGAGCTGATCGAGATCATCTCCGGCGCCGAGGCGGTCTGACAGGCGCAGCGTTCGCGGTCGATACGACGGCACATCCGACAATTATCGAGTTCCGAGGGAGCTTTACTCCATGGCCACCACCACCCAGGCGACGAACGCCGTCGGCAAGATCACGCAGGTCACGGGCGCCGTTGTCGACGTCCAGTTCGACGGCGAGCTGCCGGCCATTCTGAACGCGCTGCACACGCAGAACGACGGCAAGACCCTCGTTCTCGAAGTTGCGCAGCACCTCGGCGAGAGCACGGTCCGCGCCATCGCCATGGACAGCACCGACGGCCTGGTCCGCGGCGCCGAGGTGACGGACACCGGCGCCCCGATCGCCGTGCCGGTCGGCCCGGCCACCCTCGGCCGCATCATCAACGTGATCGGTGAGCCGATCGACGAGCGCGGCGACCTCGGCGCCGACCGCACTCTGCCGATCCACCGTTCGGCCCCGGACTTCGTCGAGCAGTCGACGGACGCCGAAGTGCTGATCACCGGCATCAAGGTCATCGACCTGCTGGCCCCCTACGCCAAGGGCGGCAAGATCGGCCTGTTCGGCGGCGCCGGCGTGGGCAAGACCGTGACCATCATGGAGCTGATCAACAACGTCGCGAAGGCGCACGGCGGTGTGTCGGTGTTCGCGGGCGTCGGCGAGCGCACCCGCGAGGGCAACGACCTCTACCACGAAATGATCGAGTCGGGCGTCATCAAGCTCGACGGCCCGGGCTCCAAGGTGGCGCTCGTGTACGGTCAGATGAACGAGCCGCCGGGCGCCCGCGCCCGCGTCGCCCTGTCCGGCCTGACGCTCGCGGAATACTTCCGCGACGAGGAAGGTCAGGACGTGCTGTTCTTCGTGGACAACATCTTCCGCTTCACGCAGGCGGGCTCCGAGGTGTCGGCGCTTCTCGGCCGCATCCCCTCGGCGGTGGGTTACCAGCCGACGCTGGCCACGGACATGGGCGCCCTGCAGGAGCGCATCACCTCCACGAAGAAGGGCTCGATCACCTCGGTGCAGGCCATTTACGTGCCCGCCGACGACCTGACCGACCCGGCCCCGGCCACCTCCTTCGCCCACTTGGACGCCACCACGGTGCTGTCGCGTCAGATCGCCGAAATGGCGATCTTCCCGGCGGTGGACCCGCTGGACTCGACCAGCCGCATTCTCGACCCGCGCGTCGTGGGTGAAGAGCACTACTCGGTCGCCCGTTCGGTGCAGCGCGTTCTGCAGACCTACAAGTCGCTGCAGGACATCATCGCGATCCTGGGCATGGACGAGCTGTCGGAAGAGGACAAGCTGGTCGTGGCCCGCGCCCGCAAGATCCAGCGCTTCCTCTCCCAGCCGTTCCACGTCGCCGAGGTGTTCACCGGCACCCCGGGCGTGCTCGTCCCGCTGGAAGAGACGATCCGCGGCTTCAAGGGCATCGTGAACGGCGACTACGACCACCTGCCGGAAGCCGCCTTCTACATGGTCGGCACCATCGACGAGGCGATTGCCAAGGCGAAGAAGCTGGCCGCCGAAGCCGCCTGATAAAAGGCAGCCAAGGTCAACAACGAGGCTCCCCTCTCCCCCGGTCCCGGGGGAGAGGGTTCTTATGAAGAGGCACCAGGAAACCCATGGCCGATAAAGTCGAATTCGAGCTGGTCTCTCCGGAGAAGCTGCTGACCTCGCAGCCCGTCGACATGGTCGTGGTGCCGGGTTCGGAAGGTGATTTCGGTGTTCTCGCCGGTCATTCCCCGATGATCTCGACCGTCCGTCCGGGCGTGATCGATGTCTACGAGGGCGACCGGGTCGTGGACCGGGTGTTCGTCGCTGGCGGCTTCGCCGAGGTGACCGAGGCCCGCTGCACCGTTCTGGCCGAAGAGGCCGTTCCGGTGGCCGACATCGACCGCGCCAAGGTCGAGCAGGACATCCGCGACCTCGGCGAGGATCTGGAGGACGCCAAGTCCGACGACGAGCGCGCCCGGGTGGAGGCGAAGCTCGCCGTCGCCCGCGCCAAGCTCGACGCGACCGGCGCGACCGCCCACTGACATCGGCAACGTGACATCGGCAACGGCCCGAACGCCATCGCGCGCCGGGCCGTTTTCGTTGCAGGGCGGCATCACCGCTTCATATTCGGCCCCTCAGGGCAAAGGCGCCTCCCGGTCAGACCGTTGAGGCGCTTTGTTTTTGGGGCTAGAACATCCACATCGGTGCCAGATCAAGAAGAACCGGGGAGCAGGGCGGAATGGTGGACTTGCACTGGAATTATGAAGAGCTTCCCTGGGACCAACTCGACCGCTCGAAGATCGATCCGGATCTCGTGCCGCTGATAAAGGCGGCGGCGTTGGTCGAGTTCAACGCCGACGATTACACCGCTTACCTCTGCAACGTCTTCCACGACGATCCCGACTTTCAGGAGGTCGCGCGTGGCTGGGCGGTCGAGGAGGTCCAGCACGGGCGTGCGCTCGGCAAATGGGCGGAGCTGGTCGATCCGACCTTCAACTTCGACCGCGCCGTGGAGCGGTTCCGCACCGGCTACCGCGTGCCGATCGACGTGAACTCCTCCGTGCGCGGCTCCCGCAGCGGCGAGATGATCGCCCGCTGCATGGTCGAGACGGGCACCAGCTCCTACTACGCCGCCATCGGCGATTCGACCGACGAACCGCTCCTGAAGCTGATCTGCAAGAACATCGCGGCCGACGAACTGCGCCACTACAAGATCTTCTACACCTACACCAAGAAGTATCTGGAACTGGAGCAGCTCACCAAGTTCCAGCGTCTGAAGGTCGCCCTGTCGCGCATCGGCGAGTCGGAGGACGACGAGCTGGCCTACGCCTACTTCGCCGCCAACGCGCCAGAGGGCGAGACCTACGTCCACAAAACCTACAACCAAGCCTACATGCGCCGCGCCTACGGGCGCTACCGGCCGAAACACATCGACCGCGCCGTGGCGATGGTGTTCAAGGCTTGTGGCCTGAAGCCGCACACGCGCTTTTATAACCTCGCGACGCGAGGTGCGTGGTGGCTGGTGGACAGCCGGGCGAAGAAGTTGGCCAAGGTGGCCTGAGGGCTACCACTCAACCGGCCGGTTTTCAGCGGCGAAGCCCGGCGATCACGCCCTGGAATTCGGCCAGCACGGCCTCGTAGACCGGGCGTTTGAAGGGCACGATCAGGTTCGGCAGGTCGTCGGCGTCGACCCATTTCCAGGCGTCGAACTCCGGATGCTCGGTGTCGAGGTCGATGTCCGCGTCGATGCCGGTGAAGCGGGCGGCGATCCACACCTGCTCCTGCCCGCGCCAGCGGCCTTTCCAAACCTTGCCGAGCAGGTGGTCCGGCAGGTCGTAGCGAAGCTTCTCCGCCGTTTCCCCCAGGATTTCGGCCTTGTCAGTGCCGATCTCCTCCTTCAGTTCGCGCAGGGCCGCCTCGTGCACGCCTTCGCCCTCGTCGATGCCACCCTGCGGCATCTGCCAGGCGTCCTTGCTGTCGTAGCGCTTGGCGACGAAGACCTGCCCGCGGTCGTTCAGCAGCATCACCCCCACGCAGGGACGGTAGGGGAGGGCGTTGCGGTCGATGGCCTTGCCGGGCTTGCTCATGGCGACTTACTGCTTCTGAAGATTGGCCACGGCCGAGACCGGCGCGATGACGAAACCGCGGTCGGCGAGGCCGGTGAGCCACAGGTTGATGCGTTCGATGGTGCTGGGGTAGGCCGAGCCGATGCCCACAGCGCTGCCGTTGGCCTTGGCGACGGCCTCCAGCTCCTTCAACTGGTCGTCGATGGCGCCGCGCGACAGGTCGCGGTCGATCACCCGGTCCGCGAAGGCGCGCGGCACGCCGGCCTGTGCGGCGAGCGACCCGCCGACGCTCTTCGGGTTGGCTTTGGCGTCCAGGAACATCAGGCCGCGGGCCTTCATCACGTCAATCACCGGTTTCATGGCGTCGGCCGACCCGGTGAACTTGCTGCCCGTCGTGCTGGTGATGCCCACATAGCCGACCGCCTTGCCCAGCGACCATTCCAGCCGCTCCAGGTTGCGGTCGGGCGCCAGCATGGTCAGCAGGGCGTTGGGGCCCGGATCGTCGCGGGGATAGGTCTGCGGCTCCATGGGCACGGACAGCATGATCTCGTGCCCCTTGCTGCGAGCGCGCTCGACCCAGCTGTCCAGCCGCTCGGCGTAGGGAACGAAGGCCAGCGTCACGGTCGGCGGCAGCTTTTGCAGGGCGTTGCCCGTCGTCACGCCGGACACGCCCAGGTCGGCCAGCACGATGGCGATGCGTGGGCGCTTGTCGGCGGCGGGGAAGGGGCGGGCGTAGACCTGCCAGGGCTTGCGCCCGTCGTCGGAAATGCGCGGCAGCGGACCGTTGCGCGAGTCCTCCACCAGTCCGGGCACCGGTGCCGGAACCAGCGTGACCGGCCCCTCCGCCACAACGGGCGGCAGTGGTGCCGGCACAGCCGGGGCCGCCAGCGCCGGGGTGGCGGCCACCGGCGGCGGGGGCGGAGGCGTCACGGTGGGGGGAGCCGGCGGGGGCGGGGCCGCCACCATTGGGGCCGGCGGAGCGGGCGGCAGCGCGCCCTTCACCGGCACCTGCACCTTGGGAATCCCGGCTTCCCAGGCAAGGGTCGTGTCCTCGGCGTGCATCGCCAGCCACCCGGCCAGACCGCCCAAGGCCAGCACCACCGCGAGGGAGGCGCCGGCCAGCGCCTTGGACGAGGCCGACATCGGCTCCCGCCCCGGCCGGCCGCCTCGCGGAGGGTCCGAAAAACCGTCGTACTGCCGGGCGCGCTTCCCGCGCGAAAGCCAGCCGAAGCCGGGGCGGAAACCCCGGACATCGACCTTCAGGCGGCCCAGCAGAGCGGCGGCGTTCACGGGCGCTCCCCTCAGTGGGTGTTGCGGGCCTGGAACAGGGCGACGCCCCGCAGCAGGTCGAGCGCGCGCGCCAGCTGGTAGTCGAACGGCGGCTGCTGGCCGTTGGCCGCCGCCTCGCCACTCTCACCCGGCGGGGTCGCGCCTGGCGGGGTGTTGGCGGGCGGGGTGTTGGCGTTGGCCGGAGCCTTCGGCGCGCCGCCCGGCACCGGGGCGTTGCTGGCGCCCGGTCCGGGGGCCGGCTGGTTCGGCTGCGTGGTGGCCGGGCGCGGCGGCTGGCCGGCGGCGTCCGGGTTGCGCAGCGCGCCGCGCAGGTCGCTTTCGCGCCGCCGGGCGAGGCCCTGGTCGGTCTCCTCCACCTTGGCCGGATGCACCTCGATGTCCGGGGTGATGCCCAGCGCCTGGATGGAGCGGCCCGACGGGGTGTAGTAGCGCGCGGTGGTCAGGCGCATGGCGCCGTGCCCGGGCAGCGGGATGATGGTCTGGACCGAGCCCTTGCCGAAGGATTGGGTGCCCAGGATCAGCGCCCGCTTGTGGTCCTGCAGCGCGCCGGCCACGATTTCCGACGCCGAGGCCGAACCGCCGTTGATCAGCACCACCACCGGCAGGCCCTTGGCGAGGTCGCCGGGCTTGGCGTTGTAGCGCGTGCCCTCCTCGGCCTTGCGGCCGCGGGTGGAGACGATCTCGCCCTTGTCGAGGAAGGTGTCGGACACCGACACCGCCTGGTCGAGCAGGCCGCCGGGGTTGTTGCGCAGATCCAGCACGTAGCCCTTCAGCTTGTCGCCGATCTGTTGCTGGATGGAGGCGATGGCCTTCTCCAGCCCCTGCTGCGTCTGCTCGTTGAAGCTGGTGATGCGGATGTAGCCGATGTCGCCCTCGGTGCGGTAGCGGACCGACTGCACCTTGATGACGGCGCGGGTCAGCGTGACCTCGAACGGCTCGCCAGCCTCGCCGCGGCGGACGGTGACCTTGATGTCGCTGCCCACGGGGCCGCGCATCTTCTCCACCGCCTCGTTCAGGGACAGGCCCATGACCGCCTCGCCGTTCAGCTGGACGATCAGGTCGCCCGGCTGCAACCCGGCCCGGAAGGCGGGGGTGTCGTCGATGGGCGACACGACCTTGATCAGGCCGTTTTCCATCGTGACCTCGATGCCCAGCCCGCCGAATTCGCCGCGGGTCTGCACCTGCATGTCCTGGAAGCTCTTCCGGTTCAGGTAGCTGGAATGCGGGTCGAGCGAGGTCAGCATGCCGTTGATGGCGGACTCGACAAGCTGCTCGTCCGTCACCTGTTCGACATATTCGGCGCGCACACGCTCGAACACGTCGCCGAACAGGTTCAGCTGCCGGTAGGTTTCCGACGTGTTGCTGCTGTTGTTGTTCGATTGTGCGGTGACGGTGGCAACGCCGGCGCCCAGGAACACCAGGGCGGCTGCTGTGGCGGCACGCTTCGCTATCCTCATCTACCCTTGTCCTTTCCCCTCCGGGGCGCCGAAACCCCGCTGCGGGTTGATCGGCTGACCATGTCTTCGAAGCTCGAAGTAGAGATCCGGGTTGCCGTCGGCGGGCATCTGGCCGATCGGCTCTCCCGTGGCCACGCGCTTTCCAACGGCCGTGTCGATGCGGCCAAACCCAGCAATCAGGCTATGATATCCATTGCTGTGTTCCACGATCAAGATTTGCCCATAACCGCGGAACGGGCCGGCGAACACGATCGTTCCGGCCTGGGGCGTCACCACCGTGGCGCCGGGCCGGGCCTGGATGGTGACGCCCCGGCTGGTGGCGCCGAAGCGGTCCGCCTCGCCGTAGCGCACGGCCACCCGGCCGCCCACAGGCAGGCGCTCCCCGCCGGTTGCGGCGCCGGGGGCGGCGCGCTGGGCGGCGGCGATTTCGGCCTCCGCCCTGGCCTTCTGCTCCGCCGCGCGCTGCTCGGCAGCCCGCTGTTCGGCAAGGCGCTGTTCGGCGGCGGCCTTTTCCTCGGCCAGCTTGCGCTCGGCCTCCTTGCGTTCCGCTTCCCGCTGGGCGGCCAGCTTGCGTTCGGTGGCTCTTTGTTCAGCAAGGCGCTGTTCGGCGAGTTTGCGCTCCGCCTCTTTCCGCTCGGCTTCCAGCCGCTCGGCCTCGCGCTTGGCGGCGGCTTCGGCCGCGCGGCGTTCGGCCTCGATTCGCTCCATCAACTGGCGCAGGTCGGCGGCTTGGCCGGTCAGGCGCGCGGTGTGCTGGGCGACCTGGACGCGCTCGCCCTCGGTCTGGCGCGACAGCTCCTCGCGTCGGGCGACCAGCCGGGCCATCTCCTTGCGCCGTTCGGCCAGAGCCGTCCGGGCGGCCAGCGTGCGGGCGCGCTGCCCTTCCAGCTTTTCCCGCGTTTCGGCCAGCTTCGTGAGCGCGCTTGCCAGCTCGTCGGCGCGGGCACGCAGGGCCGGCACGGTGTCGCGCAGCAACAGGGCGGAGCGCAGCGTGTCCACCGGCCCCTCCGGCCGGGCGAGTGCCGCTTCCGGCGGGATGCGGGCGAGTCGCTGAAGGGCGGCGAGCAGGCCGGCGATCTGCTGGCGCTCGCCGTCCAGGCGGGCCGAGCGTTCGCGCTCCTCCGCCTCCAGGGCGGTCAGCGTCTCTTCCAACTGGTCGAGGTCGCCTTCCTGGGCGCGTTCCTCGTCGGCCAGCCCGACCAGCTTGGCGCGCAGGTCGTCCAGTTCGCGCTGAAGGGCCTGCGACTGCTGTTCCAGCTGCTTCTGACGGGCCTTGTCGGCCTGGATTTCCTGTTCCACCCGCTTCAGCGTCTGGTTGGGCGCCTCGCCCTGCGCGAAGGCCGGCGTCGCGAGGGTGAGGGCGGCGAGTAGCAGGATCGTAGGTTGGGTTGAGCGCCAGCGAAACCCAACACCCGCGGCGTTGCGGAAGTGTTGGGTTTCGCGGGGCTCAACCCAACCTACGGGCCGGTCGGCTTGCGGCGGAGAAAGGGGAATGCGCGTGTGCGGAGGCTGCGAGGCCCCCACCCCGACCCTCCCCCGCTGGGCGGGGGAGGGAGATATGACGGCTTTTCCCCTTCCCATGCCTTATTCCGCGGCGGCTTGCGCGGTGGCGCGGTCGAGGAGGCTGGCGCCGGTCATCTCGGCGGGCTTGGGCAGCGTCATCAGGTCGAGCAGGGTCGGCGCGATGTCGGCCAGACGGCCGCTGCGGATCGCCTTGACGTCGGCGGGGCCGTTGATCAGCAGCAGCGGCACCCGGTCCAGCGTGTGGGCGGTGTGCGGGCCGTTGGTGTCCGGGTCCAGCATCAGCTCGCAGTTGCCGTGGTCGGCGGTGACCAGCATCACGCCGCCCTGTCGGCGCACCGCGGCCTCCAGCCGGCCGAGGCTGGTGTCCACGGCGTTGACCGCCTTCATGGCGGCGTCGAGGAAGCCGGTGTGGCCGACCATGTCGGGGTTGGCGTAGTTGATGACCACGAGGTCGTACTTGCCGCTGTCCACGGCCTCCACGACCTTGTCGGTCACCTCGGCGGCCGACATTTCCGGCTGCAGGTCGTAGGTGGCGACCTTCGGGGACGGCACCAGGATGCGGTCCTCACCCGGATAGACGCGCTCCTCCCCGCCGTTGAAGAAGAAGGTGACGTGCGGGTACTTTTCCGTCTCGGCGATGCGCAACTGAGTCAAACCGGCCTCGCTGACCACTTCGCCCAGCACCTTGGTCAGGGATTTCGGCGGAAAGATGGTCGTCATCAGCTTGGCGAGCGCCGAGGAGTATTCGACCATGCCGACCGCCGCGGCCAGCTTGGGCGCCGCGCCCCGGTCGAAGCCGTCGAAGGCCGGGTCCACGAAGGCGGCCAGGATCTCGCGGGCGCGGTCGGCGCGGAAGTTCGCCATCAGGATGGCGTCTCCGTCCTTCAGGCCGGTGTAGCCGTCGATGATCGTCGGCAGGATGAATTCGTCATGCTTGCCGGTGGCGTAGCTCTGGTCGATGGCCTGGATGGGGTCGGCGGCCTTCTCGCCCTCGGCGCGGACGATGGCGGCGTAGGCCTTCGCCACGCGGTCCCAGCGCTTGTCGCGGTCCATGGCGTAGTATCGGCCGGAGACCGTGGCGACGTTGACGCCCGGCAGCTCGTGCACGTCGGCCATGAACTCGGCGACCTGGTCCTTGGCGCTCTGCGGCGGCACGTCGCGGCCGTCGGTGAAGGCGTGGACCTCCACCGGAACGCCTTCGCGCGACAGCACGGCGGCGAGTGCGGCGATGTGGTCCTGGTGCGAATGCACGCCGCCCGGCGACATCAGTCCCAGGATGTGGCAGCGCCCGCCGGTCTGGTGCAGCGCCTTCACCAGCGCGTTCAGCGCGGCGTTGCGCTCGAACTCGCCCTCGACGATGGCGTGGTCGATCATCACGAGGTCCTGCATGACCACGCGGCCGGCACCCAGGTTCATGTGTCCGACTTCGGAGTTGCCCATCTGCCCCTTGGGCAGGCCGACTTCCTCCTCGCTGGCTTCCAGGAAGGCGCGCGGCTCCGACGACCACAGGCGGTCCCAGTTCGGCGTGTCGCCCAACGCGATGGCGTTGTTCTCACGCTCCTCCCGATAGCCCCAGCCATCCAGGATGCAAAGGACAACGGGTCGGGGACGTTTGGTCTCGGTCATCGCGCTCCTCATACGCCAGTCGTGTTCAGAAAACGGTTCGGGCCGGCACACCCCGTCTCGCCCGGTGTGGAGTCACGCCCGGTGATATGGGTGTCCGGCCAGGATTTGCTGAGCCCGGTAGAGTTGCTCCGCCAGCATGCCCCGCACCAACATATGCGGCCAGGTCATGGCGCCCAAGGCCAAAAGAAAATCGGCGCGCGCCCGCACCGCGTCGCCGTGCCCGTCGGCCCCGCCGATCAGGAAGGCGATGTCGCCCGCCCCCTGGTCGCGCCACGCCCCGATCTTCGAGGCGAAGGCCTCGCTGGGGATCGTCTTGCCGCGCTCGTCCAGCGCGACGACGATGGCGCCGCTGGGGATGGCGGCCAGCAGAAGCTCCGCCTCCTGCCGCTTCAACTCGTCGGACGACAGGCGCTTCTTGACCTCCACCTCGCGGAGCGTCAGGGGCCAGCTCAGCCGCCCGACATACTCCTCGTAGAGGTCGCGCGCCGGACCGGCCCGTGACCGCCCAACGGCGGCGAGCCACAGACGCATGGGTCCGGCTCTCCTCTCGCGGGCTTAGGCGCTCATGCGCTCGGCAGCAGGACGCGGCGTGTCCAGGCCCCACATCTTTTCGATGTTGTAGAAGGTCCGGACTTCCGGGCGGAACAGGTGGATGATGATGTCCCCCGCGTCCACCAGCACCCAGTCGCACTGGGGCAGGCCTTCGACCTCGACGCCACGGATCCCGGCCGACTTCATCCGATCGGCGAGCTTCATGGCCATGGACGCGATGTGCCGCGTGTTGCGGCCCGACGCCACGATCATGTAGTCCGCGATGCTGGTTTTGCCGGCAAGATCGATGACGATGACGTCATCCGCCTGGTCGTCGTCCAGGGACTTTTCGATCAGCGCCTTCAGTTCGTCCGGCTGGGGAACGGGCGCGGGCCGCACGACGGGCGCGGCCGGTTCGATGAACGTGTTGATGGTACCCACCTCGTGATACAGGGTCACGACCCGCAGGCACGTGCCTGTCGGATCGCCGTCGCCGAAGCCGGATGCAGCGGGTTGCGGAGGAAAATCCAGGCCGGCGTCTTGCGTCCGGTCAGCCCCTTGGCCCCATGCTCCGTCACCCGGCGACGGGCATAGCGCTGAGCGGCTATGCCACCAAGCGCATTCATAGAATAAGTTGGTCGGGCCAGAACTGCAACCGGCACCAGCCGGAAGATTCGCGTCCAATCCCGCCAACGGGGTATTTGACGAAGATTGTCGGCACCCATCAGCCAGACGAAGCGTGTTTTTGGAAAGCGCCGCTTCAGCTCGGACAAGGTATCGGCGGTGTAGCGGGTGCCCAGTTCGCGTTCGAGGTCCGTGACCTGGATGCGCGGATGGGCCGCCACGCGCCGCGCCTCCGCCATGCGCTCCGCCAGGGCGGCCATGTCCCGCGTGGGCTTCAACGGGTTCTGCGGGCTGACCAGCCACCACACCCGGTCGAGCCCCAGCGTCTTCAGCGCGTACAGGCTGATGTGCCGGTGCCCAGCGTGCACCGGGTTGAACGACCCGCCGAGCAGCCCGACGCGGAGGCCGGCGTAGAGGCCGGGGGCGCGGGGGTGGGGGGGCGTCATCACGGCGCCCCCACCCCGACCCTCCCCCGCTTCGCAGGGGAGGGAGTATGGATTGCGGGGGAGGCTGCGGAGTTCCCTCCCCTGCGAAGCGGGGGAGGGTTAGGGAGGGGGCAAAGGCCCACCTTACGGCCGCGTCTGGCCATCGCCGCGCACGACGTACTTGTAGCTGGTCAGTTGCTCGGCGCCCACCGGGCCGCGGGCGTGGAACTTGTCGGTGGAGATGCCGATCTCCGCACCCATGCCGAATTCGCCGCCGTCGGCGAACTGGGTGCTGGCGTTCCACAGGACGATGCCGCTGTCGATGCGGTTCAGGAAGCGCTCGGCCGCCGCCGCGTCCTCGGTGACGATGGCGTCGGTGTGGTGGGAGCCGTGGCGGTTGACGTGCTCGATGGCCGCGTCCACCCCGTCCACCACGCCGCAGGCGATGATGGCGTCCAGATACTCGGTGTCCCAATCCTCGGGCGCGACGGGCGTCACGCGCGGGTCGGCCGCCCGCGCCGCCGCGTCGCCGCGCACGGCGCAGCCGGCGTCCAGCAGATCCTTGACCAGCACCGGCAGCAGCGTGTCGGCCAGCTTGCGGTCGACCAGCAGCGTTTCGGCGGCGCCGCAGATGGAGGTGCGGCGCATCTTGGCGTTCATCACCACCTTGCGCGCCTTCTCCGGGTCGGCGCCGGCGTCGACATAGACGGTGTTGTTGCCGTCCAGATGCTTGATGACCGGGATGCGGCTTTCCTCGGCGATGCGCTGGATCAGCGACTTGCCGCCGCGCGGCACGATCACGTCGATATAGTCGCGCATGGTCAGCATGTGGCCGACCGCCGCCCGGTCCGTGGTGGGGACGAGCTGGACGGCCGCCTCCGGCAGGCCGGCGGCGCGCAGCCCCTCGGCCAGGCAGTCGGCGATGGCGCGCGAGGAATGGAAGCTCTCCGACCCGCCGCGCAGGATGGCGGCGTTGCCGGACTTCAGGCAGAGGCCGCCGGCGTCGGCCGTCACGTTCGGGCGGCTCTCATAGATGATGCCGACGATGCCCAAGGGGACGCGCACGCGCTGGATCGCCAGCCCGTTGGGGCGCGTCCATTCGGCGATCACGCCGCCGATGGGATCGGGGAAGTCGGCGATGTCCTCCAGCCCCTTCGCCATCGCCTCGATGCGCTTGTCGTCGAGCGTCAGCCGCTCCACCAGGGGGCCGGCGAGGCCGCGCGCCGCGGCGGCGGCGACGTCCTGGTCGTTGGCCGCCTGGATCTCCGCCTTGCGGGCGCGGATCGCGGCGGCCGCCGCCCGCAAGGCCTGATCCTTCGACGGGCTCGGCACGGTCGCCAGCTCCGCCGCGGCGGCGCGGGCGGCGCGACCGAGGGCGAGCATCTGATCGTGCAGGGCGTCGGTGGTCTCAAGCAGGGCGGACATGGCGCTCACTCCGGTGAAAAGGGCCGCAACTGTAGCGGATCCCGCGCCCGCGCGAAAGTCATGGTGGCTACGCCGAAAATCCAATTCGTGCACTCAACAATGCGCTGGGCGATGCACGGTTGCCGCGCTAGCGTTCCGTCACACGCACAATGCGGGAGGGGGTCATGAAGGGGCTTTTGCGCTGCGGCGTCGCCGCGGCCACGGTCGTGCTTTGCCTGGGGTCGGCCGCGAAGGCGGACACGCCGCTGGAGCGGGGAAAGGTCCTGATGAACGGCATCGTCGCCTGCGGCAACTGCCACACGCCGCAGGGGCCGGACGGCCCGGTCAAGGGCATGGAGCTGGCCGGCGGCACACCCTTCGTTGAGCAGCCCTTCACCGCCTACGCCCCCAACATCACCCCCGACCCTGAAACCGGCATCGGCCGCTGGACGGACGCGCAGATCGTCGCCGCCATCCGCGAGGGCAGGCGCCCCGACGGCTCCGTGATCGGCCCGCCGATGCCCATCGCATTCTACCGGGACCTGTCGGACAGCGACGTGCAGGCCATCGTCGCTTATCTGCGCAGCGTGCCGGCGGTGAGGAACGCGGTGCCGAAGTCGGAATACCGCATGCCCCTGCCGGCCTCCTACGGCCCGCCGGTCGGTTCGGTGCCGGACGTGGCGCGTACGGACCGGGTGGCGTACGGCGCGTACATGGCCGGGGCGCAGGGCCACTGCCTGGAATGCCACACGCCGATGCTGCCCGACGGGCGCCGCGACATGGCGCGCGCCGGGGTCGGCGGGCAGTCCTTCGCGGGTCCCTGGGGCGTCACCGTCGCTCGCAACATCACGCAGGACAAGGAGCACGGCATCGGCGCCTGGACCGACGCCCAGATCAAGCGCGCGATCACCGAGGGCGTACGCCCGGACGGCACGCGGCTGAACCCGCCCATGGGCTATCACTTCTACAAGTCCATGAGCGACGAGGACCTGAGCACGCTGGTCGCGTACCTGCGTACGCTCCCGCCCCGGCTGTAGGCGAAGGCAGGAGCGAAGGGCGGGGGCGCACAAAAGGCAGTACCGGAAGCGTTGCCGAACGGGCATAGTCCGCGGGCTTTTCCTACCCCCTTCGGACTGTTCGGCCCATGGTGACCCTGCTGCTTGTCGTCTCCGCCTTCTTCGCGGGCGTGCTCAACGCCGTGGCCGGGGGCGGGAGCTTCCTGACCTTCCCGGCCCTGGTGTTCGCCGGGGTGCCGCCGCTGAACGCCAACGCGACCAGCACGGTCGCGGTGTCGCCGGGGGCCTTGGCGAGCGCCTACGGCTACCGTCGGGAGCTTGGCCGCATCAAGGAAATCAACCTGCCGGCCTTCCTGGGCGTCAGCCTGATCGGCGGGTTGCTGGGCGCGCTTCTGCTGCTGTGGACGCCGCAGAAGACCTTTGAGGCCATCATCCCGTGGCTGCTGCTGTTCGCCTCGGTGCTGTTCGCCTTCGGGCCGAGGATTTCGGCCACCATCCGCCGCAACTTCAAGGTTGGGCACGGCACGGTGCTGGCCGTGCAGTTCTTCATCGCCATTTACGGCGGCTATTTCGGCGGCGGCATCGGCATCCTGATCCTGGCGACGCTGGGCGTCTTCGGCCTGACCGACCTGCACGCGATGAACGGGCTGAAGGCGCTGGTGTCCGGCTGCCTGAACGCGGTCGCGGTGGTCGCCTTCGTGTACGGCGGCGCCGTCTATTGGACCGAGGCGCTGATCATGCTCGTCGCCGCCATGGCCGGCGGCTACGCCGGCGCCTCCATCGCCCGCCACATCCCCCCGCCGATCCTGCGCAAGTTCGTGATCGCGGTCGGTCTGGCGATGACCGTGTATTTCTTCATCACCAAGGGGTGAAGGTGCATCTGTTGGGTTGCGCGAGACGCAACCCAACCTACAACGTCACGTAGGTTGGGTTGAGTGTCAGCGAAACCCAACACCCGGCGCGGACTCAATCCGCCGCCATACGCTCCGCGAGGCCGCACAGCGCGTCCCAATCCAGCGCCGCCGGGTCCTCGACCACATGGTCGGCGGCTTCGAACAGCAGGTGCGGGTGCTGGGGCCAGGCGATGGTCAGCATGCCGGCGGCCTTGCCGGCGCGGGCGCCGGTGGGGCTGTCCTCGATGACCGCGCAGGCTTCGGGCGGGACGCCCAGCCGCGCCGCGGCGGTCAGGTAGGGCTCCGGGTCGGGCTTGCCGTTGGTCACGTCGTCGCGGCTGAGGCCGAAGGCGAAGTGCGGGATGGCGAGGTGGCGCAGGTTCGCCTCCACCACGCGCCGGCCGCTGTTCGACACGCAGGCCTGCCGCAGGCCGCGCTCGGCGAAGGCCTCCACCAGGGCGACGGCCCCGGCGCGGGCCTCCACTTCGGCGATCCGCTCCAGATAGATGTCGGTGATGGCGTCGGCCCACTGCCGGAAGCTCAGCGGCATGGGCCGGACGGCGTTCAGCCGCGCGTAGAACTCCGGAAAGGCGATGCCGAGCGAGCCGGCATACTGCGCCTCGTCCATGTCGTGGCCATGCTGGCGGCAGACGGCGATGGTGGCGCGCTGGTGCCAGGGCTCGCTGTCCAGCAGCGTGCCGTCGATGTCCCACAAGATTGCTTGAAGGGGAGGGCGCGCCGAAACCAGAACGCTCAACGCACCACCATATCGTCGCGATGGATCATCTCGTCGCGGCCCCGGTAGCCCAGGATCTCCTCGATCTCGTGGCTCTTGCGGCCGGCGATGCGGCGGGCGTCGTCGGCGGCGTAAGCCGTCAGGCCGCGCGCCACCTCGCGCCCGTCCGGCGCCTTCACCACCACCACGTCGCCGCGCTCGAAATCGCCGTCCACGGCGCGCACGCCGGCTGGCAGCAGGCTGGCCCCGTTGGCGAGCGCCTTCAGCGCGCCCGCGTCCACGGTCAGCGAGCCGGCGGCGTTCAGATTGCCGCCGATCCAGGCCTTGCGGGCGCTCGACGGCTCGGCCGCCGGCAGGAACCAGGTGCAGAGCGCGCCGCCATCCTCCGGCCGCCGCTCCAGCGCGGCCAGCGGGTTCATGCGCTTGCCCTTGGCGATGACCATGCGGCAACCGGCGGCGAGCGCCACGCGCGCCGCGACGATCTTCGTCACCATGCCGCCGGAGCTGTAGCCGGGCGGCGGTTCGCCCGCCATGCCCTCGATGTCCGAGGTCAACTCCTGCACCACGGGGATGTGCCGGGCGTCCGGGTCCTTGCGCGGGTCGGCGGTGTAGAGGCCGTCGATGTCCGACAGCAGGACCAGCGTGTCGGCGCTGATCATCTGGGCCACGCGGGCGGCCAGACGGTCGTTGTCGCCGAATCGGATTTCGGCGGTGGCGACCGTGTCGTTCTCATTGATGACGGGGACGGCGCCGAGCTTCAGCAGGGTGTCGATGGTGGCGCGGCCGTTCAGGTGGCGGCGCCGCTCCTCCGTGTCCTCCAGCGTCACCAGGACTTGCGCGACGGTCAGGCCGTGGCGGGCCAGCGTCTCCTGATAGGCGGCGGCGAGGCGGATCTGCCCGGTGGCGGCGGCGGCCTGCTTCTCCTCCAGCCGCAGGGCGCGGCCGACGAGTCCCAGATGCTCCCGCCCGCAGGCGACCGCGCCGGAGGTGACGATCACCACTTCCTGCCCGCGCTTGCGGCAGGCGGCCACGTCGTCGGCCAGCGCGTCCAGCCAGTCGCGGCGGATTTGCCCGGTCTCGCTGTCCACCAACAGCGCCGAGCCGATCTTGACGACCAGCCGGCGCGCGTCGAGCAGGGTGGGGAGGGTGGTGGGGGTGTCAGCCTTCAGCGTCGTCGTCGCCGTCATCGTCGTCGCGCTCTTCGTCCAAATCGTCGTCGGAGAGGTCTTCGTCGGAAAGGTCGTCATACTCGCCCGTTTCCTCGTTCCAGCCCGCGAACTCGTCGTCCATCTTCTGGCCGACCGGCGGCCGGGGGATGGAGCGGGTGGCGGGAGCATGGATAACGTCGGGCTCCTCTTCCTTGGACTGTTTGATGAGCGTGAGCAAGCGGTAAAGCACGGTCTGCACGCCCTGGCCGGTGGCGCCGGACAGCACCATCACCTCGGCCCCGGACGCCTGTTCCAGCGCCGCCTTCTTCTCCTCGATCTCCTCGTCCAGCAGGGCGTCGGCCTTGTTCAGCCCGATGATCTCCGGCTTGTCGGCGAGGTTGCCGCCGTAGGCCTCCAACTCGTGCCGGATGGTGGTGTAGGAGTGGACCACGTCCTCCGCCGTGCCGTCGATCAGGTGCAGCAGCACGCGGGTGCGCTCCACATGGCCCAGGAAGCGGTCGCCCAGCCCATGGCCCTCGTGCGCGCCCTCGATCAGGCCGGGGATGTCGGCGATGACGAACTCCTCGTCACCCGCGCGCACCACGCCCAGGTTGGGGGCTAGCGTCGTGAAGGGATAGTCGGCGATCTTCGGCTTCGCCGCCGTGGTCGCGGCCAGGAAGGTGGATTTGCCGGCGTTCGGCAGGCCCAGCAGGCCGGTGTCGGCGATCAGCTTCAGCCGCAGCCAGACCCAGCGCTCGTCCCCCGGCCAGCCCGGATGGGCCTTGCGCGGGGCGCGATTCGTCGGGGTCTTGTAATAGGCGTTGCCGAAGCCGCCGTCGCCGCCCTTCAGGAAGATGACGCGCTGGCCGGCCTCGGTCAGGTCGAGCAGCACGGTCTCCTGATCCTCGTCCAGGATCTGGGTGCCGACCGGCACGCGCAGCACCACGTCGTTGCCCTTGGCCCCGTTGCGGTTGGCGCCCATGCCGTGGTTGCCGCGCTGCGCCTTGAAATGCTGCTTGTAGCGGTAGTCGATCAGCGTGTTCAGCCCGTCCACCACCTCCAGCACGACGTCGCCGCCGCGCCCGCCGTTGCCCCCGTCGGGGCCGCCGAATTCGATGAACTTCTCACGGCGGAACGCGATGGCGCCGGGGCCGCCGTCACCGCTCTTCAGGAACACCTTGGCTTGATCGAGGAACTTCATCGCGGGACCGTGCGGGCCAATCTACCGTTTCGCGCCGCCGCGCCTTTCGCATCCCCGCGAGGGGGGAGCCAGGGGCGGCAGACACCACAACACCAAAGGAAACCGGGGGAACAAAAGAAAATCGGGGGCCGGTTGCCCGGACCCCCGATTTTTCCGATTCTCCCGTACGGGCCGGACGAGATTACTCGGCCGCGACCGCCGGAGCCTGCGCCGGCTGAACCAGCACGTAGGTGCGGCCCTTGGCGCTGTGCTTGAAGGCCACCGTGCCGTCCGCCGTGGCGAACAGGGTGTGGTCCTTGCCGATGCCGACGTTCTCACCCGGGTGGAACTTCGTGCCGCGCTGGCGGACGATGATGTTGCCGGAGACGACGCTCTCGCCACCGAAACGCTTCACGCCGAGGCGGCGGCCAGCGGAGTCGCGGCCGTTGCGCGAGGAGCCGCCTGCTTTTTTGTGAGCCATGGGGGGTTACTCCTGTGACTGGTCGGCGGCCGTTCAGGCGGCGCCGTTGATCCCGGTGATGCGCAGGACGGTCAGGTCCTGGCGATGGCCGTTCTTGCGGCGGTAGTTCTGGCGGCGCTTCTTCTTGAAGACGATGATCTTCGGACCGCGATCCTGGGCGACCACTTCGGCCGTCACAGCCGCGCCGGCCACCGTCGGGGTGCCCACGGTGGCGCTGCCGCCGTCGCTCACCATCAGCACGTCGTTGAGCGTGATGGAAGCGCCAGCCTCGGCTTCGAGCTTCTCAACGCGGATCACGTCGCCATTGGCGACCTTGTACTGCTTGCCGCCGGTGCGGATCACTGCAAACATCGTCGTCACTGCCTATCTCAAAACAAACGGCGGGCCGCTCGCCCACCGTTTGAGGTGCAAGCCCGTTCGTGAGAGCGGGGATCTATACCGAGGGCGCACCGCGAGTCAACAGGGATGGTGCCAAAATCCCTTTCATTTTTCCGCAAACAAGCGCTTGCATCCCCGAAAGCTTTTGGGTAGGTTCCGCGCCACCCCGGAAACGGGGCAGCGGATGGGTGGCAGAGCGGTTGAATGCACCGCACTCGAAATGCGGCATACCCGCAAGGGTATCGGGAGTTCGAATCTCCCCCCATCCGCCAATTATTTTCTGATCGATGGAATTCGAAGCGCCTCCTCCCGGACGGCGCTTTTTTGTTGCCCGTGGGGACCCGTCGCTCCCATCTCGCTGCGGCGGACTCACCCGCGCACACGGAAGGAACGGGCCATGAGTGAAAAGAACGCGGTCGTCCTGGTCAGCGGCGGGCTCGATTCGACGACGGTGCTGGCCATCGCCAAGCATGAGGGCTACCGCGTGAACGCGCTCAGCTTCCGCTACGGGCAGCGCCACGCGGTGGAGCTGGAGGCGGCGCGGCGCGTGGCCTCGGCCATGGGGGTGGACCGGCACGTCATCGCCGACATCGACCTGCGCGCCTTCGGCGGCTCGGCGCTCACCGACGCCATCGACGTGCCCAAGCACGCCAGCGCCGCCGAGTTGGGTGAGGGCATTCCCGTCACCTACGTCCCGGCGCGCAACACCATCTTCCTGTCCTTCGCGCTCGCCTGGGCGGAGACGCTGAACGCGTCCGACCTCTTCATCGGCGTGAACGCGCTGGACTACTCCGGCTATCCGGACTGCCGGCCGGAATACATCGCGGCTTTCGAGACGATGGCAAACCTCGCCACCAAGGCCGGGGTGGAGGGGACCAGCCGGTTCAAAATCCACGCGCCGCTGATGACGCTGGACAAGGCCGGCATCATCCGGCGCGGGCTGGAGCTGGGCGTGGACTACGGCCTGACCCACTCCTGTTACGACCCCACGCCGGACGGGGCGGCCTGCGGCACCTGCGACAGCTGCCTGCTGCGCCTGAAGGGCTTCCAGGAGGCCGGTCTGGCCGATCCCGTCTCATATAAGAAGTAGTTACGCCGCCGCGCGCCGCTCGTCGGCCCAGGTGCGGGCGGTGGTGGGGCGGCCCTCGGCGTCGATCAGGCCGCGCTGGTGCAGCTCCTCCACATGGCGGATGAAGAAGAGGGCGGTGCTCTCCCGCTCCCAGCTTTCCATCCAGTTCTGCTCCAGGAAGGCCAGGATCGCCGGCTGGCCCAGCTCCGCCTCCCACAGGATGCCGAGCAGGGAGGTCTGCTGCTCCTCGTGCATGCATTCCTCGAAGGTCAGCTTCTGCTGGCCGCGGGCTTCCTTGCGCAGGGTCGTCTCCGGCCCCGGCCCCAGGCCGAAGTCGTAGAGCGCGCGGCGCTCCGGCGCCGCCACCAGCCAGTGCGCGACCTCGTGCACGATGACCGTGGCCTCCACGTCCGTGCGGATGACCTCGCCGTCCCACATGAAGGAGGTGTTGGGCGGCTCATCCAGCGTGCCGATGCCGTGGGCGTGCGCCAGCCGGACCGCCTCGGCCCGCTGCTCCGGCGTGTCCACGCCGCCGGGCACCGGCCACGTGGCGGCAATGCGGCGGAAGGCGGCGAGCGGCAAGGGATGCGGCGCCAGCATCGTTTCGAACGTGGCGAGCGCGTCCGGCATCACCTCGGCCGGGATCGGGGTCAGGATCATGGGGTGCTAACAACACTCGGGTCGGCGGAAGGCCCTATTTGCCGAAGGAGAGCCTTCGGGCGCAAGAAAAACCCCTCTGCCGGTCAAGCCAGGAGAGGGGTTTTTGCCGAGACCCGGAAGCTCACGCCGCGCGCATGTCGCCGAGGAAGCGGGAGACGAAGCCGCGCAGGCCCTCCGCCTCGTCGTTCAGCCCGTCGGCGGCGTCCAGCACCTGGCGGGAGGCGTCGCCGGTGGCCTCGGCCGCCTGGGTCACGCCGAGGATGGTGCCGGACACCTCCTGCGTGCCGCGCGCGGCCTCCTGGACGTTGCGGCTGATCTCGCGGGTGGCCGAGCCCTGCTGCTCCACCGCGGCGGCGATGGCGGCGGAGATGCTGCTGATCTCCGTGATGACGCGGCCGATCTCGGCGATGGCGGCGGCGGCCTCGCGGCTCACCTCCTGAATGCCGGCGATCTGGCCGGAGATGTCCTCGGTCGCCTTGGCGGTCTGGTTGGCGAGGCTCTTCACCTCGCTCGCCACCACGGCGAAGCCCTTGCCCGCCTCGCCGGCCCGCGCGGCCTCGATGGTGGCGTTCAGGGCCAGCAGGTTGGTCTGGCTGGCGATGTCGTTGATCAGCTGCACCACCTCGCCGATGCGCTGGGCGGACTCGACCAGCCCGCGCACGGTGGCGTCGGTCTTCTGCGCGGTCGTCACGGCGGTGCCGGCGATGGAATTGCTCTGCGAGACCTGCCGGCCGATCTCGGCGATGGAGGCGGTCAGCTCCTCCGCGGCGGCGGCCACCGTCTCCACATTGGCGGTGGCCTGGTTGGAGGCGGCGGCGACGGCGCTGGCCTGCCGGGTGGTCTGCTCGGCGGTGGCCGACATGCCCTGCGCCGTGGCGTGGAGCTGCGTCGCGGCGGCGGACACGCGGCCCAGCACCTCCAGCACCATCCGGTCGAACTCGCGGGTCAGGGCATCGATCCGCTCGCCGCGCCGCTGGCGGGCCTGCTGCTCGGCGGCCTGGTCCTGGGCGAGGCGGTCGGCGCGGATCAGGCTTTCCTTGAAGACCTCCACCGACTTGGCCATGCCGCCGATCTCGTCGCCGCGCTCCAGGCCGGGGACGTCCACCGCGCGGTCGCCGCCGGCCAGCCGGGTCATCGCCTGGGTCATCGACACGATGGGGCGCGACAGGCCGCGGCCGATCAGCAGGGCGGAGATCAGGCCCAGCAGGACGGCGGCCAGCGCGGCGCCGACGGTCATGCTGCGGGCGGTGTCGATGGTGGCGGTGGCCTCCGCGCCCAGCGCGGACTGGTTCCGGACGCTGGCGTCCTTCAGCTGCTCCACCCGCTCGCTCACCGTGGGGCCAAGCGTGTCGAGCGTGTTGGAGACCAGCGCATCCCGCGCGGTGGTCGCCGCAACCACCTTTTCGAATTCGGAGGCGAAGACCCGCAGCAGCGCCACGAAGGACACGGCCGCCCGGCGGCGCTCCTGCCCGTTCAGCTTGGCGATCATGGCGTTGCCCTGCTGGCGGGCGTTCTCCAGCTCCGCGCGCGCGCCGTCGGCGTTCTCCGCCGTGCCGTCGGTCAGGAAGCGGGTGGCCTGGACGCGGGCGGCCAGGAAATGGCGCCCCGCCATGCCGGCGAGATAGGCCCCCTCCGTGTCGCCCTCGCCGTAGGCGCTGTCCATGATGGCGCTCAGCGCCTTTTCCATCTTCGGGCCGAGTTCCGACAGCGTGCCGACCGATTCCTTGCGGGCGCCCTGCAATTCCAGGATCTTGGCGAAGGTCTCCTGGTACCGGTGCAGCTCCGCGCCCATCTGTTCGACCGTCTGGCGCAGCGCCGGGTCGGCGAACAGCTCCTTCACCTCGTCGATCTGCTTCGCGGCGGCGGTGCGCGCGTCCACCTTGCGCGCGGCGTCCTCGTCCCCGGTCAGCAGGAAGGTCTTCGCGTGAAGCTGCGCTTCCAGCATGGCGGCCTGGGTGCGGCCGACCTCGGTGGTCTGGCGGGCGAGCGTGCGGTAGGTCGCGAAATCGTCCCGTGCGTCGGACAGGGCCACGACGCCGACGGTCCCGATGGCGATCAGAAAGACGAGGATGCCGGCGCTGGCGGCCGTGATCTTGGTACCGACCCGCAGATGGCTGAACGCGCTCATGGCGAAAAAACTCCGGGGAAGGCGGATGGTTTAGACCCAATACATAGCAGCACCGGGTTACCAATACATTAAGTGTGCCAAGAGTGTGCCAAGTTTGCGTTCGTGCACGAATCATGGCTGGGTCGCGGGGAATGCGCGCCGAAGGGAACCGCGCACCCCTTCCGTGTTCTGGCGGTTCGGTGGCCGGCTGGAATATTTGTCGGGCGCACCGTGTTTGCCCCTGTCGGTGGACGGATTTTGGTGAGCCGGAGGCGCAATGCCCGCGCCGCGGCCACGAAATGACCACAAGAGAGGCATTTTGCTCAGTCCAATGTATCGTGGTATACGCCCCGTGGAGGAGCGTCCGGCCGGGGACGCCCGCCAACCGCATTCCGTTCCGGCGCCCGATGACCTCACCCAACGGCTGGCCATGTCCCTTTCTGACGCGCCTTCCCTGGTGGCTCCGGCCACGCCCGTGACGAAGACGCCGGTGACGAAGGCTGGCGATCCCAAGGCCAAGAGGGGCACGCGCCCCCGCCGCCCCCGCCTGTCGGTCGTGATCCCCTTCTACAACGAGGGGCCGAACGTCGAGGCCCTGTTCGACCGGCTGGTCCCGGTGCTCGACCGGCTGGACGCGGAGTGGGAGGTGGTCTGCGTCAACGACGGCAGCCGCGACGACACGCTGGACCGCCTGCTGGACGTGCACGACGCCGACCCGCGGGTGAAGGTGGTGGACCTGTCGCGCAACTTCGGCAAGGAGCTGGCGCTGTCCGCCGGCCTGTCCCACGTCACCGGCGACGCCGTGGTGCCGATGGACGCCGACCTGCAGCACCCGCCGGAGCTTCTGCCGCAGTTCCTCGCCAAGTGGCGGGAGGGCTACGACGTGGTGGTGGCCGTGCGCAACGCGCGGGTGGGGCAGAGCCTGAAGCACCGCCTGTTCGCGCGCGCCTTCTACTGGATCTTCGACAACCTGTCGGAGGTCAAGCTGCCGCGCGAGGTCGGCGACTTCCGCCTGATGGACCGCCGGGTGGTGGAGGTCATCAACCGCATGCCGGAGCGCACGCGCTTCATGAAGGGCATCTTCGCCTGGGTCGGCTTCCGGCAGGCGAGCATCCCCTACGAGCAGGGCGAGCGCGCGGGCGGCGAGACCAAGTGGGGCTTCCTGAAGCTGCTGCGCCTGTCCTTCGACGGGCTGACCGCCTTTTCCACCTTCCCCCTGCGGGTGTGGAGCCTCGTCGGCATGGCGGTGTCCGGCTTCGCCTTCGTCTACATCGTGATCCGGGTGATCCGCACGCTTCTGCACGGCATCGACGTACCCGGCTATGAATCGCTGCTGGCTGCGGTGCTGTTCCTGGGCGGCGTGCAGCTCATCACGCTGGGCATCCTCGGCGACTATCTCGGCCGGGTGTTCAACGAGGTGAAGGGCCGGCCGCTGTTCATCGTGCGCTCCGCGCACGGGTTCGAAAATGTGCGGTCTGCGCACGGGTTTGAATTTGAAGAAGAGGCCGCCGCGCCGGCCGCACGCCGCTCCGCCGGCACCGAGGACCGCCTTTCATGAATTACCAGCCGTCCGCCGACCTGACATCCCTGAGGGCGTCCGGTTCGGCGGCTCTGCCCTTCCGCCGCGCCGGCGCCGTGTGGGACGACATCACGCGCGCCCTGCTGCTGTGCTTGCTGATCCTGGCCTTCCTGACCTTCCGGTCCTACGGCATCAGCACGGACGAGGAGGTGCAGCACATCTACGGCAAGAAGCTGCTGTCCTTCTACCTGTCGGGCTTCACCGACCGGTCCGCCTTCCATTTCAAGGACCTGTACCTCTACGGCGGGCTGTTCGACCTGGTGACCGCGCTGGTCGTGCCGATCTCCCCCTTCGAGGAGTATGAGACGCGGCACCTGATCTGCGCGCTGGTCGGGGTGCTGGGCATCGCCGGCTGCTGGCGCTACGCGCGCCTGCTGGGCGGGCCGCGCGCCGGCTTCCTGGCGGCGGCGCTGCTGGCGCTGTCGGGCGTCTATTACGGGGCGATGTTCAACAACACCAAGGACGTGCCCTTCGCGGCCGGCATGGTGTGGACGCTCTATTTCGCCACCCGCATCATCAACCAGCTGCCGCGGCCGAGCCGCAGCGCGGTGCTGAAGTTCGGCCTGTCGCTGGGCCTGACGCTGGCGATCCGCGTCGGCGCGGTGCTGGCGGGCTTCTATCTGGCGGTGGCGCTGGCCGTCTATGTGCTGCTGGTGGCGTGGCGCGACGGCATGGGGCCGGCGCTGGCCGACACGCGCCGCATCGTGCCGGCGCTGCTGCCGGCCATCCCCGTGGCCTACGGGCTGATGGCGCTGTTCTGGCCCTGGGCGGTTCTGCACCCGCTGAACCCGCTGGAAGCGCTGCGCGTCGTCTCGCACTTCCCGATCGACATCCAGACCCTGTTCATGGGCGAGATGGTGCGCTCCAGCGACCCGCCGGCGCTCTACCTGCCGGTCTACCTCGCCGTGAAGCTGCCGGAAGCGGTGCTGATCGGCGCCGGGGCGTCGTTGGTCATGGCGGCCGTGTGGCTGGCGCGCGGCGGCTGGCGGCGGCTGGGCGGCTTCGATCTGGTGCGCTGGGTTCCGCTGGGGCTGGCGGCCTTCCTGCCGATCCTGCTGTTCATGCTGATGCGCCCGTCGGTCTACAACGGCATCCGCCACTTCCTGTTCGTGGCGCCGCCGCTGGTGGTGATGGCCGGCCTTGCCTTCGACCGGCTGTGGGCGCTGTCGGAGCGCTTCGGCCGCCGGGCAGGACAGGCCTTCGGCGCGGGCGCGATGGTGGTCGCGGTGCTGTACGCGTGGCAACTCGGCTGCATGCACCCGAACCAGTACGTCTACTACAACCAGTTCGTCGGCGGCGTCCGCGGCGCCGAGGGTCAGTTCGAGCTGGACTACTGGGGCAACTCCCAGCACGAGGCGCTGGAGGAGCTGATCGCCCTGGTGGAGCGCGAGAACGACGGCAACCCGCCGCCGCGCCAGTACACGCTGACCGTCTGCGGCAACACGCTGGCCGTCCGGTTCGAGCTGCCGCCCTGGCTGAAGCTGGTCAACGGCATCGAGCCGGACTGGCGCAAGGCCGACTTCTTCATGGCCTTCACGCAGGTGAAGCGCTGCCCCTCCCTGCTCGGCGGCCACCCGATCATCGAGATCGCGGCCGACGACGTGCCCCTGACCATCGTCAAGGACCGCCGCCCCCCGCCGGCCGAGATCCCCACCGAGTAACCATTCAAAAGCCCCTCTCCCTTGAGGGGCGCGCCGCCGGAGGACGCCGAAGGCGTTCGCAGGCAAGCGTGGTTGGGGTGAGGGTGGCGCCGGCGAGGCCGGCTGGAAACATTGGTGTTTTCCCGGCTGCCGCCGGTAACGACCCCTCATCCCAACCCTTCTCCCCCAAGGGGAGAAGGGCTTTTCCTGGCCCCGAAAGGCTAACCCTCCGGAGCGCCGCCGCCCCTTGGCGTGATCGCCGTCCGCGGGCGTACCCGTGGCCGTAACCGGCCCCCACTCTCCCCTTTGGTCGTCCAAGACGGAGGGTGGGATGCGGGGTCCGGTGCTCGGGGTCGTGTCGTTTCTCGCGCTCTGGGGCTGGGCTTCGGTGCCCGCCGACGCGGTCGGTCTGGACAGCCTGCGCGACACGGTCGCGGCACTGGCCGAACGGCGGCTGGCGGAGGCCGGGCCGGGCGGTCTGGTGGTCGGGGTCATCCGGGACAACCGGACGCTGGTGGTCGGGCGCGGCGACAGCGGCCGGCCGGACGGAGGCCCGCCAGACGGTCGCACGCTGTTCCAGATCGCCTCGCTGACCAAGCCCTTCACCGGCACCATCCTGGCCGAACTGATCCGCGCCGGCCGCGTCGCCCCGACCGACCCGCTGGCCCGCCACCTGCCGAAGCCGGTCCACGCGCCGGACTACGACGGGCAGCCGATCCGGCTGCTCGACCTCGCCACCCACACGGCGGGGCTGCCCAACGTGCCGGAGACGCCGCGCTTCTCCTGGAACCGGCTGGAGGACCCGCGCAACCCCTACAAGCCCCTGACGCGGGAGGAGGTGGCCTCCTGGCTGTCCGGCTTCAACCTGCCCGTGCCGCCGGGCACGCGCTTCCGCTACTCCAACGTCGGCATGGCCGTTCTGGGGGAGGCGCTGTCGACCGCCGCCGGCAGTTCCTACGAAGCCCTGCTGAAGCGCGTGGTGACCGAGCGTTTCGGCCTGAAGGACACGACGCTGCGCCTGTCGGCCGAGCAGCGCGCCCGCAAGGCGGTCGGCCACGCCCGCGGGCAGGTGGTCCCGGATTGGGAGGCGCCGGCCATGCAGCCCTCCTTCGGGCTCTACTCCACCGCCAACGACCTGTTGCGCTGGCTGAGCGCGAACCTCGGCGACTGTACGGGGAACGGCGGGTGCGACGCGGACACGGCGGCGACGCTGGCGCTCGCCCAGTCCGTGCAGGTGGACGGGCGGGAACTGCGCGATCCGGGATCGCTGGGGCAGGGGGCCATGGCGCTGGGCTGGTTCGTGGCCTGGGCGGGAGACGGCACGCCGATCCTCTGGCATTCCGGCTCGACCGGCGGCTTCAACGCCTACATCGCCTTTTCACGCGCCCATCGCTGGGCGGCGGTGGCCCTGACCAACAGCGACCCCGACCGCGTCGTTGCCGACAAGGTGGTCGGCGACCTGATTGCGCATTTCGAGTCGCATTGAGCCTTTTGCCCCCTCCCTAACCCTCCCCCGCTACGCGGTGGAGGGGATTTGCGCGAAGCGGCGGCAGTTCCCTCTCCCGCGAAGCGGGGGAGGGTTAGGGAGGGGGCAAGCGTCGTCAGTGCAACCGCCCACCCGGCGGCGGGCCGTCCACAGGCTCCGTCGCGGCGGCCAGGGGGTCGGCGATCGGGCCGGCCTGATGGTGGGCGAGGCGCCAGGAGCCGTCCTCGCGGACGAACAGGTTGGTGGCGGCCAGCACGGCGCCGCCCAGCACTTCCTCGCAGAGGACCACCGCGGTTTCGCCGTAGAGCATCACCCGTTCGTTGCGCGCGCGGATGGCGGGGCCCGTCGGGGCGTCCAGGACGCTCTCCCAGCTGGCCATGACCGCTTCCCGCCCGACCAGCACCATCCAGCCGGGATGGATGCAGGACACCGGCAGGCGGGCGGCCCACAGCGCGTCCATGGCGGCGTAGTCGCGGTCGTTGAAGGCCCGGTAGAAGGATTGGTTGAGGGCCAGAACGGTGTCGCGATCGGTCATCGGTTGCCCGTCATCGGCGGTTGTCTCCGTACAGAGGTGATTCCGTACGTTATCCCACTCCTACGCACGCAACCATCCCGTCCGCAAGTGCCGGCCCGATATAGGCCACGGGCCGGCACCTTCGAACGAACGGCGGGGCGAGTCGGGGGACGCTGGGCCGATGCGTGGCGTATCAGGCGGTGATGTCCACCTTGGCCGGGGCATCCGCCTTGCTGTCCGTGGCGGTGGACTTGGTGCCGTCGGTCAGGCCCGCCACCGGCTGCGACAGGTCCAGGTTGACGTGCATAACCCCGTCGGCGCTCTTGGTCGGCTTCAGCACGGCAAGGCCGCTGAGGCCACCGCCGTTCTTGGACGCGAGGCCGTTCAGCTTCTCCAGCACGCCCTTGATCTCGTCGTTGCTGAAGCCCTCGGCGCGGACGATCATGCCCGTGGCCTTGCCGGTCACCTTGGTGGTGGCCTGCTCGACCCCGACGCTGCCCGACCCGTCGCCGTTCAGCGTGGCCTGCAGCCGCTGGTCGTCGCGGCGGAAGTCCAGCGTGGACTTGGCGAAAGAGATGCGGACCGACTTGTCGCCGTCCTTGATGGTCAGCTCGATGCCCCGCGATTCGATGGAGAACTGCGAGCGGGCCTCCTGCATGTCCATGGACATCTTGCTGAAGTCCATGCTCTTCAGCTTGTCCTTCATGGTGTCGCCGAAGCCGCCCAGCACGTCCTTGACCTGATCGTCGGACATGCCGAGCCCGCCCAGGACGTCGCCCAGGTCGCCCTTCATGCCGTCGATGGCCTTCTCGAACATGCCGGACAGGCCCTTGGAGTGCTCCAGCGCGTCCTGCATGATCTTCTGCGCCTGCTGCGCGCGGGCGGCCATGGCCTGGGCGCCGGAGCCGTTGCCGTCGGCCCCCTTGGCGCCGCCGGACCCGCCACCCTGCGTTGCACCCTGGGTGCCGGCCGCGTCGGCGCCCGCCGCCGGCTTCTTGCCGGACAGGTTGTCGAGCAGCGATTCCATGGACTGGCTGATGGTGTAGGCCGGGCTGTCGGCCTTGGTAGGCTTTGCCGCGTCCGTGGTCGGGGCGGGCGTCTTGCCGTCCGCCTGTTTCGCGTCCGCCGGCTTCTTCGCCGCCGCCTGTTGAAGGACAGAGCTGGTCGTCCCGTTCGGCCCGGACAGTTCCGAGTAATACATCGACTCCTCCCGCACGCATTCCCGTTCGTCGCGAGAGTAAGGTCAACCAGCTTCGGTTTACCACAGGTTAATTCGTCGCAGATACCTGCAACGGGAAGTCGCGATGCTTAGACTCCTTATGGTTTCACCCCGCTTTCCCGCGCTCGTCCTCCACCGGAGCGAGCGGCTGCGTGGCCGGGCCGTTCAGCACCGCCCCGTCCACCGCGAAGCGGGAGCCATGGCAGGGGCAGTCCCAGCTTTTCTCGCCGGGGTTCCAGTGGACCACGCACTTCAGGTGCGTGCAAATGGCCGACCGCCGGTGCAGCGCGCCGGACTCGTCGCGGTAGACCGCCACCGGCCGCCCGGCCATCTTCAGCACCGCGCCCTGGCTCGGCGCGATACGCTCTTCCGATTCGACCTCCGAGCGTCCCACATAGTCCAGGTATTGGCGCGCGACATCGATGTTCTCGCGCAGATAGGTGCCCAGCTTGTGGGTCATTTTGCGGCCGGGATCGTACAGGGCGGACCAGTGGCTGCTGCCGCCGTGGATCAGTTCGCACAGGATCAGCCCGGCGATGGTGCCGTGGGTCATCCCCATGCCGCTGTCGCCGGTCGCCACGAAGATCCGCCCGCCATAGGCCGGATCGGGGCCGATGAAGGCCAGCCCGTCGAACGGCTCCATCACCTGCCCGGACCAGCGGTATTCGACCGCGCCGGCCTGGGGAAAATGCGCGCGCGTCCAGGCCTCCAGCGCGGCCCAGCGGCCGTCCATGTCGCGGGCCTCGCCGGTCTTGTGGTCCTCGCCGCCGACGATCAGCAGGTCGCGGTCGGCCTCCGGCTGGAGCCGCACGTAATGGTAGACGTCCAGCGTGTCCCAATAGAGCGCGTCCGGCACGCTGCCCTTCGGCACCGCCAGGGCGATGGCGTAGGTGCGGTAGGCGGCCTGCTTGGTGTGGATGGCGAAGCGGTCGCTGATGGGGGAGTTGGTGGCGACCACCACCGCGTCGGCCTCGATGGTCCGGTGATCGGCCCCCACATGGACGTGCGCCCGATCCCCCTCCTGCCCGACGGACGAGACGTGGGCGCGGGTGGCGAGTTGCCCGCCGCGCGCCAGGAAGGCGCGGGTCAGCCCGGCCAGATACTTCAGCGCGTGGAAGCGGCCCTGCCGGGGAAAACGCAGGCAGGGGCCGGGGTGCTCGATCGGCGGCCGGTCGAGCTTGTCCACCTCCGTCAGGCCGGCGCGGCGGGCGGCGTCCCGCTCCTTGTCCAGGCTCGACGGGTCCTGCCCCGGCGCCAGCATCAGATAGCCGTCCAGCCGGGCGAAGTCGCAGTCGATGGATTCCTCGCGCGCGATCCGCTCGATGGTGTCGATGGCGGCGGTGTGGCTGTCGGCGGCCATTCGCGCGCCGGATTCGCTGTGCAGCCGCTCCATCTCCGTGTAGCGGTCGTCGATGGCGTTGGACAGGTGGGCGGTGGTGCGCCCCGTCTCGCCGTCGCCCGGCTGCCCGTCGTCCAGCAGCAGCACCCGCTTGCCGGAGCGCTGGAGCAGGTAGGCCGTCGTCACCCCCGCGATTCCCGCCCCGACGACGATCACGTCGGGCTTCGCGGTCGCCAGATCGGCGTTTCCGGCGGGCATCGGCCCCGGATCGGTGCCCATCCAGACGGAGGTCGTCGTGCCGGAACCCTGCATGGCCTGTTACCTTTCGCGATGAGCCCGCCTCATCAAAGGGAACACAAGCTGCGGCGGACGGGTTCCGGTGCGATAGCGCGCCGCTTTCGCACCCGGCCTCGGCCTGCTACGCTGACGCTTATCGCCACGCCGCTCCACCAGACGACAGAGCCATGACCGACCGCCTTTCCATCGCGCTGGCCCAGTTGAACCCGACCGTCGGCAACATCCCGGCCAACATCGACCGCATCCGCACAGCCCGCGCGGAGGCTGCGGCGCGCGGCGCCGACCTCGTGGCGTGCCCGGAGCTGGTGGTGACCGGCTACCCGCCCGAGGATCTGGTGCTGAAGCCCTTCTTCCTCGACGTGGTGGAGAAGGCCGTAACGGAGCTTGCCGCCGAGACGGGCGACGGCGGCCCGGCGCTGCTGATCGGTGCGCCGTGGCGCGACCAGGGCCGGTGCTACAACGCCGCCCTGCTGCTGGACGGCGGCAAGATCGCCGCGACGCGTTTCAAGGTGGACCTGCCGAACTACGGCGTCTTCGACGAAAAGCGCGTCTTCGTCCCCGGCCCGATGCCCGGCCCCGTCAACTTCCGCGGCGTGCGGCTGGGCGTGCCCATCTGCGAGGACATCTGGACCCCCGACGTGGTCGAGACGCTGGCCGAGAGCGGGGCGGAAATCCTGATCGTCCCCAACGGCAGCCCCTTCGATGACGGCAAGCACGACCAGCGCATCCAACTGTCCGTCCAGCGTGTCACCGAGAGCGGCCTGCCGCTGATCTATGTGAATCAGGTCGGCGGCCAGGACGAGCTGGTCTTCGACGGCGCCAGCTTCGCCATCGGCGCCGACCGCTCGCTGGTCGCCCAGGCCCCCGCCTTCGCCGAGCATCTGATGCTCACCCGGTGGGAGCGAAAGGATGACGTCTGGACCTGCGCGGAGGCGGAGCGCATCGCCCCGGTGGACCGGCTGGAGGCCATCTATTCGGCGCTCGTGCTGGGCCTGCGCGACTATGTGAACAAGAATCGCTTCCCCGGCGTGATCCTGGGCCTGTCGGGCGGCATCGACTCGGCGCTGTCGGCGGCCATCGCGGTGGACGCGCTGGGCGCCGACCGGGTGCACGGGGTGATGATGCCCTCGCCCTACACCTCGCAGGAAAGCCTGGACGACGCGGCGGAGTCGGCGGAGCTGCTGGGCTGCAAGCTGGACACCATCCCCATCGTCCCGGCGATGGAGGCGTTCGAGCGCATGCTGCTGCCCGCCTTCGCCGGCCGCGACCCGGACATCACGGAAGAGAACATCCAGTCCCGCTCGCGCGGGATCACGCTGATGGCGCTGTCCAACAAGTTCGGCGCCATGGTGCTGTCCACCGGCAACAAGTCGGAGATGTCCGTCGGCTACGCCACGCTCTACGGCGACATGTGCGGCGGCTACGCGGTGCTGAAGGACGTCTACAAGACGACGGTCTACGACATCTCCCGCTGGCGCAACGGCAGCATCCCGCTGGGCGCCCTCGGCCCCACCGGCCGCGTCGTGCCGGAGCGCGTGCTGACCAAGGCCCCGACCGCGGAGCTGAAGCCCAACCAGACCGACCAGGACACCCTGCCGCCCTACGATGTGCTGGACGACATCCTGGAATGCCTGGTGGAAAAGGATCTCGGCGTGGCGGAAATCGTCTCGCGCGGCCACCCGCCGGAGACGGTCAACAAGGTCTGGCGCATGCTGCACCTCGCCGAATACAAGCGCCGCCAAGCCCCTCCGGGTCCGAAGATCACCAAGCGCATCTTCAACCGCGACCGGCGCTATCCCATTACGAACGGGTTCACGAGCATTGTGTGAAGAGACGTTTGTATGGTGTCCTTGGCGTCACAGGAGGCGCCAAGGCTTCGGCATGACATTCATCTGAATTGACCCTGGCGTTTTTGCGCCATAATTTCTGACTAAGACGGCCAGCGGCCCAGCGCGTGGTGTGCTGTGTGTATTCTGGTGCATTCAAGCGTAATCGGTCTGCCAATGAAAAAGAAGCTGCAAGCAACGTCACCCGCGCAGAACGGGTCTCCTGCGGCAAATGCTGGTAAGCGTTGGGTTATGTCCGACGGAGAGCGTAGCGCATTCGTTTCTGCAATGCAGGCGCGTGGAATTGGGCTCTCGATGAAGGAAAACGCGGGCGTTTCCATCAATGACGTAATTAAGAGTGCCGAACGTGCTGCTGCAAGTTCGGTCTTGGTTACAGGAAACATCAAAAAGACATCTCGGACGGCTTGAATAGAAAATGGCTGTGACGGATGCGGATTTACGGCGCGGATCGCGTGCTGCGGACTTGGCCGTGCACTTTCATAACCTTGCGCTTAGAATATTGGATGCTCGTGGTATTGAGGCTACGCTTTCGCGGGCGTCATTCTTTGACGTGGCAGATCGTTACCTTGTTGATGCGGAACGCTTTAGTGCTGAAGAGCCTGATGGAGTTCGCCCATCCAAGCACGTCGGCTATATCGCTTTTTGGATTCGTAAACTTAAGCCCTTGTCCAACGCTGTGGTCGATACTGAATCTGAGAAGGATGCGGCGCATAGTGGTTTGAAGGAAATAGTCGATATTAACGAGCAAATGGCCATCTGGATGGCGTTTGAGCAATTGAGAGATTTTGCGCAAGCGCAAGAGATAGAAGTGCATGATGGCGCCAGTGGTACAGATTATAAGCTTATCTATACTGAAAGATTGTTTCGAATTTGCGTTGACAGGTTTTGTGAGCAAAAAGTCGATGTCAATGGCAGCAATATGTTCGACAGATTAGTAAGGGATTTGCGCTATCGAACGTTTGGTCCACACCATCTCGTTCATATTTTTGATCAGTTTGTATTTTCGATGTTTGTGGAAGGGCGCAAAAGGCGTCGGTTGGTTATTGCTTGATTTTAGGTTGTGATCGTTTTTATCTTTGCTCCCCTCCCAGATTTGTGGGGGGGAGCAAAGTAAAGTAGAATTATCCGCGCGTCAGGCGGATGATCGTCGTCATCATCCCAACCACGTACAGCAGCGCCGGCGGAATGATCCACACCGGGTGGAAGATGATCGCCAGCGGCATGATCAGCAGCAGGATCATCGCCGGGAACACGGTGTAGGGCGAATTGCAATAGGCCGGGAGCCCGTGAATACGGCCGTCCTCTTCGCCAACAAGATTGTTGGCACTCTCAACAGTTTGGTCAATCATTCTCTAACACCCACTGTGTTTATGGTCTTTTCTTTGCCCATCTCTTCCGGATGGAGCGGCGAGTCCATAACACAGTTTGCGGCGGACCGGGCATGACTTTGCGCCGTCGTCCTACGAAGGGATGACGGCGCAAAAATCCGGATTTCTATTGTGGCTTTTACAGACGAAGCCTTATGCGGCCTCGGTCAGCGCCAGATGCGGGCGGCGGAGCATTGACTGGATGGTGAAGGGCGCGCGCACGCCGCCGCTGAACAGCTCGGCGCATTCCAGGGCCTTCTGAACGCGCTCTTCCGGCGGCAGGCCCGCGGTCGAGGCGAGCGAGCCCAGCGCGTAGTCGGAACCGCAGCCGATGGCGTGGAAGCCGCGCACGGCCTCGCCGACCTGATAGTCGGACTGCACGCAGAACAGCCGGCCCTCATAGCCCACCATGAAGGTGCCGCCGGTCTCCACGTCGTTGGAGCGGTGGGCGTAGCCGCCGTCCTTCAGGCAGCCGCGCACGGCGTCCACGAAGTCGACGACCATGTAGCGGAAGATGTCCGCGTCGGCGTCGCGGTGCGGCGGGTCGAGCCGGTAGTGCAGAAGCTGGCCCATGCGGAAGGAGCTGGTGAAGCCGATCAGCATGTCGCCGTTGCGGAACACCTTGGTGTCCGCGCGCACGGTGATGTCCAGACCGTTTACGCCGGCGCTGTCGCCGCCCATCCACACCCGATCGCCGTCCACCAAGCCCACAATGCAGGTCATCGCCGTCCTCGTTATTCGCATTCAGTATCGCGGGAACGAGGTCAGGGTGGCGGTTTATGGTTAACGAAACATTGCCCGACGCCGGTACCGGAGGGGGTATCCCAATCCGGCACCTGAAGCGCGGCAAGGGCTTAGCGGGCCAGTTCGATCAGCGCACGAACGGTGTTCTCGGCGCCCTCCGCAATCTGCGCGATGCTGGCGTCCAGCATGTAGCAGGGGGAGGTGACGACCTTCAGCCGGCGGTCCACCACGATCTCCGCGTGGCCGGTCGTGGTGTGCCTGGCGCCCAGCGCTTCGATGGCGGCGGCGGTCTCCGCGTCGCTGCCGATGGTGACCTCCACGCCCTCGTTCCCGAACAGCTTGGCGAGGATGGCCGGGGCGATGCACAGCGCGCCGACCGGCTTGCCGGCGGCCCGCATGGCGCGCACGGCTTTCTCCACGTCGGGGTTGACCGCGCAGTCCGGCCCCTTGAAGGCGAAGTCGCAGAGGTTCTTGGCCGCCCCGAAGCCGCCGGGGAAGATCAGCGCGTCCACGGCCCCCGCGTCGAAGGTGGCGAGGTCGCTGATGGCGCCGCGGGCGATGCGCGCGGCCTCGACCAGCACGTTGCGGGTCTCCGGCGCTTCCTGGCCGGTCAGGTGGTCGACGACATGCGCCTGCGGGATGTTCGGCGCGAAGCACACGGCCTCCGCCCCCGCGCGGCTGATCGCCAGCAGCGTGCAGACCGCCTCG
The DNA here is from genome assembly GCF_053470405.2 of Azospirillum mesophilum. Lineage (NCBI taxonomy): Bacteria > Pseudomonadati > Pseudomonadota > Alphaproteobacteria > Rhodospirillales > Azospirillaceae > Azospirillum > Azospirillum mesophilum. The sequence continues at coordinate 205,054 of NZ_JBPXMQ020000002.1, forward strand.
TGGATCTCCGCCCCGTCATACACGCCGCAGCCCGAGAGCACGACCGCAATGCGCAGTGTCTTGTCCGCCATGGTTTCCTCCGTTGAATGCGCCCGCAGCTTTTTACCCCACGGCCGCGCTTGCGCCTACTCGCGCGGGGCGGCGTGCATGCGCTTCTGGCCCTGCACGAAGCGGGCGAGCGTGTCGGAGAGCACGCCGCGCGGGATCATCGCCTCGATCAGCTGGAATCGGCCGCGCGTCGCCCAGGCCTTGTCCAGGGCGGCCCGCAGTTCCGCTCGCGTGCGGACGCGGACACCGTCGCCGCCCAGCCCCGCCGCCATCTCGGCGAAGCGCCAGTCGTCCAGGTCGTTGAAGGCCGACTCGGGCTGGAAGGTGCGCAGCATCTCCCAGCTGGCGTTGTTGAACAGGATCACGATGGGGTCGATGCCCAGCCGGCGGCAGTTGCCCAGCTCCCACCCCGTCATCTGGAAGGCGCCGTCGCCGACCACCGTCAGCACCCGCTTGCCGCCCGACACGCATTGCGCGCCGATGCCCGCCGGCACGCCGAAGCCCATGCCGGCGTAATAGCCGGGCGCCATCAGGCCGGCGTCGATCATGTCCATGGCGGTGAACAGACAGTCGCCCATGTCGGACGCGATCATCAGCGGCTCGCCCGTCGCGTGGACCGTGTCGTTGACGGCGCGGGCGATGTCCATGGGCGCGATGGGCTGGTCGTCGGCCTGAAGGCCGGTCGGATACTCGTGCCCCGTGTTCCCCCGGCCCGTGCGGTTTGACGGCGGAAGCCGATCCAGCAGGGCGTCCACCAGCCCGTCCAGCGGGATGCCGGCGTAGGTGTGATAGCCCAGCGTCACCGCCCGGTCGAAGGCGTGGATGGTCTTGCGCAGGTCGATCTTGCGCTGGGACACGGCGAAGTTGGTGTCGCTGAGGATGGCGCCCAGCAGGAACAGCCCGTCCGACTCCTCGACCAGCCGCGTGATCGCCGGGTCGCCCGCGATGCCGATGTAGGTGCCGAGCGGCGGGGTGGGCGCGTCGGCGAGCAGGCCGCGCCCCATGAAGGTGGTCACCACCGGCACGCCCAGCCGTTGCGCCAGCTCCGCCACCTTGGCCTCCAGCCCGTAGCGGCGGACCTCCACGCAGACCATCAGCACCGGCGACGAGGCCGCGCGCATGCGCGCCAGCACCTCGTCGGCGCAGGCGGCCAGCGCGTCGCGGTCCACGGCCCAAGCGGGATCGTCGCCCACCGGTTCGACCTCCACGCCCACCATGTTGCGGGGGATCTCCAGATAGACCGGGCGCGACAGGGCGCGGGCGGCGCCCAGCACGCGGGCGATCTCCGCCGGGGCCTTGGCGGGGTCATCCAGCCGGGCCTGGGCGACGGTGATCTCCTTGAAGACCTGGAACTGCGTGTCGAGCGTGCGGCCCTGGTGGTGCAGCAGCAGCCCGGCGTTGCCCTCCGTCGTGCCGGGCGCGCCGGAGATGACGACCACCGGCGACTTCTCGGCATAGGCGCCGGCCACCGCGTTGACCATGTTGAAGGCGCCGGCCCCGTAGGTCACCGCCGCCACCCCCAGCGTGGCGCTGTAGCGCGCCGCCGCGTCCGCCGCGAAGCCTACCGCCGGCTCGTGGCTCAGCGTGTGCAGCGGCAGGATTCGCGTCTCCTCCGCGACCTTGAAGAAGGGAAGGGCGAAGTCGCCCGGAATCCCGAACATGGCCTGTGCGCCGCGATCCTTCAGCGCGCGCAGCAGGGCTTCGGCCAGTCTCATGGCCGCCTCCCGTCGTTGTTCGTCCCGCGGATCGTTCGTCCGCACATGGGATCAGGATCACCCCAAGCGCCGCCGCCTTGCAACGGCGCCGCTCAGGTCACAACGAAAGAGGTAGGAGGGGGAAGGGGGTAGGAAGGCTATGACCGGTCAGACCGGCGTCGCCAGCTCCAGCGGCGCGTGCATCGGGGTGGCGTTCAGGCCGGTGCAGTTCAGCCCGGTCTTCGGCGGCAGCAAACCGCGCGGCTTCGGCGGGGATTGCAGATCCTCCAGGATCACCTCGCCCTTGCGGTTGGTCACCATGGTCGGCTCGAACATGTCGGCGTAGCGGGCGTCCACCGGGAAGGCCGGGGTGAAGGGCCGGTCCAGCGGCTCGGTCGTGGTGATGCAACTGCGCCGCGGGCGGCGGCCCAGCAGGTTCATGGGCGAGCTGTCGTAGGTCACGCGGTAGATCAGCTTGCTCGCCACCGCGAACAGCTGCGCCGCGCTGAGGTCCTTGCGCCGGCGCACCAGGAAGCGGCCGAGCTGGCCGAGGAAGGCGCCCCGATGGTCGCGCAGCGAGTTCAGGCCGCGGACGTAGTCCGCCACCTCGTCCAGCGGGTCCTTCGGCCAGACCACCAGCGTGTCGGAATCGATGTCGCGCAGCCGGACATTGGGCAGGAACCCGCCCTCCGCCGCGATCTCGTGGAACAGGGGCGTGCCGGGTAGCGGGGCGGCGAGGCAGATGTAGCCCGGCGTGGTGATGTCGTCGCGGCTGCAGATGTCGTCGATGTCGGCGCGGAAGGACTCGATGGTCTGGTGCGCGGCGTCGAAGATCAGCCCGTAGTCGAAGATGATGCCGTGGTCCAGGCACTTGCGCGCCGCCTCGAACCGGTCCTTGCTGCGGTTCTGCTTCTTGGAGAAGCGCTCGATCATGTCGGGCTGGAAGGACTCCACGCCGCAGAACAGGGCGAAGCAGCCGGCCTCCTTCGCCAGCCGGATGTTCTCGTCGTCGGCAAAGAAGTCGGAGGTCAGCAGCGCCACCCAGCCCCGGAAATAGCCCTTCTCGTAATATTCCTTCAGGATGGACAGCCGCTCGCGGAAGCTCGCGCGGTTGTTGCCGTAGAAGTTGTTGTCCTGGATGCAGATGTAGGTGCGCTTGCCCATCGCCTCGATCTGGGCGCGGATGAAGTCGGCCGAATAGGTCTGGTACTTCCCGCCCTCCGCCGTCAGCGAACAGAAGCTGCAGCCGAAGTTGCAGTTGCGGCTGGTCTCGATGCAGCCGACGCCGTCGATGCGGCGGTGCAGGTCGAAGCGCGGCACGATGCCCGGCTTCATGTAGTCCGGGCCGAAGGCGTCGATGATGACGTCCTCGATCTGCTCCAGGTCGCCGTCGCAGGCGTAGTCGAAACTGGCCCGCGCCAGCTTGGGCATCATGCGCACCGCCGGCCCGCCGGCCACCACGATCACGTTCGGATTCTTGGTCCGCGCGTAGGCCGTCAGTTGCCGCATGCGGTCCATTGAATTGGTCGTGCCGCTCAGCACCAGCATGTCCGCCCAGGCGAAATCGCTTTCCTTCGTCAGCAGGCCCTGGGCCACCTCGCAATGGGTCCGGACCTCGCACAGGTCGGGGTGGAACGAGCCCGCGAGGTAATAGATCGCGGTGGCCGCCGCCACGAAGATTTGCCGGGGTTCGTAGGTGCGGAAGGAATCGAAGGAGGCGTTGACCAGGAGAATGCGCTTTTTGCCGCTGCCGCGCCGTGAAATGTACATGACTACAGACGTCCCCTGGTTCGCGAGGATGCACCGCCAAAGGCGATACTGACGATTCGGCCCCGAAGTATAGGCAGTAAGGCGAATTATCGAGATGATAGAACGAAGGTCAAACAATTTTGCGTTACATTCATGACATCCACACACGCAGAATGACGTGCTTGGGTTGTGGTGGCATATCAATGTATGGCGGTGGCAGTCCTTGGGCGCGTTATTTGAAGCGGCCTTAACGGATCAGGGTTGCCGTGATAGGGTGTTTTCACCACTCGACGGAGGTGAAGACGCCATGCGCCGCGCGCTTTTTCTCGCACCGGTCCTTGCCATTGTCCTTTCCGGCTGCGCCGATGACCGCGCGCTGTACGACCAGGCCATCGACCGCAGCGCCGTGTTCCAGGAGGCCAACGTCCGCCCGCTGGCGCCGCTGGCCTATCCGGTGCGGGCGCTGACGCTCAGCAACAACACCGCCTGGGCCGAGGGCAAGGAAGGCCAGCCGGTGACCATCGACAACCGCTACGGCGTCTGGATCACCGTGGAGCCGGAGGTGCAGGCCATCTGCCGGACCTACCCGCGCGAGCGGGTGATGGAGAAGCTGCACCAGCTCCTGGGCCTGAAGCCGGCGACGGAGGCCGACCGGGGCGCCAAGTTCGTCCGCCTCACCATCGACAAGCAGGTCAACGGCCCGGCGCTGACCGGCGTCTTCCGCCCCTGCGCCGACCCCGATCCCACCGCCGCCCAGTGCGGCAACCAGCTGAAGGTGAAGCCGGAGCAGGCCGCCTACGTGTCCTGGTTCGCCAACCAGATGGTCTTTTCCTACAAGAAGGACCCGGCGATGAGCGGCACCGGCTATCCCTGGACGCGCCTCGGCTACACCTACAACTGGGACCCGGCGGCGGCGGACATCCGCGGCGCGCAGGAATATGTCGTGCCCGACAAGACCGTCGTGACCGTGACGGAGATCGTGACGCCCGAGGACTACTGCGCGCGCTGACGCGCATCCGGGTGACTTTCGAAGACGGGCGGGGCGTGCTAGGACTGCCGCCCCGTCAGAGACTTTCGAACGAAGCGCGCCATGTCCCCCGTTCCCCCGGTTGCCGTCCGATTCGCCCCCAGCCCGACCGGCCTTCTCCATGTCGGCAACGTGCGCTTGGCGCTCGTCAACTGGCTGTTCGCGCGCAAGGCCGGCGGCAACTTCCTGCTGCGCCTGGACGACACGGACGAGGAGCGCTCCAAGCCCGAATACGCGGAGGGGATCGAGCGCGACCTGACCTGGCTCGGCCTGACCTGGGACCGCTTCGCGCGGGAAAGCGACCGTTATCCCCGCTATGACGAGGTGGCGGCGGCGCTGAAGGCCGCCGGCCGGCTCTACCCCTGCTACGAGACGCCGGAGGAGTTGAACCTCAAGCGCGCCAGCCTCGTTTCCCAGGGGCGCCCGCCGATCTACGACCGCGCCGCCCTGCGCCTGACCGACGCCGACCGCGCCCGCCTGGAGGCGGAAGGGCGCAAGCCCCACTGGCGCTTCAAGCTGGAACACGCCCCCGTGGAATGGACCGACCTCGTGCGCGGGCCGGTGCATTTCGAAGGCTCGGCGCTCAGCGACCCCGTGCTGATCCGCGAGGACGGCCGGCCGCTCTACACCTTGACCAGCGTGGTGGACGACGGCGACCTCACCATCACCCACGTCATCCGGGGCGAGGACCACGTCGCCAACACGGCCGTGCAGATCCAGATTTTCGAAGCGATCGGGGCGGCGGTCCCCACCTTCGCCCATCTGCCGCTGCTGACCGACGCGACGGGGCAGGGCCTGTCGAAGCGGCTGGGCAGCCTGTCGGTCGGCAGCCTTCGCGAGGAGGAGGGGATCGAGCCCATGGCGCTGGCCAGCCTGCTCGCCAAGCTCGGCACCTCCGACCCCATCGAGCCGCGCCTGACGCTGGACGAGCTGGTGGCCGAGTTCGACATGGCCAAGGTCTCCCGCGCCACGCCGAAGTTCGACCCGGAGGAGCTGGCCCGCCTGAACGCCCGCATCCTGCACCTGCTGCCGTTCGAGCGCGTGGCCGGGGAACTGGCCGCCCTCGGCCTGACCGGCGCCGACGCGGTGTTCTGGGAGGCGGTGCGGCCCAACCTCGCCCGCATCGCCGACGCCCGCGACTGGTGGGCGGTGACCCACGCGCCGGTCACGCCGGTGGTGGACGACGCCGGCTTCCTGGCCGAGGCCGCAACGCTGCTGCCCGACGAGCCCTGGGACCTGACGACCTGGGGCGCCTGGACCAACGCGGTGAAGGGCAAGACCGGCCGCAAGGGCAAGGACCTGTTCCTCCCCCTGCGCCGCGCGCTGACCGGCCGCGACCATGGACCGGAGTTGAAGAACCTGCTACCCCTGATCGGCCGCGACCGCGCCCAAAAGCGCCTCGCGGGCGAAACCGCTTAAAGAAAAGTCCCTTCTCCCCGCCCTTAAAGAAAAATGGGCGGAGAAGGTTAGGATGAGGGGGCGGCCGCAGGCCGGAAAACTCGTCCGCTTGCAACGTTCGCCCCCACCCCGACCCTCCCCCGCTGCGCAGGAGAGGGGGACATGAAACCGCTTTCAGGAGACATGCCGCCGTGCCGCTGGACCTCTACAACACGCTGACCCGCCGTAAGGAACGCTTCGAGCCGCTGCGCCCGGACCAGGTCGGCATGTATGTGTGCGGCCCCACGGTGTACGACACGGCGCACATCGGCAACGCCCGGCCGGTGGTGGTGTTCGACCTGCTGTACCGGCTGCTGACGCGGCTGTACCCGTCGGTGACCTACGTCCGCAACATCACCGACGTGGACGACAAGATCATCGACCGCTCGCGCGACAGCGGGGAAGCCATCGAGGCCCTGACCCGGCGCACGACCGACCTTTATCACGCGGACATGGACGCGCTGAACGCGCTGCGCCCGACCATCGAGCCGCGCGCCACCCACCACATCGCGCACATGGTCGCCCTGATCCAGGTGCTGATCGAGCGCGGCCACGCCTACGCGGCGGAGGGGCACGTCCTCTTTTCCGTGCCGTCGATGGCGGAGTACGGGCAGCTCTCCCGCCGCTCGCTGGACGAGATGATTGCCGGCGCCCGCGTGGAAATCGCCCCCTACAAGCGCGACGCGTCCGACTTCGTGCTTTGGAAGCCCTCCGCCGACGGCCAGCCCGGCTGGGACAGCCCCTGGGGCCGCGGCCGGCCCGGCTGGCACATCGAATGCTCCGCCATGGCGAAGGAGCATCTGGGCGTCACCTTCGACATCCACGGCGGCGGGCTGGACCTGATCTTCCCGCACCATGAGAACGAGATCGCGCAGAGCCGCTGCGCCCACGGCGGCGAGCATCTCGCCCGCTATTGGGTCCACAACGGCTTCGTGACCGTCGAGGGCGAGAAGATGTCCAAGTCGCTGGGCAACTTCTTCACCGTGCATGACCTGCTGGACGAGTTCCCCGGCGAGGCCATCCGCCTGACGCTGATGAGCGCCCACTACCGCCAACCGCTGGATTTCACCCGTGAAGGGCTGAAGCAGTCCAAGGCGACGCTCGACCGCTGGTATCAGGCCCTGCGTGGCGACCCCGCGCCGGCCCCGGCCGAACTGCCCTTCGACGTGCTGGCCGCGCTGGAGGACGACCTGAACAGCCCGCTCGCCATCTCCCACATGCACGAGCTGGCCTCGGCGGTGAACAAGGCGCAGGGTGACGCGGACAAGGCCGCCGCCAAGGGCGCCCTGCGCGCCGCCGGGGAGGCGCTTGGCCTGCTCCAGCAGGATCCGGAGGCCTGGTTCCGCTGGGCGCCGAAGGGGGCGTCCGCTCTCTCCGACGATGTGATCGAGCAGCGCATCGCCGACCGTCTGGCCGCCCGCAAGGCCAAGAACTTCACGGAGGCCGACCGCATCCGCAAGGAGCTGGCCGACCAGGGCATCGTTCTGGAGGACGGCCCGCAGGGCACGACCTGGAAGCGGGCGTAATCGCACAACGGAGCTGTTCCCCCGACCGGCCTTCCGCTGTTACAAGTCCGGGCGGGGCGCTCGCATTCACGCGGGTGGCTCCGGTCTCGCGCCCGCATTCCCGCGGGTGGCCTTCGGAGGATTTCGGACATGCTCTGGCTTGCCGCCTACATCGGCAGCGTTCTTGCCATCAACTACGCCTTCAGCTGGGCGCCGCATCTGGACCTCGTGTGGTCCTGCTGGGCCGGCCTGATTTTTCTTCTGCGCGACATGGTGCAGGTCCGCTTCGGCCATGGGGCGCTCGCCGCCATGCTGGCCGCGACGGTCCTGTCCTTCCTGCTGGCCGACCCCTTCGTCGCGACCGCCAGCGTCACCGCCTTCGCCGCGTCGGAGCTGATCGACTGGGGCGTCTTCACCGTCACCCGCCGCCCGCTGCGCGACCGGCTGTGGATCAGCGCCGCCCTGTCGGTGCCGGTCGACACGGCGATCTTCTTCGGCATGCTGGGCGTCTGGGTCCCGGCCGTCTGGGGCGCCAGCCTCGCCTCCAAGCTGGCCGGCGTGTCGGCCGTGTGGATGCTGATGCGCGTGCGCGAGGGGCGGCTGGCGGCGGCGTAAGCGTTACGTTTCGCTCAGCGCTGCCCCCCTCCCCAACCCTCCCCCGCTGCGCGGGAGAGGGGGCCTGTTCCCCTCCACCGCCGGAGGCGGGGGAGGGTGCCCGCGAAGCGGGTGGGAGGGGGCATCGGCCCCGCACTACCCCCAAACCCCCGCGTCCGGCACCACCACCGCGATCCGGTCGGACAGCCCCGTCAGCACCGCGCGCTGAATCTCCGCCGCCTTCACGATTCCGCCCAGCGGGTCCGGCAGGTCGCGGGTCGCCGTGGCCCCGGCGACGACCGTCGTCCGCCAGCCGAGGTCCAGCGCGGCGCGGGCGGTGCTGTCCACGCAGTTGTGCGTCATAAAGCCGGCGAGGATCAGCTCGCTGCGGCCGGTGGCCCGCGCCTTGGCCTCCAGTTCGGTGCCGGCGAAGCTGTTGGGCAGGCGCTTGGCGAGCACCGGCTCGCCCTCCACCGGGGCGACGGCGGGGATGATGGCGCCCATCGGCCCGTCCAGGTCGAACAGGCCGCCGGGCTTGCCCTGGTGGACGATGTGGATCACCGGCACCCCGGCCTTGCGGGCCAGCGTCAGCAGCCGCGCGCCCTCGGCCACGGCGGCCTCCACGCCGGTCAGGGGCAGGCGCCCGTCGGTGTATTCGCGCTGCATGTCGATCAGCACGAGCACGGCCTTGTCGAGCGGGCTGGGATGCACGGGTGCGCCGGCCAGGGCGAACAGGGATTTCGGTTCGGTCATCGCTGGAAATTCCGCAACGGGGTGTCGATGGCGTCATCCTGCCCTGTTCGCCTTCGGTCGGACATTCGCTATCATCGCACGATGACTGTTCAAAAACGTTCAGATCAAAAACGATCAGCCGCGCTCGATTGGGACGACCTGCGCGTCTTCCTGGAACTGGCCCGCAGCGGCAGCCTGTCGGCGGCGGCGCGCGCCCTCGGCCTCAGCCACGCCACGGTCGGGCGGCGCCTCGCCGGGCTGGAGGCGGTGCTCGGCCGTCCGCTGGTGGACCGGCGCGCCGACGGCTACGGCCTGACCGCCGAGGGGGAGGCGGTGCGCGACCTCGCCCAGGGCATGGACGAGCGGGCGCTCGCCATCCTGCGGCGCGGCGGGCGGGAGGAGGGGCTGGCGGGGACCGTCCGCCTGACCACGGTCCAGGCGCTGGCCGACCGCCTCATCGTGCCCCGGCTGGGACCGCTGCGCGCCCGGCATCCCAGCCTGGATCTGGAGGTGGTCGCCGACAACCGCTCCCTCAGCCTCGCGCGGCGGGAGGCGGACCTCGCCATCCGGCTGGCCCGCCCGCAGAGCGGGGAGCTGTTCGCCCGCCGCCTCGCCACCATCGGCTACGCCCTCTACGCCGCCCCCGGCGCGCCGGACGCGCTGGTTGCCTACGACGAGGCGCTGGCCGACCTGCCGGAAGCGGTCTGGCTGGCGAAGCACGGCGCGGGACGGCGCGTCGCCTTCCGGTCCAACAGCGTGCAGGCGCAGGTCGCCGCCGTGAAGGCCGGGTTCGGGATCGGCTTTCTGCCCTGCTGGCTGGCGGAGGGGGAGGGGCTGGAGCGCCGCTCCGCCGACGGCCCGCCGCTGACGCGCGAGGCGTGGCTGGTCGTCCACCGCGACCGCCGGGACATCCCGCGCGTGCGCGCGGTGATCGATCACATCGCCGCGGTGTTCGAGGCGGAACGGTCCGCGCTGGCCGGGGAGGGCTGAGCCCCGGCGGCGCAGGGGGGCGGCTCGCCGGGGATCTCCACCATGAAGATCGCCCCGCGTCCGGGCCGCGACAGCACGCGCAGCCGGTAGCCGAGCAGCCGCGTCAGCCGCGCCACCGTGGCGAGGCCCAGCCCCAGGCCCTTGCGGCGGTCCCGCTCCGGATTGCCGATCTGGTAGAAGTCCTCGAAGATCAAATGCAGCCGGTCGGGCGGGATGCCGGGGCCGGTGTCCTGCACCTTGATGGCGACGCCGCCCCCGGCACGGTTTCCGCTGCGGCAGGTCAGCCGGACGGTGCCGCTGCGGGTGTATTTCAGCGCGTTGTTCAGCAGGTTGCGCACGATGCGCTCCAGCATCGCCGGGTCGGTGGTGACCCGTATCTCGCAGGACACGACCCGGAACTCCAGCCCCTTGCCGGCGGCTTCCACCCGGATGTCCTCGCTGATGCGCGCCAGGAAGGCCGGCAGGTCCACCTCGTCCATCTGCGGGCGGATGACGCCGGTTTCCAGCATGGCGATGTCCATCAGGGAGTTCAGCATGCGCTGCGTCGCCTCGAAGGCGTCGCGGGCGGAGTCCACCAGCTTGCTGGTCATCGGCGTCTCCACCCGCTCCCCGATCATGTGCAGGTAGATGCCCAGCGTCTGCAGCGGCTGGCGCAGGTCGTGGCTGGCGGCGGCCAGGAATCGCGACTTGGCGGCGTTCGCCTCCTCCGCCTCGGCCCGCGCCTTGGCGAGTGCCCCGTGGCTGCGCCGCAGCTCCGCCATGCGGTGGCGGTCGCGCAGGACGGAGTTCACGATGCCCACCAGCAGCAGGGTGATGATGCCGCCGGCCACCAGCACGGCGTTCGGCACGGCGCTGCCGCCGGCCTCATCGAAGGCGGGGGTGCTGGCGATGCGCAGGGTCCAGGGGCGGCCGAACACGTCGATGCGCCGGGTCTCCACGAAGCGCGCCCCGCCGTCCGGCCCCTTTTCGAACAGCAGCGCGTCCGGCGCCTCCTCCGTCCCGTCGTAGACGCGCAGGTCCAGGTCGTCGGCGGTGCCCCGCTCCAGGATCGTCCGCATCAGGTCGCGCATGCGGAAGGGGCTGTAGACGAAGCCGGTCAGCGCCTCGTGCCGCAGGGCCGGCGTGTCCAGCGGGCGGCGCAGGTCGTAGACCGGCAGGTAGATGAGGAATCCGGACTGGATGTCCTGCTCGGTCTCCTGCACCAGCCGGACCTTGCCGGTGGCGGCGGCGGTGCCGATGTCGCGCGCCCGCTCCATGGCGGTGCTGCGGGTCGGTTCGGAATGCATGTCGAAGCCGAAGGCGCGCAGGTTGCGGCTGGCGAAGGGCTCCAGATAGATGATCGGGAAATATTCCGGGCGGGGGTCGTTGGGCTTCACATGATAGTTGAAGAATCCCTCGGCGCGGATGGCGGCCTCATGCGCCTCCAGGTCGGCGGCCATCACACGCTTGGCGAAGCCGATGCCCTGGATGCCGGGGTAGCGGTCCTCCACATGCAGGCCGGACACATAGACGCGCCATTCCGCCCGGCTGACCCGCCCGCCCGACGCGTCGATCAGCGCGACGCCGCCGCGCAGCATCTGCTCGTAGGCGTCCAGCCGGGCGACCATCTCGCCGGTCAGGTCGCGCGCCCGCGCCCGGAAGCGCGCGTCGGCCAGCCGGTCCACCTGGTCCTTCAGCAGCCACCAGGCCATGCCGGCCAGCAGCAGGCCCAGCCCGAACACCACCCAGGCCTCCCAGGAGCGGAGCAGCCGGCCCGCCGTGGCGGCGGGGGGCGTCCCGTCTTCCGGTAAAGCGGCATCCGGTGTGGCAACCTCCGGTGGTGGCGGGCGGGTCATGTCAGCCGGACGCTCCCCGTACGGAGATCTCCCGTGCGGCTGCCTCCCGCAGGGCCTTGCCCAGCACGGCCTGGAGGTGCGGCGGCAGCACCGGCTTCTGCAGGATGGTCAGGCCGCGGGCGCGCGCCTCGCGCAGCCCGTCGGTCGAAGTGTCGCCGGTGATGATGACGCCGGGCACGCTGGCCCCGACCTCCGACCGGATGCGCTCGATGGCCTGCACGCCGGTGCGCCCCTCGCGCAGGCGGTAGTCGGCCAGGATGGCGTGCGGGGTCTCATGAAGCGCGGAGAGCCGTTCCACCGCCTCGCCCTCGCTTTCGGCGGCGATGACGCGGTAGCCCCACATCTCCAGCAGCAGGTTCAGGGCCTGCAGCACGGTCCGCTCGTCGTCGATCACCATGACGAGCTTGTCCCGCGCCTCATCGCTCGCGTAACTCACGGTTCGTCAATCCACCCGTTGGAAAACCGCTGCCCGTCGGAACAAACATCCGGGAACAACAGGCGGGGCGTCCGAAAAGCGCCCGGGGGTACTTGGGGAAGGGCGTGGTGCTTAGCACAAGGCCCCGCCTTTTTGGTCAGTACAATTGTCCTATTACCTCCAATGCGCCTGTCCCGGACCGGCGGCGTGTCCGGGAACAGCCGCCAAAATCCGCCTTCTCCATCAAAAATATTGAGATGCCGGGGCGCATCCGCCATTCTTCCGGCCTTTCGGTCAGTCCTATGACCATCCTTTAGGCGACCACCTTTTCAGGCGGCATTTTCGGGCGGCGGTGATGACGGGCGAACGCATCTATCTGTACGACACCACCCTGCGCGACGGCGCGCAGACCCAGGATGTGGACTTTTCGGTCGCCGACAAGATCGCCATCGCCCGCGACCTGGACCGGCTGGGCGTCGATTACGTGGAGGGCGGCTGGCCCGGCGCCAACCCGACCGACGACCAGTTCTTCGCCCAGGCGCCGGCGCTGAAACGCTCCACCTTCACCGCCTTCGGCATGACCCGCCGGCCGGGGCGCAGCACCGCCAACGACCCGCAGCTCGCCGTGCTCATCCAGTCCAAGGCCAGCGCCGTCTGCATCGTCGGCAAGACCTGGGACTTCCACGTCGACGTGGCGCTGGGCATCCCGCGCGCGGAGAATCTGGAGCTGATCGCCGACAGCATCGCCGCCCTGAAGGCCGCCAAGGGCGAGGCGCTGTTCGATGCGGAGCATTTCTTCGACGGCTACAAGCGCAACCCGGCCTACGCCGCCGCCTGCATCAAGGCCGCCTTCGACGCGGGCGCCCGCTGGATCGTGCTGTGCGACACCAACGGCGGCACCCTGCCGCACGAGATCGACGCGATCGTCCGTCAGGTGATCGAGGAGCACGGCATCCCCGGCGACCGGCTGGGCATCCACTGCCACAACGACACGGAAAACGCCGTCGCCAACTCGCTGGCCGCCGTGCGCGCGGGCGTGCGCATGGTGCAGGGGACCATCAACGGGCTGGGGGAGCGCTGCGGCAACGCCAACCTCGTGTCGCTGATTCCGTCGCTGATGCTGAAGATGGGCTACGACGTCGGCATCCGCGCCGAGGACCTGCCGCTGCTGACCGAGATCAGCCGCAAGTTCGACGAGCGCCTGAACCGCGCCCCCAACCGCCACGCCCCCTACGTCGGCGCCAGCGCCTTCGCGCACAAGGGCGGCCTGCACGTCTCGGCCGTGGAGAAGGACCCGTCCTCCTACGAGCATGTGGTGCCGGAGTCGGTGGGCAACCGCCGGCAGATCGTCATGTCGGACCAGGCCGGCCGCTCCAACGTCATCGCGCGGCTGCGCGAGATGGGCATGGACGTGGACCCGAAGGACGAGCGGCTGAGCCGCCTGCTCGACCTCGTGAAGCAGCGCGACACGGATGGCTACGCCTACGACACCGCTGAGGCCAGCTTCGAACTGCTGGTCCGCCGCGAGCTGGGCGAGGTGCCGGACTATTTCACCCTGAAGCGCTTCCACGTCACCGACGAGCGCCGCTACAACGCGAAGGGCGAGCTGGTCGTCGAGTCGGAAGCCGTCGTCCGCGTGCGGATCGGCGGCAAGGAATACCACGAGGTGGCCTCCGGCAACGGCCCGGTGAACGCGTTGGACACCGCGATGCGCAAGGCGCTGGAGCCGCTCTACCCGCTGCTCGGCGGCGTGAAGCTGTCGGACTACCGCGTGCGCATCCTGGCCGCGAAGGACGGCACCGGCGCCATGCCGCGCGTCCTGATCCGCTCCGAAAACGGCGACGGGTCGGAGTGGTCCACGCTGGGCGTCTCCACCAACATCATCGAAGCCTCCATGGAAGCTTTGGTGGACAGCTATACCTTCAAGCTGTTCAAAGGCGGCGCGGTGCCGCGCGGCTGAAGCCATGCCCCCTCTTCCGTCCTGAAGTCGTTGCTACGGCGATTTTGGGGCGTCATCCCCGCGAAGGCGGGGATCCAGGGCCACGAGGAAACGTCTCGGGGTGCCCTGGATCCCCGCCTTCGCGGGGATGACGGACATGAAGATGATGTTTATCGTTGCAGGCCTCCGGAAGGGGAGAGGGGAATAGAAGTGCAAGTTCGAGCAAGGCGATGACCTCCGGAAAAGATCCCAACCGTCCGTCCGTCCTTGGCGGTCCGACCATCATCCTCGTCCAGCCCCAGCTGGGCGAGAACATCGGCGCCTGCGCGCGGGCCATGCTGAACTGCGGCCTGACCGAGCTGCGGCTCGTGAAGCCGCGCGACGGCTGGCCCAACGAGAAGGCCGTGGCCGCGGCGTCGGGCGCCGACCTCGTGCTCGACGGGGCGACGCTGTACGAGACGACGGCCGAGGCGGTCGCCGACCTCAACGTGGTCTTCGCCACCACCGTGCGCACGCGCGGCATGATCCAGGAATTCGTCACCCCGCGCGTCGCGGCGACCGAACTGCGCGCCCATTTCGACGCTGGTCACAAGACCGGCGTGCTGTTCGGGCCGGAGCGCACGGGCCTCGTCAACGACGACCTGACGCTGGCGGAAAAGCTGATCACCGTGCCGCTGAACCCGTCCTTCTCCTCGCTGAATCTGGCGCAGGCGGTCCTGCTGATCGGCTACGAGTGGTTCCAGACCGGCGAGATCCCGCCCGACCGCGTGCTGCACACCGGTCAGACCCGCCCGGCCACCAAGGCGGAGCTGCTGAACTTCTTCGAGCATCTGGAAGGCGACCTGGACCGCACCGGCTTCTTCACGACGCCGGAAAAGCGCCCCTCCATGGTCCGCACCCTGCGCAACGCCATCGAGCGCATGCAGATGACCGAGCAGGAGGTGCGCACCTTCCACGGCGTCATCGCCGCGCTGACCGGGCGCCGTAAGGGCGAGCCTTAACCGCTCCCCCAGAACCCTTTTCCAGCGGGGGCGAAGAGTGCCTATACTGCCCCCATGGAATACACCCTCCAGCATATGCCCGTGGGCCTCGTCCTGCTTGACGG
Organism: Azospirillum mesophilum; assembly: GCF_053470405.2. NCBI lineage: Bacteria > Pseudomonadati > Pseudomonadota > Alphaproteobacteria > Rhodospirillales > Azospirillaceae > Azospirillum > Azospirillum mesophilum. Next base: position 220,124 of record NZ_JBPXMQ020000002.1, read on the forward strand.
GGACCGGCGCGTCGTGTCGGTGAACGCGGCGGCAGAGCGGATGGTCGGCCGCTCCCGTCCGCTGGTGGGTGCCAGCCTGCACGACCTGCACCCGCCGGCCAGCCGCGCCAAGGTGGAGCTGCTGCTGGCCGCCGCCCATGACCCGGACGCGCCACCCGCCGCCAGCGCCATGATGGTGGCTCTGCCCGGCCGGATGATCGTGGTGAAGGCCACCGCGCTGCCGCAGGGCGACGCCTCTCCCCTGATCGCGCTGATGCTGTACGAGGTCGGCAAGCCCGGCGCGCCGTCGCCCGAGCCGCCGGCCCAAAAAGCGGTGGTTGCCGACCCGCCGGACGAACCCACCCCACCGCTGGTCAAGCTGCCGATCACGACGCGCCAGGGCGTGGTGCTGATCGACCCGGCGGACGCCGTCTATGTCCAGGCCAACGGCCACTACACGACCGTGCACACGGCGGAGGGGGCCTTCTTCTGCTCCCTGGCGCTGTCGGACCTGGAGGCGCGGCTCGACGGGCGGCAGTTCGTGCGGGCGCATCGCGGCTACATCGTCAACCTGCGCCACGCCCAGGCCATCGACCGCAGCGACGGCCGCGCCGCCTTCGTCATGGCCGCCCCCGGCGCGCCCCGCGTCCCGGTCAGCCGCGGCCGCATCGAGCGCCTGAAGAAGCTGCTCGCGCTCTGACCAAAACCATTCGCGCGCCGAACCAACCGTTCGCGCGGCCGGCCCGCCGTTCATGCAGGGCGGCTTGTGTGCGCCGCGGCAATCCGCGATGACGGATGGGTGTCGTCAGCCGCCGCATCCGAGGGAAAACACGCCGTGGACGCAACCGACTCCCCCGACCGTTACGTCTCATTCAAAGGCATCGACTGCGAAGGCAACTCGCGCCGCATCATCGAACGCCTGCACACGCACATCGACGACCCGGCCAAGACCAACGCCTTCTGGGAACGCTTCAAGGAGAAGCTGGCCGTCGCCGACGACCCGCTGAAGCGTCAGGCCGACGGTCTCTGCCTGCTCTGCGCGAACGTCTACTACATCGCCGACCTGTTCGAGGAATACGACGACGAGGAAGGCTTGGCGATGCTGCGCAAGCTGGAGGACGAGTGCTGTTAGGCCCTCACCGCCGGCTGCTCATCTTCCCGGTCCCCACATAGGCCACCTTCCAGACCGACCCCAGGCTGTCGGCGATCAGCAGACTTCCATCCCTGGCGATCGCCAGCCCGGCGGGGCGCCCCCACACCCGGGGGCGCCGGTCCTCTCCTTCCTCGCGGAGGAAGCCGCTGGCGAAGACCTCGTAGCCGCCGGCCGGCTTCTTCCCGTCGAAGGGCGCGAAGACCACCGTGTAGCCCACAGGGTCCGACCGGCTGGAGGACCCGTGCAGCGCGACCAGCGCGCCGTTGCGAAAGTGCGCCGGGCCGTTGAGCCGGTCGGTGAAGACCATGCCGAGCGGCGCGGAATGCGACTCGAACAGCAGGTCGGGCGCGATGGACTGCTCCACCAAATCCGGCCGCTTGTCCGCGAACTCCGGCTGCGGGTGGCTGCCCAGATAGGCGTAGGGCCAGCCGTAGAATCCCCCCGGCTCGATCCGCGTCAGGAAATCGGGCACCAGCCCGTCGCCCATCCCGTCGCGCTCGTTCACCACCGCGTAGAGGTCGTTCGACTCTGGCCGGAATCCCATGCCGACCGGGTTGCGCAGCCCGGTGGCGAGCGTGCGCCCCTCGCCGCCCTCGATGGGGAATTCCTGGATGGTGGCGCGCGGCGGGGCCTCCTCCGCGATGTTGGCGGCGGAGCCGACGCCCACATAGAAATACCGCCCGTCCGGCGCGATGACCAGGGAGCGGGTGTCGTGCCCGTTCCGGTCCCCCAGCGCGCCCGGCGGGGTCAGGCGCTGGCGCTCCCCCGGTGCGGCGGTGGCGCCCTCGCGCCAGGGCAGGCGCCACACGGCCTCCGTATCGGCCACATAGACGAAGCCCTCGTGGAAGGCGAGACCGTAGGGCTTGTCGAAGCCCGCCGCCCACAGCCAGGACTCCGCCTCGCCCTTTCCTCCGTCCTTCCCGTCGCCCTCGCGCAGCAGCGTCAGGGTGCCGGGCTTCTGCTGCGCCACCAGCACGCCGCCGTCGGGCAGGACCAGCAGGTTGCGGGCGTTCTCCACATGGTCGCGCAACAGCGTGGCGCGAAAGCCCGGCGGCACGCGCAGGGGCTGCTTGTCCGGCCGGTCGACCCGGACATGGGTGTTGTGCACGGTGGGCGTGGCATAGGGCGCCGGTAACCCATCCGGGGTCACATGGGCGGTGTCGCCGACCTTCTGGGCGGCCGCGACGCCGGAGGAAACCATCGCCATCATGGCGGCCGCCGGAAGGAGCCGCCGCCGGAACGTCGCATCCGCTTTTGCCACGCCCACCATCTCCCGTCCCGTGTCCGGTATAAGGTGAGCGTGGCGCCGCGGCCGGCAAGGACGGTCAGCCCACGCGCGGGGTCGCCGCGGCGGTGCCGCTCTGTCCCGCGCCGCCCTTGTCGCCGTCCGGCTTCGGACCGGTCCCGCGCAGGCGGACGAAGCGCGACAGCAGGTCGAACCAGAAGGGCGCGCCGAGCGACAGGGCGAAGGCGCTCAGCAACCAGCCGAGCAGGTGAAGGATAAAGCTTCCCAGGTCGTGGGGCGCCGCCGTTTCGGACCAGCCGATCGGCACGCCGCCCAGCTTCCGGTTCACGTCGTCGTTCAGCTGGACGATGCGCGTCCCCAGGCATTCGAGCTGGTCGACGGGCTTGTCCTTGTCCGTCGCCGCGCAGGGATTTTTCAGGATCGAGTCGTCCTTCGACGTGTCCACGGCGGTCTTGACCAGCGCCGCCCGCAGGGCGTCGTCGCGCCACAGAACGGTCGAAATCCCGATGGTGTCGACGTTCAGGGCGAACGCCACCAGAAAGGCGACGGCCAGCGTCACGAACTGGATGCGCTGCTTGTACCAGCCCGACACCCGGTCCATCGACTGGTCGAACCAGTCCTCGATGGCCTGGATGGCCGCTTTGGCGGCATCTTCCGCCTTCACCGCCTTGACCTGGGCCTGCGTCACGACCGGACGCAGCATGTCCTTCAATTCGGGGTATGGGATCTTGTCGATCAGCTCCGCCACGTTGCCGAAGGCCGCCTGCGGCTGGTTGGGCACGGGCTTGCCGTCCTTGTCGACCATCGTCACGTCCTTGTCCGATGCCAGCAGGTCGATCAGGGCGGCGGCGAAAAGATTGGACGGGATGTAGGCCGGAACGCGCTCCCCCGGGGCGAGGCGATGGATGAGCGGATGGTTGAGCAGCGCGTAGGCGAGCGAGTCTTTCGGCGCCGCGGACGTTTCGCCGCCGGACGTGAGGCTGGCATCCTCGATCCGGCGCTGTCCCATGATCCGCCACCCCCACGTCGCGCGCCAACGGTCCAGCCACTCGCGCCAGGTCGGTTCGGTGCCGCTTCCCTCCGCCGGCTGAGCGGGCGGGGCAGCGCCTTGCGCGGGCGCTTTCGTGGAGGTCTGGAGCAGCCAGACCAAGCCCTGCACCAGATTGATGTGCCGCAGCCGCAGCGCCGCGGCGATGATTTCCACGATGGCCGTGGTCAGAACGCTCAGCAACAGATAGATGAACGCCAGTCCGATGGCGGTGTCCAGCAGCTTGAGCTGTCCAAGGGCGTCGATCATTGGCGCATATCCTCCTTCCGGCCTGCGCGGATGGATAGAAAATACGTATGTATTGTTCTTCTTATACGCGCATCGCCGGAGAATGGAACGCCGAACGGAAAATGGCAATCGCTGATTTTTCGCGGCACGGCGCGCCTGCACGCCGGGTTTGACATTGGGGCGCGGATCCGTATAGTGCGCGGCTTCAAATCCTGGGAAGGCGGGCGTGCCTGTGGTATGCGCCCCGTCCGCGGCTTGTCCCGCGGAACTACCGGGACAAGACCAACTCGTGTTCCATCGAGGACCAAAATGGCCAAGCGTCTACAGTCCAAGTACAAGATCGACCGCCGCCTCGGCGTCAACCTCTGGGGCCGCGGCAAGTCGCCGATCAACAAGCGTGAGTATGGCCCCGGCCAGCACGGCCAGCGCCGCAAGAAGCCGTCCGACTACGGCCTGCAGCTGATGGCCAAGCAGAAGCTGAAGGGCTACTACGGCAACATCGGCGAGAAGCAGTTCCGCCGCATCTACGCCGAGGCCGTGCGCCGCAAGGGCGACACCGGCGAGAACCTGGTGGGCCTGCTGGAGCGCCGCCTGGACGCGGTGGTCTACCGCATGAAGTTCGCGCCGACCCCGTTCGCCGCGCGCCAGATCATCAACCACGGCCACATCCTGGTCAACGGCCGCCGCCTGAACATCCCGTCGGCCCAGATCAAGGAAAACGACACCATCGAGGTGCGTGCCAAGTCGAAGCAGATGGCCCTCATCCTGGAGGCCGTCGCCTCCGGTGAGCGCGACATCCCCGACTACCTGGAAGTGGACACCGGCGCCCTGAAGGGCCGCTTCGTCCGCGTCCCGCTGCTGGCCGACGTCCCGTACCCGGTCCAGATGGAGCCGAACCTGGTCGTCGAGTTCTACTCGCGCTGATCCTTCGGTTCCGCCGACACGCGAAAGGCCGCGCCTCCGGGCGCGGCCTTTTTCGTTTCCGAATCCCTTTCGGACCCAAAAAGAAAGCCGGGAACCTTGCGGTTCCCGGCCTTGGGGTGCGGGGGATGGGGGCTTCCCCCGCGGGGGGAGGGGATCAGGCGTCCACCGGCTCCAGCGCCGGGTAGTCGGTGTAGCCCTTGGCGTCGCCGCCGTAGTAGCTGCCGCGGTCCGGCTCGGTCAGTTCGGCGCCGCGGCGGAAGCGTTCCGGCAGGTCCGGGTTGGAAATGAACGGCTCGCCGAAGCTGACCGCGTCGGCGGCGCCGGACGCGATGGCCGCCTCGGCCTGCTCCTTGGTGTAGCCGCCGTTGATGATGAAGGGGCCCTTGAAGAGCTGCCGCAGCTCGGCCGCGACGTGCGGAGCGCCGGCGGGTGGGGCCATGTGGTGGCCCGGCTGGCCTTCGATGATGTGCAGGAACGCCAGCCCGAACGGGTTCAGCGCCTGCACGACGTGGGTGTAGAGCGCCCGCGGGTCGCTGTCGCCCATGTCGTTGAAGGTGCCGGTGGGCGACAGGCGCACGCCGACGCGGCCGGCGCCGACGGCGGTGGTCACCGCCTCCACGATTTCCAGCAGGAAGCGGGCGCGGTTCTCGACGCTGCCGCCGTAGCGGTCGGTGCGCTTGTTGGTGCGGTCGCGCAGGAACTGGTCGATCAGGTAGCCGTTGGCGGCGTGGATCTCCACGCCGTCCAGGCCGGCGTCGAAGACCGCGCGCTTGGCGGCGTCGGCGAAGGCCTTGACGATGCCGGGGATCTCGTCCGCTTCCAGCGCGCGCGGGGTGGGGAAGGGCTTCATGCCCTGGCCGGTGTACAGCTCGCCCGCCGCGGCGATGGCCGACGGGGCGACCGGCAGGGCGCCATTCGGCTGGAACAGCGGGTGCGAGATGCGGCCGACGTGCCAGATCTGCGCGGCGATCAGACCGCCCTTCGCGTGCACCGCCTCCGCGATCGCGCGCCAGGCCAGCGTCTGGGCGTCGGTGTGGATGCCCGGCGTGTTGGGGTAGCCCTGGCCGGTCTCGGAAACCTGCGTCGCCTCGGTGATGATCAGGCCGGCCGACGCGCGCTGGGCGTAGTATTCGGCCATCAGCGGGGTGGGGGTGTTGCCGTCGCCGGCGCGGCTGCGGGTCATCGGCGCCATGACGACGCGGTTCGGCAGCTCGATGGCGCCAAGGCGCAGGGGCGTGAAGAGATCGGCGTTGCTCATGGTTGCGGTGCCCTCTTGGTCCGATGCCCGGCTTGGTGACCGGTGCTGGTATGTATGTGGGTACATACTTATCCCGTTCGGAGCCCTTGTCAAGTATGCGCGTGCATACCTATTATCAAGAAGACGCCGGCCACCCAGATCCCAGCTACCCGGATCATGGACGAACCGCCGGCGAAACGAGGACCAGGATTGTGCCCAGGACCGAGGACGAGACTTCCGCCAAACCTGAAGACTGCTGCGCCACGCCCGACGCGCCGGCCCGCAAGCGCGACCGCGAGGCGACCAAGGGTGCGCTTCTGGACGCGGCCAAGATGGTGTTCGCCGAACGCGGCTTCGACGCCGCGACGACGCGCGACATCGCCGGCCGCGCGGGCGTGAACGAGCAGCTGATCCAGCGCTATTTCTCCGGCAAGGCCGGGCTTCTGCTGGCTGTGGTGGAGCGCTATGGCCGGGAGGAGGGGAGCGCCTGCGCCCTGCCGCCGCCGGGCGACGATCTGGAGGCCGACCTCGCCAGCTTCCTGCAGCATCAGCTCCAGCACACCTGGAAGTGCCGCGACTTCACCAAGGTGATGCTCGACCGCGCGCTGGTCGATCCGGCCATCGCCGACGAAATGGCGCGCACCCTGGCGGAAAGCCGCATCCCCTGCCTGCTGAAGCGGCTGGAGACCTTCCGCGAGCGTGGCGCCATCGCGCCGGACGCCGACCTCGCCAACGTGGCGGCGGGCATCGCGACGCTCAGCTTCGGGCTGGGCTTCCTCGATCAGGTGGTGTTCGGCCGGAACCCGGAGCGGGTCTGCGCGGTGGTGCGCACGCTGGCCCACACCATGGCCCACGGGCTGGCCCCACGAAAGGCGTGACCCGGACGGGCGGCTACTCCGCCGCTGCCCCAGTGGCCGTCTCAGCTGCCGCGCGGGCTTCGGCGCGGGCGGCGCGGTGGGTGAACAGGGCGTCGGCGGAATAGAGCAGCAGCGCGACCCAGATGCAGGCAAAGGCGATGGCGTGGGCGGTGGTGAAAGCCTCGCCATAGACCAGCACGCCCAGCATCAGCTGCCCCGTCGGCCCGATGTACTGAAGCACGCCGAGCGTCGACAGCTTCAGCCGCGCGGCCCCCACCATGAACAGCACCAGCGGAATGGCGGTGACCGGCCCGGCCAGCACGATCAGCAGGTCGGTGCCCAGACCATGCACGCCGAAGTTCCCCTCCCCGGCGGCGTTCAGCCACAGCAGATAGAGCAGCGCCGGGGGCACCAGCAGGGCGGTTTCCACGAACAGCCCGATCATCGGGTCGATGGCCGCCTTCTTGCGCACCAGCGCGTAGACGCCGAAGCTGACCGCCAGCGACAGCGCCACCCAGGGCACCGACCCGTAGGACAGGACGAGGCTCGCCACGCCCGCCGCCGCGATCAGCACGGCGATCCCCTGCCGGCGCGACAGCCGCTCGTGCAGGAAGGCGATGCCCAGCAGCACGTTCACGATCGGGTTGATGTAGTAGCCGAGGCTCGATTCGACCATCCGCCCGTGGGTGACCGCCCAGATGAAGATGGTCCAGTTGGTCCCGATCAGGGCCGTGGTCACCACGAAGATGCCCAGCCGTTTCCAGCTTCCCACGCCGCGCACGATGCCGGACAGGCCGCGCGTCGGCACCAGCCAGACGCCGACCAGGATGACCGTCCACACCACGCGGTGGGCGACGATCTCCACCGCCCCGACGTTGCCGAGCAGCTTGAAATAGACCGGCGCCACGAAGCCCCAGATGACGAAGGCGCCCAGCGCGGCGAGGAAGCTCACGGTGGCCGGGTTGCGCCCGGCGACCGGCGGCGGAGTGGGGGAAGTGGATTCGGCCATGATCCCCTTTAACACGCCACCGCCCGCCGGTGCGACGAGTCGCCGCTCATGACGGTCCTGCGCGCCGGGAATGGCCTATACGGAGTCGGGCTTTCGGGCGGGTGTTCCGGGGCGACGATCAGCCGCCGCCGCCGCCGCCTCCGCCACCACCTCCACCCCCGCCGCCAGCACCCCCTCCGGCCGCGCCGCCGCCCATGGAGCCGCCCGCCGATCCGCCGACGCCGCCGGCGCCTCCGGTCGTTCCCATGGATCCAGCCCCAGCTGCGCCTCCACCCGTTGCGCCGGGTCTGCCCGCGCTTGCCGGACCGGAACTGCCGGACGGCAGGCCGGAGGATCCCGTGGAGGACCCCGTCGAACCGGCCGTCCCGCCCGTTCCGCCACCCGGCCCCAGCGAGCCGCCGCGCCCGCCGACGCCGGCCTCGCGGACCATGTTGCGGGCGTCACGCAGGCGGGCGAGGCAGCCGTCCGTATCGCCGCGCCCGGCGGCCGAGCGCGCCTCGTCCATCATGCCGCGCAGCTTGTCCTTCTGCTCGCCGGTCAGGGTCGCGCCCTGGCGCCCGCCCGGCAGGGGCTGGTTCCCCAGGAAGGATTCGGAAAAGCGCGAGACCTCGTCGCGGCAGGCGCTCTGCTGTTCGTAGCGCGGGGCCGCCTGCGTTTGGCTTTGCTGGGTGTGCCGCTGCTGAGCCTGTGCTGGCAGCGCCGCCAGCGCCAGCAGCGCGCCCAGAAGCATGCGTTTCCCTCTCATGGCCGCGCCCTCCCGGTCGGGCCGGGCTCCGCGTCGGGGGCCGGATAGACCCCGGCCCGCACCGTTTCGGTGCGCGCGGGCTCCACCGGCGGGGCGGGGGGCGGAGCGGGGGCGACCGCCGGACCGGCGTTGACCCCGCGCATCGCCGTTGCGGCCTGGCCGAGCGGGGCGGAACGGACGCCACCCGGTTCCAGGACGTCCAGCGCGCGCCGGATCGCCGATTCGCGGGTCAGGGACACCACGAGCAGCGCTCCGCCCTGGCGCACCGCCTCGGCGTAGTCATGCGCCTCCTCGTTGGGGACGCCCCAGCCGGACAGCAGCACGAACAGCCCGCCGTGGAAGTCGTTGGAGCCGCCGAATCCGCCGTCGAACACCACGTCCACCGTCAGGTCGTCGAACCCGGCGTCCAGCAGGTCCCGCTGCGCCGCCTCGGCCTCGGCGCGGCTGTCGTACAGGGCTACGATCGTCTTGCGAGCCATGGCCGCCTCCCTCAGCGCAGAAGAACCAGAAGCACCGCCGCGATGACGATCGCCGCGACCACCATCAGGACCGTCCGCGACTGCGCGCGCACCGTCCCGGCCCCTTCATAGACGCCCAGCTTGCGCGGGCCCGACCGTCCCAATGCCATGGCACCCCTCCGCATGTGTCGACCGCATGTCTTCGGTTGTGCTTAGGCAACAAGGTGTGACCGGGAGCGGTTCCGGGAATCAGCAAGAGGAAGGGCCACGCGGCGTAGACGCGGGAACATCCACGCTGTCTTCAGACGGGCGACGGCCGTTGTCCGTGATCGCTTTCCAGATCGCGTCCACGCTGGGGATCAGCCCGCGACGTTCCATCCCGACCAGCAGCGCCTTGGTCGACACGACGTGCACGTTGTCCGGAAGGACGAAGCGGCTTTTGCGGACATCGGAATCTTCGTAGACGAGAAGAACCGCGTCGTCGGGCTGCGCCACCTCGTCCAGGCGCGCCAGAAATTCGGCTATGGCGGCCTCTCCGCGTCCTTTCTGGCGCGCGGTTTCGCCGGCCACGCGTCGGCTCGCCGCGTCCTTGCCGACCTCGGTTTCGAAGACGTGAATGGTGCTCTGGTGCCCCGCCACGAAATCGGCGATGCGGCGTGCATCGTCGTGGCGCTCGTCCCGCGTCACCTCAAAGAGAACCTGATCGACGACGTAGATCGGCAGTTCAAGGGAAAGCAGATGCGACAGCGCGTCCGCCTTTCCGAGGCTGATCAGGGGACCCGCGTCCGGAACGACCAGGACGACACGGGTCACCGCGACTCGCCCAACAGCCGGCAAACTTCATCCGCCATGCGGTCGATGTCGGCGGGCGGCAGTTCGGGCAACGACAGGCCCCGTTCGGCCACCCGGTCGATCAACGCGCCGTAGCCGATGCCCAAAGCGGCCATGGCCTGACGGCGACCGATGTCGCCGCGCGCAAAACGCGCCACCGGATCGTCCGCGGATTGGCCGGGCGCGGGCTCGGCAACGATTCTACGCGTGAGACGGGACATGGACGGCTCCATCACGGTCCGGATCGCCAATCTGCGCCGGTCGAAGACTTCGATCAAGCGCCTCAAACGAAAAGGGCTCCGCCGCGGCGGAGCCCTGATCGTGTGGACCGGTGTGGCTGCCGGTCAGGCGCAGGCGCCTGCGGCGCCAATCAGGCGTTCGCGCCCGTGGCGACGCCCTTGTCCTTGAGGAGCTGCTGCAGCTCGCCCGACTCGTACATCTCGCGCACGATGTCGCAGCCGCCGACCAGTTCGCCCTTCACGTAGAGCTGCGGGAAGGTCGGCCAGTTCGAATAGTCCTTCAGACCCTGGCGCAGGCCCGGATCCTCCAGGATGTTGATGCCCTTGAACTTCACGCCCGTGTGGCTCAGCACCTGGACGACGGCGGCGGAGAAGCCGCACTGCGGGAAGACGGGCGTGCCCTTCATGTACAGCACGACATCGTTGCCCTTGATGTCCTGCTCGATGCGGTCCTTGATGTTCTGGTCAACCATGTCTCTAACCTTCTCCGATGATGCCGCGGCGGGGGTGCCGTCCAAAGCGATGAGGGGTCACGCGCCTTCCGGCACGGCCGTGGTGAGGGCGAGAGCGTGCAGCTCGCCGCCCATCTTTCCCTGAAGGGCGGCATAGACCATCTGGTGCTGCTGCACGCGGGACTTGCCCTTGAACGTTGCGGACGTGACCAGCGCGGCGTAATGGTCGCCGTCGCCGCGCAGGTCGGCGATCTCCACCGTCGCGTCCGGAATGCCTTCCTTGATCAGCTTTTCGATCACCGCGGCTTCCATCGCCATGGCCGTATTCCTGTTCCGTCTTGCCCTGCCCATAGGGGCGCCGCCCGTATAATTAAGCGCGCGGGTGGGTTTTGTCACCGGGGAAGCGTCGGCGGTGCGTGGTCCGAAGGTGCGCGGGCTATCGGGGCGGGCCTTCGGTCCGGCCAGCAGCGCCCGACACATCCTTGCGCGCAAGGCGATGGAGTATTTCCAAGATGTTCCATACACGCGAAATTGTTTAGACACTTTCGTGCAAGACATGGGTTCGGCGCAGGTCGACTTTGGTGAAGGCGGAGTGCGACATTACGACACTCTAAATATCTTATTAATATTTGCCGCCTCAATCTGCGTCGGCATCGCCCGTTCTTTCTGAAACATTTGAGGGTGTGGGGCCGTGAAAGCGGTTGCATGCTTAAGAAATTGATCCATCGACCATGTTTTATGACTGTTCTTGACAGCGATCAATTCCCGGCTTCGAAAGAACGCTTACTTTTGCGATGCGCTCGGTAAGCCAAAACAGGACGCGCATTTGACAAGCGTTCTGTCTGGTCACAAGAAGGCACGTCCATGACTCTCCAGAACCTCTCCATCACCACCAAAATCCTGGCGGCGCTGTTGCTGATGGCCGCGCTCACGGTTGGCACCAATCTGTACTCCCTGACGGGGATGTCCCGGATCGATGCACAATATTCGGAGCTGATCGATCAGGAAGCCAAGGCCACGATCGCGATGGCGCGCTCCAACCGGGTGCTCGCCGACATCGGGCAGCTCGCCTACAAGATGATCGCGGAGACCGACGATGCCGCAATGAAGCGGATCGCCAAGCAGATGGACGAGGAGTTCGCGATTCTCCGCACCACCCTGGCCGACGCGAAACGGCTGCCGGAGGTGCGCAGCGACGTGGAGCGTCTGATGGCGGAGACCGAGACGACCATCCGCCTTTTCCCCGATGTGCAGAAGGCCACGCTGGCGAACGACAACGTTCTTGCCATGCGGCTGATGGCGGAGAAGATCGAGCCGGCCATGGCGCAGACGCGCAAACGGATCGTCGAGGTGACCACCGACATCACCGGGCGCCTGGACAAGGCGTCGGACGACGCGACGGCCTTCACGAACACGACGTACAACACGACGCTCGGCGTTTCGGGACTCGGCATCGTGCTGTTCCTCGGCCTTGCCTACCTCCAGGTGCGCAACGGCATCGTGCAGCCGATCCGCCGCACCGTCGCCATCATGGAGCGGCTGGCCGGAGGCGACGCTTCGGTGGACGTGGAGGGGCACAACCGCAAGGACGAGGTCGGCGCGATCGCGCGCACGGTTCTGGTGTTCAAGCAGAACCTGATCCGCACCCGTGAGATGGAGCGTGAAGCCAAAGAGGCCGAAGCGCGCGCGGCCGCCGAAAAGCGCAAGGGAATGCTCGATATGGCATCCCGGTTCGAGCAGCGCGTGGGCGGCATCGTGAACGCGGTGGGCAGCGCCGCCACGGAACTGCAGGCCACCGCGTCGCAGCTCGCCGCCGCCGTGGAGGAGGTCAGCGCCCAGTGCACCGCCGTCGCCGCCGCGTCGGAACAGGCCAGCGCGAACGTGCAAACCGTGGCCTCGGCCTCCGAGGAGATGTCGGCGGCGATCCGCCAACTCTCCGACCGGGTGACCCGGGCGGCCGGGCGGTCGAAGGCGGCTGCCGATGGCGCCGTCCAGGCGCAGAAGCAGTTGGACGCGCTTTCGGGATCGATCGAGCAGGTCGACCAGATCGTCGCCGCCATCAACGCCGTGGCCAGCCAGACCAACCTGCTGGCGCTGAACGCCACCATCGAGGCGGCGCGGGCCGGCGAGGCCGGCAAGGGCTTTGCCGTCGTGGCGTCGGAGGTCAAGAACCTCGCCAACCAGACCCACGCGATGACGGAGCAGATCGGCAGCCAGATCGCCACCGTCAAAGGGGCGTCCGACCGGACGGTGGACGCGATGCGCACCATCATCGGGCAGGTCGAGGACATCGACCATTCGACCTCCGAAATGGCCGCTTCGGTCGAGCAGCAGAGCGCGGCGACGACGGAAATCAGCCGCAACGCCCAGCAGGCCGCCATCGGCACGTCCGAGGTGTCGCGCAACGTCGGCGGCATTCAGCAGGCGGAAGGCGAAAGCAGCGCCGCCACCCAGAATGTGAAGCGCGCGGCCGACGATCTGGCCGGTCAGGCGTCCCTGCTCAAGCAGGAAATGGACAGCTTCCTTTCGGAAATCCGGGCCGCCTGATCGCCCTTCAGGGCGTTATGGTTCATGCGTCGGCCGCCTTCGGGCGGCCGATGCTTTTTTATGCGCTGCTGTTCTTAAAGCGCTGCCATGCGCCGAAACGAAAAGGGGCCGGGCGAATGTCTCCGCCCGGCCCCTTCCTGAACGCTGTGTCGCGGCTTACTCGACGCCGGCGGCCATGTAGCCCGGCAGCCACGCCTCGTTGGCCTTCTTCAGGCGGTCGATGGTGATGGCCTCCGGGCCACGGCCGGTCAGGGCCGTGCCGTTGGTCTTGCCGAGCACCGTCACCGGCACGCCGGCCGCCTTGGCCTTTTCCTGCACCGCCGCGGCCTTCTCCGGACGGACGGCCAGCACATAGCGGGCCTGATCCTCGCCGAACAGCACGCCGGCATCCGCCCCATCCAGGCCCGACAGGTTGGCGCCGATGCCGCCGGCCATGGCCATCTCGGCCACGGTCACCAGCAGGCCGCCGTCCTGGACGTCGTGGCTGGAGACCACCAGACCCTCGCGGATGATGCCGCGCACGAAGTCGCCGTTGCGGCGCTCCGCCTTCAGGTCCACCGGCGGGGGCGGGCCTTCCTCGCGGCCGAGGATCTCGCGCAGGTACAGCGACTGGCCGAGGTGGCCCCCCCCTGGAGGTTTAATCTCGCCCACCAGCAGGATGGTGTCGCCCTCGTTCTTGAAGGCGATGCCGACCGCGAGCATGGCGTCCGGCATGATGCCGACGCCGCCGATGGCGGGGGTCGGCAGGATGGCCTCGCCGTTGGTCTCGTTGTAAAGCGAGACGTTGCCCGACACGACCGGGAAGTCCAGCGCGCGGCAGGCGTCGGCCATGCCCTGGATGGCCCCGACGAACTGGCCCATGATCCGCGGCTTCTCGGGGTTGCCGAAGTTCATGTTGTCGGTGATGGCCAGCGGCAGGGCGCCGACCGCCGACAGGTTGCGGTACGCCTCCGCCACCGCCTGGGCGCCGCCACGCACCGGGTCGGCGAGGCAGTAGCGCGGGGTGCAGTCGGTGGTGATGGCGACGGCCTTGGTCTGGCCCGGCAGCCGCACCACGCCCGCGTCGGCCTGACCGGACATGTAGCGGGTGTCGCCGTTGACGAGGCTGTCGTACTGCTCCCAAATCCAGCGCTTGGACGCCTGATCGGGGACGGAGACGAGCGTCTCCAGGATGTCGCCCAGCGTCTTGTCGGCCGGCAGCGCGTGGACCGACTCGTCCAGCGCGGGCTGCGGCGGGGTCGGCTCCCACGGGCGCTCATAGACGGGCGACGCGTTGGACACCGGCGCGATCGGCATGTCGCACCAGGTGTCGCCGTGCATCTTGATGACCAGATTGCCGCTGTCGGTCAGGGTGCCGATAACGGCGAAGTCCAGCTCCCACTTGTCGAAGATCGCGCGGGCGACCTCCTCGCGGCCGGGCTTGAGGATGATCAGCATGCGCTCCTGGCTTTCGGAGAGCATGATCTCGTAGGGGGTCATCCCCTCCTCGCGCATCGGCACGTTGTCGAGCACCAGCTCGATGCCCAGCCCACCCTTGCCGGCCATCTCGACCGAAGAGGAGGTCAGGCCGGCGGCACCCATGTCCTGGATGGCGACGATGGCGTCCGTCTCCATCAGCTCCAGGCAGGCTTCGATCAGCAGCTTTTCGGTGAAGGGGTCGCCGACCTGCACGGTCGGGCGCTTCTCCTCCGAATCCTCGGTGAACTCGGCGGACGCCATGGTGGCGCCGTGGATGCCGTCGCGGCCGGTCTTGGAGCCGACATAGACCACCGGGTTGCCGATGCCGGCGGCGGCCGAATAGAAGATCTTGTCGGTCTTGGCGACACCCACGGTCATGGCGTTGACCAGGATGTTGCCGTTGTAGGCCGGGTGGAAATTCGTCTCGCCGCCCACGGTCGGCACGCCGACGCAGTTGCCGTAATGGGCGATGCCGGCCACAACGCCCGACACCAGATGGCGGGTCTTCGGGTGGTCGGGCGCGCCGAAGCGCAGCGCGTTCATGTTCGCGATGGGCCGGGCGCCCATGGTGAACACGTCGCGAAGGATGCCGCCGACGCCGGTCGCCGCACCCTGGTACGGCTCGATGTAGGACGGGTGGTTGTGGCTTTCCATCTTGAAGATGACGGCGTCGCCGTCACCGATGTCCACCACGCCCGCGTTCTCGCCGGGGCCGCAGATGACCTGCGGGCCGTCGGTCGGCAGGGTGGTCAGCCACACCTTGGAGGACTTGTAGGAGCAATGCTCCGACCACATCACCGAGATGATGCCGAGTTCCGTGAAGGTGGGCTTGCGGCCCAGGATCTTCAGGGCGTTCTCGTACTCCTCGGCGGACAGGCCGAACTCGCGGGCGAGTTCGAGGGTCGCTTCGGGCTGCGACTGAGCGGAGATTTTCTGGCTTACGAGCTTTTGACTCACGACAGGGCCTCCACCAGACCGTCGAACAGGGGCTTGCCGTCGGTGTTGCCGTGGAAGGCCGACACCGCGTCCTCGGGGTGCGGCATCAGGCCCAGCACGGTGCGCCTGGCGTTGAAGATGCCGGCGATGCCGGTGACCGAGCCGTTGGGGTTCCAATCATTGGAATTCCCCTGGGGATCGTCGCGGCCGTCGTCGCTGACATAGCGGAAGGCCACCTGGCCTTCGCCGTCCAGGCGCTTCACCGTTTCCGCGTCGGTCCAGTAGTTGCCGTCGCCGTGCGCCACGGGATAGCGGACGATCTGGCCCTTGCGGTACTTGGCCGTGAAGGGGCTGTCCGTGTTCTCCACCCGCAGGTGGACGGTGCGGCAGACGAACTTCAGCGCGGCGTTGCGCATCAGGGCGCCGGGCAGCAGCCCCGCCTCCGTGATGATCTGGAAGCCGTTGCAGATGCCGAGCACCCGCACGCCCTGATCGGCCCGCGCCTTCACCTCGCGCATGATCGGCGAGTGCGCCGCCATGGCGCCGGAGCGCAGGTAATCGCCATAGGAGAAGCCGCCCGGCACGAGGATCAGATCGACCTTGGGCAGTTCGGTGTCGCGGTGCCAGACCAGATGCGGCTTGGTTCCGCTGGCGGCCTCCAGCGCGGCGACGGCGTCGCGTTCGCGGTTGGAGCCGGGGAAAACGATGACGGCGGCCTTCATGGGGCGTGGAAAATCCGGCGTCGTGGGGAGAAAACGGTTCGAGGCCGGACACTAAAGGCCCGGCCTCGGCAAAGCAAGGGTTCCAACCCCGGTTTCAGGGTGAAAGAGCCCCTTATCGCAGCGCCGGAGCGTCCGCTTCGGGGTAGGCGCTGATCTGGTGCAGCGACAGGTCGGCGCCGCGGTGCTCCTCCTCGGCGTCCAGGCGGATGCCGACGGTCTTCTTCAGCACGCCGTAGACCAGGAGGCCGGCGAACAGGCCGAATCCGGCACCGCCCAGCGTGCCGACCGCTTGCGCCGGCAGCGACACGCCGCCCAGGCCGCCCAGCGACTCCTGCCCGAAGACGCCGGCCAGGATGCCGCCGGTCAGACCGCACAGGCCGTGCAGCGGCCACACGCCCAGCACGTCGTCGATCTTCCACTCGATCTGGATCTTGTTGAAGGCCCAGACGAACAGCACGCCGGCAAGGCCGCCGGTGATCAGCGCCCCCAGCGGGTGCATCACGTCCGACCCCGCGCAGACCGCGACCAGCCCGGCCAGCGCGCCGTTGTGCACGAAGCCCGGATCGTTGCGGCTGATGATCAGCGAGGTGACGATGCCGCCGACCATCGCCATCAGCGAGTTGATGGCGACGAGACCCGACACGCCGTCCAGCGTCTGCGCGCTCATCACGTTGAAGCCGAACCAGCCCACGGCCAGCACCCAGGCGCCCAGCGCCAGGAAGGGGATGTTCGACGGCGGGATGGCGACCAGCGTGCCGTTGTGGCGGTAGCGACCGCGCCGGTTGCCCAGCATCAGAACGGCACCCAGCGCCACCCAGCCGCCGAAGGCGTGCACGACGACCGACCCGGCGAAGTCGTGGAAGGGCTGGCCGAAGGTGGCGGTCATCCAATCCTGCAGGCCCAGCCGCGTTCCCCACACCGTGCCTTCCAGCGCCGGATAGAAGAAGGCGATCAGCAGCAGTGTCGCGCAGGCCTGCGGCCAGAACTTCGCGCGCTCCGCGATGCCGCCCGACACGATGGCCGGCACGGCGGCGGCGAAGGTCGCCAGGAAGAAGAACTTCACGAGGTCGTAGCCGTAGGCCGCAAAGCCGCCACCATTTTCAAGGGCGGAGCCCTTGCCGACCAGCGTCTTGGCGTCGGCGAAGAAGTCCACGCCATAGGCCACCGCATAGCCCACGAAGAAGTAGGCGATGGTCGACATGGCGAAGTCGGAGAGGATTTTCACCAGCGCGTTCACCTGATTTTTCTCACGGACCGTCCCGACCTCCAGCAATGCGAAGCCGCAATGCATGGCCAGCACCATCACGGCGCCGATGAGGATGAAGAGAACGTCTCCGCCGGTCTTCGCTGCACCCATTTTGCCCAAACCTTTAGCAGAATGCCCAAAAAGAGGGCAAACTGATACGAGATTAGGCAAAATTATGCAAGCTTTGAATCGCCGCTTTTGAAAGCAAACTGCGCGCGGGCAGGGCAAAAAGCAGGCAGGCCGCGTCCGGGCCTGTCCATGCCGCTGCAAGTCATATGCCGAACGCCCTCTCCCGCCCCGGGAGAGGGAAGGGATCCACGCGCCAGCGTGGGAAGGGTGAGGGTGCCGGCAAGGATCAAGGCGCTGATCCTCGCGCGACCCTCACCCGCCCGCCTTGCGGCGGGCACCCTCTCCCGGGGCGGGAGAGGGGGTTATCTCGCCGTCGTGGCGGCCTGCTCGCCCAGCCAGTCGCGGAACTCCGGCGCGTCGGTGCGGCCGCGGTGGCGGCTTTCCAGCAGGTAATAATGGCCGGAAACGACGCTTTCGGAGCCCAGCGGAGTCGTCAGGCGCCCGGTGGACAGGGGGCGTTCCACGAACAGCAGCGGCACCACCGCGACGCCCAGCCCGTCCTCGGCGGCCTGGATGGCAAAGTAGGTGTGGTCCACCTCCATCCGGCTGCGGAAGGCCTGAAGCTCCAGCCCATGGGCGGTGCACCAGGCGGGCCAGAGGTCGGTGCGGGCGCGGATGGTGATGATGGTCTGGGCGGTGAGGTCGGCGGGCTTGCGGATCGACGCCAGCCCCGGCAGCGACGGGCTGCACACCGGGGCGCAGCGCTCCGGCATCAGGGGCAGGGGCTTCAGCCCGGCGAAGTGGGCGGGGTCGCGGCGGATGGCGTAGTCGAAGCGCCGCGTCAGGTCGATCGTCTCCGGCGCCGTGGACAGCGACACCTCCAGCTCCGGAAAGCGGCGCTGGAACTGCGGCAGGCGCGGCAGAAGCCAGTGCATGGCGAAGGTGGGGATGCAGTCCACATGGACGGTCCGCCGCCCGCTGCCCTCCAAGACCGTGTCGGTGGCGTGCTGGATGTCCGCGAACAGCTCGGCGATCCGCGTGAAATAGCGCGCCCCGACCTCGGTCAGCCGCACCTGCCGCTGGCTGCGGTCGAACAGCGCGGTGCCGAGAAAGTCCTCCAGCGTGCGGATCTGCCGGCTGACCGCGCCGGGGGTGACGTGCAGCTCCTCCGCGGCGAGGCGGAAGCTGGAATGGCGCGCGGCGGCGACGAAGGCCCGCAGGGCGTTCAGCGGAGGCAGGCGGGACGGCATGGTTGAGTTTTTCTCAACAGTCGCCCGAAGACAAGTCGTTTGTCCGCCTCCGGCCCGCTGCCTATCGTGGCGCGTCTTCCGCTTCTACCTCTTCCGCTTCCAACCACTCCGCTTCCAACAGGGGCGCCATGCCGCACATCACCCGCAAGCTGGTCCTGATCCTGGGCGTGTCGCAGCTCGTGTGCTGGGGGATTTCCTATTACCTGATCGCGATCTTCGGGAACGCCATGGCGGCCGACCTGGGGGTCAGCCTCACGGTGGCGTATGGAGGCTTCACGGCCGCGCTGATGGTGATGGGGCTGACCTCCACCGTCATCGGCAAGGCCATCGACCGCTGGGGCGGGCGCCCCGTGATGGTCGCCGGGTCGGTGGTGTCGGCGGCCGGCTGCCTGGGGCTGGCGGCCTCGACGGGGCTGGTCGGCTACTACGCGTCCTGGCTGGTGCTGGGGCTCGCCATGCGGATGACGCTGTACGACGCGGCCTTCGCGGCGTTGGCCCGGCTGGGCGGCCCGCAGGCGCGGCGGCCGATCTCGCAGATCACGCTGCTGGGCGGGCTGGCCGCGACGACGCTCTGGCCGGTCG
This sequence comes from Azospirillum mesophilum, assembly GCF_053470405.2. Classification (NCBI taxonomy): domain Bacteria; kingdom Pseudomonadati; phylum Pseudomonadota; class Alphaproteobacteria; order Rhodospirillales; family Azospirillaceae; genus Azospirillum; species Azospirillum mesophilum. The sequence continues at coordinate 239,340 of NZ_JBPXMQ020000002.1, forward strand.
GGCGGTATCTGGCCGACGGGTTCGGCTGGCGCGGCGCGCTGTGTGCCTACGCCGTCTTCGCCCTGCTGACCATCCCGCTGCACGCCGCCATCCCGTCGGCCCGCTACCAGCGCGACCCGGCGCCGAACCCCGAACCGGGCACGCGGGACAGCGGCCGGCCGCGCGCGCCCGGTTCGGGGTTCGACGCCGGTGCTCCGGTGCTCTACGCCCTGATCGTCGCGGCGACCAGCGTGCTGGCCTCGGCCGTGTCGGCGCACCTGATCGGGCTGCTCACCGGGCTCGGCGTCGCGCCGATGGCGGCGGTGTGGATCGCAAGCTTGCGCGGCATCGGCCAGTCCTCCGCGCGGCTGTGCGAGGTGCTGTTCGGCGCGCGCCTGCCCCCGACCAGCCTGACCCTGCTGGCCTGGGCGGTGATGGTGCCGAGCTTCCTCATCGGCCTGCTGAGCGGGCAGTCGGTCGCGGCCGGAGTCGCCTTCGCGCTTCTGGTCGGGGCGGGCAACGGGCTGCTGACCATCGTGCGCGGCACGCTGCCGCTGGTCCTGTTCGACCCGCACACCTACGGCAGCACGGTCGGGCGCCTCGTCACGCCGAGCTTCTACGCCTCCGCCCTGGCGCCCATGGCCTACGCCGTCATCATCGAGCGGGCGGGGGAGGGCACCGCCCTGCTGCTGTCCGCCGCGCTGGCGGTGGTCGCGCTGGGGGCGTCCGTCGTCCTGCACCGGTCCTTTTCACGACAAACACCGTAGGTTGGGTTGAAACCCAACACTTGCCGCTGTGGGAGAATGTTGGGTTGCGCCTGCGGCTTAACCCAACCTACGAATTGTCACTCTTTGCCCTTCAGGCGGCCGTCCCAATCCTCCACCGCGTTGCGTTCCAGGCGGCGGGCGGCGAGGGTGCGCCAGCCCTGGGCCAGCACGGACAGCTCCGCCATCTCGGCCAGCGCGTCGCGGTTCATCGTGTCCACATAGAGGACGTGCAACAACCGCGCGAGCGACCAGTGCGGGTGCGGGCGGTCGATCAGGGACAGCCGGTCGCCGGGGGCGATCTCGCCCGTCTCCAGCACGCGATAATACCAGCCGGTGCGCCCGGTGGTCTGGACGCGCTTGGCCATGTCGGGCACGCCGAAGCGGTGGTTCAGCTTCCAGCAGGGCTGACGGGCCTGCGCCACCTCCAGCACCACGCCGCCGGCGCGGAAGCGGTCGCCGATGCAGACGTCGGCCTCCGTCAGGTCGCGCGTGGCGATGTTCTCGCCGAAGGCGCCGGGATTGCCCAGCAGGGGCACGGCGGTGCCCAGCTCCTCCCGCCAGACGGGGTGGTGGTCCAGCGGGTAGTGGTGGATCGCCTTGTCCCGTCCGCCGTGGTTCACGCGGTCGGCCTGCTCGTCGTCCAGGAAGCCGTCCGGACCCACGGCGCGCGGGCTGTCCACCGGCGTCTTGGCAATGGCGCTGCTGCGCCCCGCCGGGCCGAAGGGCGCGACCTTGCCCACGAGGACGGCGCGAATCTCAACGTCGGTCATGGCGTCTTCCGGGTCCTTACGGCCTGATCCTGGAGGGCGACATAGTGGTGCCACACGAGCTTGGCCGCAAGGCTGCGGTGCGGGCGCCAGGGCTCGGCCACGGCCATCAGCTGCGCCTGGGTCGGCTTCTCCGCCCAGCCCTTCAGCCGCTGCACGCCCAATTGGATGGCAAGGTCGCCCACCGGCCAGATGTCCGGCCGGCCCATCGCGGTCATCAGGTAGATCTCGGCGGTCCAGCGCCCGATGCCCTTCAGCTCGACGAGCGCGGCGATGGCCTCCTCGTCCTCCAGGCGCTCGACGGCGTCCACGTCGAAGCGTCCGTCCGCCACCGCCTGGGCGAGTCCGCGGGCGTAGCCGATCTTCTGGCGGGAGAAGCCGCAAGCGCGCAGGTCCTCGTCCGACAGGGCGAGGATGCTGTCCGGCGTGACGGCGCCGACCATGGCCTGGAGCTTGCCCCACAGCGCCACGGCGACCTTGGTGGAGAGCTGCTGCTCCATGACGATGCGCAGCAGGCCGGAAAAGCCGCCCGGCCGCGTGAAGTCGCGAACCAACGGCCCGCCGACGCGCAGCGATTCGGCGAAGATGGGATCAAGGGCGGTGAGGTGTTCGACGCTCATGACTGTACCCCTCTACTCCCTCTCCCCTCCGCTCACGCGCAAACGAAGTTTGCGCTGACGCGACAGGCGGACCTTTGGTCCGCCGAAAGCGGGGAGAGGGTCGGGGTGAGGGGGATGTCGGGGGACCGGAAGCTTGGGCAACGCTCGCCCCCCTCACCCTAACCCTCTCCCCGGAGGGGAGAGGGGATGGTCGACTTACGCCACCAGCTCGATCGCGTAGTCCTCGATGACGGTGTTGGCGAGCAGCTTGTTGCACATGGCCTCCACCTCCTTGCGGGCGGTGGCTTCGTCGGTGCTCTTCAGCTGAAGCTCGATGACCTTGCCGGCGCGGACGTCCTCGACGCCGTCGAAGCCCAGCGTGTGCAGCGCGTGCGCGATGGCCTTGCCCTGGGGGTCGAGAACGCCGCGCTTGAGGGTGACGTGAACCTTCGCCTTCATCGGATGTCCGCTCGCTTGATGTGCTTATTGGTGAGGGGGTGGATTGCTGAACCGCAGCCTTACTGAACCGCAGCCTTACTGGACCGCAGCCTTACTGAACCGTCTTGGGACCCTTGACGTCCACCGGGCCGCCTTCCGGCAGGATGCCCAGCCGGCGCGCGACCTCCTGGTACGCCTCCTCGACCTTGCCGAGGTCCTGGCGGAAGCGGTCTTTGTCCAGCTTCTCGTTGGTCTTGATGTCCCACAGGCGGCAGTTGTCGGGGCTGATCTCGTCCGCCAGGACGATGCGCATCTCCTCGTTCTCCCACAGGCGGCCGAACTCCAGCTTGAAGTCCACCAGCCGCAGGCCGATGCCGAGGAAGAGGCCCGACAGATAGTCGTTCACGCGGAGCGACAGCGCGACCATGTCGTCCAGGTCCTGCGGAGCCGCCCAGCCGAAGGCCGTGATGTGCTCCTCCGTGACCATGGGGTCGTTCAGCTCGTCCGACTTGTAATAGTATTCGATGATCGAGCGCGGCAGCGGTGTCCCCTCCGGGATGCCGAAGCGCTTGGACAGCGAGCCGGCGGCGACGTTACGCACGACCAGCTCGATGGGGATGATCTCGACCTCGCGCACCAGCTGTTCGCGCATGTTCAGGCGGCGAACGAAATGCGTGGGCACGCCGATTTCCGACAAGCGGCTCATCAGGTATTCGGAGATGCGGTTGTTCAGCACCCCTTTGCCGGTGATGATGCCCTTCTTCTGGTTGTTGAAGGCGGTCGCGTCGTCCTTGAAGTACTGCACCAGGGTGCCGGGCTCCGGCCCTTCGAACAGGACCTTCGCCTTGCCTTCATAGATGCGCCGGCGTCGTGTCATGAGAGATCGTCCAAAAACGTGTAGCCTGGGCGGGCGGTGACCGGTCCAGGGATATGCACGAGTGATATAGCAAGCTGGCCCAGGGAACACAATGAGCGGGGGGAGACCCAGCCCGGAGTAGCGTCATTCCAGGTCCACGGGCGTGAACGGCGCCTCGTGCGGCCGCCCGGCGGCGAAATGCCAGACGGGATCCAGCTCCGGCCGGTCGACCGCGGGCAGGGCGAGCAGGGAGCTGGACACCGTGCCGAAGCCGGTCGGCAACAGGAAGTTCATGGCTCCGCGCTCCCCGCGCTCGCCGTCCCAGATGCGGCTCGCCAGCAGGTCCGGCCAGCCGCCCCAGCCGTCCTTGTTCGGGCCGGCATCCGGGTCGGGCGGGGCGGCGTGGCGGAACAGGGGCAGATATTGCGCCTGGCGCGGGTCGTCGGTGTCGTCCAGGTCGAGCGCGGTGATCATGTGCACGCCGTCGGGAATCTCCACCACCTCCGGCCGGTTGCGGGAGGAAGGGCCGCGGTGGACGATCAGCCGCGCGTCGCGGTTGTCGGCGATCAGCAGGTTGAAGGGCCGGTAGGCCCGCGTGTCGAGCTGCGCCAGGGCCAGCGCCGCCTCCGCCGCGTCGGCGTGGTCCAGCGCCTCCAGCACCAGCTCCCCGCGCGACCGCTTGCCGGCCTCCGGCCCCAGCGTGCCCATGCGGTTCAGGATGGCGGCCACCACCCCCTCGTCGTTCAGCCCCATCCAGGACCCGCCGGCCAGCTCGTCCAGGCCGGCGACCACGTTCGGCCGGTCCGGCCAGTGGCGCCCCGGCGGCAGCCAGGGTCGGCCGGCCATTTCATCCCGGTTGGCGGCGACGATCAGGGGCCAGGTTGCGTCCGGTCGTCGCAGGAGGATCACGCTGCACATGGGAAACCTTGCCTTCCGCCTTCCTCAGGGGTATGCCGCCGCACGCCGGATCCGCCAAATGGACGGTGCGGTTGGGGCGATGACGATGCCCGGCGCACCGGCTATATAGTCTTGTATCTGGGAGCGCAAAACCAATCCAAGGAGCCTGGGTCCCCATGACGACCTTCGACGAGCGCGAGAGGGCCTTCGAAAACAAGTTCCAGCACGATCAGGACCTGCTCTTCAGGATTCGTGCACGCCGTGACCGGCTGGCCGGCCTGTGGGCGGCCAATCTGCTGGGCTTGGCGGGGGCCGAGGCCGACGCCTATGTCCGCCACATCATCGACACCGACATCGGCTCGGCCGGCCCGCACGACATCCGCGAGCGCCTGTCCTCCGACCTGCACGCCAAGGGCATCGACATCTCCGACCACCGCGTGGAACGGGAGCTGGAGCGCCTGCTCGACGTCGCCCGCCAGCAGGTGCACGCGGAGTAAGGTGGACGTCTGGTGAGGAATGAGAAAAGGCCCGGTGCGGGGAGCGCCGGGCCTTTGTCGTTTTCTCGTTTGAGAACAGGGCGCATTGCCCCCTCCCTAACCCTCCCCCGCTGGGCGGTGGAGGGGACTAAATTTCCCTCTCCTGCGAAGCGGGGGAAGGGTGGGGGCAACGCGGCGGCAGGCCGGGGCCACTACTCCAACGTGCTCCGCGCTTCGCCCTGGGCGAATTCGCCCTGGACGCCGCGGTTCAGGCCGGTGGCGACCTCTTCGAAGCCGATGCCGCGCGTGAAGGAATCGATGGACGCGGCGGTGCTGTAGGGGGCCTCGTCCCGGTAGGGGCCGAACTTGAAATACTGCTTGCCGGCGCTGGCGTAGCCGATGCGGCCGATGGCCCGCGCGATCATCGTGCCGTTGGCCCAGACCTCCACGATGCCGTCCGTCCCGGCGGAGCCTTTCACGTGATAGACCAGATCGGTCCAGGCTTCGAAGGGCGAGGGCAGGGGGGCGAAGCGCTGCACCACCACGTCGGTCTGGCAGGGCTCGCCGGTGGTCAGGTCCACGCTGTCGGCCTGCGGCGCCGGCTCGTTCTGGTAGGCGAGCAGGACGCGGCACTCGTTGCCGTTCGGGGCGTCCTGCTGGAAGGTGACGTGGAAGTTCCGGTTGACGAAGCGTTGCGCCAGGAAGGGGCTCTTGCCGCCGGTCTGCTTCCACTGGCCGATCACCAGCCGGCGGTTGTCGTCCGTCGGCACCGTGCCGTCCACGCGCATGCTGAAGCCGTACCAGACCTCCGTCCCGAAGGGCAGGCGGGCCTTCGACGGCTCCCACATCTCGGCGCGTTCGGTCTCGCCGTCCTCATAGGCGGCGGTCGGGTCCTTGGGGTCGAGGCAGGCGGGCGACGGGCGGTCGCCCGGTTCGGGCTTGGAGTGTTCCGGGGCCTTCCCCCGGGGGAACACCTCCAGCCGCGCGGCCCAGGTTCCGTCGCGACCGGCGCCCTTCCGGGCCGCGATGATGTTTTCGTGCCGGTGGCAGGGCGTCAGGACCCCGCTGGCCAGCCGTCCGCTCTGGAAATCCTGCCGCAGGACCAGATTGTCCGCCGCCGTGGCAGGCAAGGCGGCGGGCAAGGCGAAGGCGATGCCGGTTACCAGCACCGCCGCGATCGAACGCTTCACGGCAACCCCCCATTCCATAGCACTGCCGAAGCAATGTCCCCGGTCTATGGTTTAGGGTGCGGATGGTTGCGAAGCCGTTTACACGGCGCCTGCGGGTTGTGACCTTTTCGGGACCACAGCCCGCGGCGCGATCAAGGTTCTGTGACGTTTACTCGCCGAACACGCGCTTGAAGATCGTGTCGACGTGCTTGGTGTGGTAGGCCATGTTGAACATGGGCTCCAGCTTGTCGCGGGAGATGTGCTTGGCCACGTCGGCGTCGGCGGCCAGCAGGTCGAGGAAGCTGCCGCCCTTTTCCCACACCTGCATGGCGTTGCGCTGCACCGCCTTGTAGCTGTCCTCGCGGCTCATCCCGGCCTGGGTGAGCGCCAGCAGCACGCGCTGCGAGAAGACCAGCCCGCCCAGGTCGTCCAGGTTCTTCTGCATGCGCTCCGGATAGACGACCAGCTTGTCCATCATGCCGGTCAGGCGGGCCAGCGCGAAGTCCAGCGTGACGGTGGCGTCCGGGCCGATCATGCGCTCGACCGAGGAGTGGGAGATGTCGCGCTCGTGCCACAGCGCCACGTTCTCCAGCGCCGGCACGACGGCGGAGCGGACGATGCGGGCGAGGCCCGTCAGGTTCTCCGACAGCACCGGGTTGCGCTTGTGCGGCATGGCCGACGAGCCCTTCTGACCCGGATGGAAATACTCCTCCGCCTCGCGCACCTCGGTGCGCTGCAGGTGGCGGATTTCCGTGGCGAGATTCTCGATGGACGAGGCGATGACGCCCAGCACCGAGAAATAGAAGGCGTGGCGGTCGCGCGGGATCACCTGGGTGGACACCGGCTCCGGCGTCAGGCCCATCTTGGCGGCGACATACTCCTCGACGTGCGGGTCGATGTTGGCGAAGGTGCCGACCGCGCCGGAGATGGCGCAGGTTGCGATGTCCTGGCGCGCCGCCAGCAGACGCTCGCGCCCGCGGGCGAAGGCGGCGTAGTGGCCGGCCAGCTTCAGGCCGAAGGTGGTCGGCTCGGCGTGGATGCCGTGGCTGCGGCCGATGGTGACGGTGTTCTTGTGCTCATAAGCGCGGCGCTTCAGTACGGCCAGCAGCTTGTCCATGTCCTCCAGCAGCAGGTCGGCGGCCTGGGTCATCTGCACGGCGAGGCAGGTGTCCAGCACGTCCGACGAGGTCATGCCCTGGTGGACGAAGCGCGCCTCCGGACCGACATATTCGGCGAGGTTGGTCAGGAAGGCGATGACGTCGTGGCGGGTTTCCCGCTCGATCTCGTCGATGCGGTCGATCTCCCACTTGCCGCGCTCCCACACGGCGGCGGCGGCCTCCTTCGGGATGACCCCCAGCTGGGCCTGCGCGTCGCAGGCGTGCGCCTCGATCTCGAACCAAATGCGGAACCGGTTCTCCGGCTCCCAGATGCGGGACATTTCGGGGCGGGTGTAGCGGGGGATCATCGGCACTCTCCGGGGATGACGGACCTGAGCCCGGGCGAACGGGCACGGGCGAATCGGACTGCGGGCGAATCGGGCAGGGGCGGTCCATGCCCGCGACGCGCGCGGGACCATAACCGTGCGCGTCGGCGCTGCAAAGCCCTCCCGGACGGGGAAAAGGGCATTTTTCGACGAAAGGACGTTCCGGCGGCGGGGCTTCTATGCCCTTTCCCCCGCTTGCGCGCCGAAGCCGGCCTGCCTAGCCTGTCCGCATCGGCTTTACCGGACTTGAGGAAACGGCACGTGTCCAGCGCGCACCACTCCACGGGCGCTTCGCACGACGAAGCTTTGGCGCAACTGCTGAGCCGGGCGGGCATCCCCCGCTCGCCCGCGGAGATCCGCGATCTGGTGAGGGGCGTGCTGGCCGCCCCGGAGGGGGTGGACCCCGACGCGTGGCTCGTCCTGGTCGGCGAAAACCTGCCGGAAGAGCTGGCCACCCGGCTCCGCGCGCTGAAGGCGGAGATGGCCTCCGTTCCCGCTGCCGCCAACACCGATTCCGCCGCCCGCCTCGCCGCGCTGCGCGGCATGCTGAAGCGGCGCGAGCTGGACGGCTTCATCGTCCCGCGCGGCGACGAGCATCAGGGCGAATACGTTCCTCCGCGCGCCCAGCGGCTGGCGTGGCTGACCGGCTTCACCGGCTCGGCGGGCCAGGCGGTGGTCGGGCAGGAGCGCGCGGCGATTTTCGTGGACGGCCGCTACACCCTCCAGGTCCAGGCGGAGGTGCCGTCGGCGCTCTATGAATACAGGCACTTCGTCGAGGATCCTCTGGTCGACTGGGCGGCGGATGCGCTGCCCAAGGGCGGGCGCGTCGGTTACGACCCGTGGCTGCACACCGCCGGCTGGGTGGAAAAGACCCGCCAGCAGTTCGAGCGCGCCGGTCTGGCCCTGGTGCCCTGTTCCGACAACCCGCTCGACGCCGTGTGGCCGGACCAGCCGCCGCCGCCGCTCGCCCCGGTGACGGTGCAGGACGTGGCCTTCGCCGGCGCCTCCGCCGCCGACAAGAGGGCGCGCATCGCCGGGGATCTGGCGAAGGCCGGCGCTGGCGCGGTGGTGCTGACCCAGCCCGATTCCATCGCGTGGCTTCTGAACCTGCGCGGCGCCGACGTGCCCTGCACGCCGCTGCCCCTGTCCTTCGCGATCCTGAAGGAGGACGGCGCGGTGGAGCTGTTCATCGACCGCCGCAAGCTGGCGCCGGGCGTGGAGGCGCATCTCGGCAACGAGGTCGCCGTGCGCGGGCCGGAGGAGCTGGGCGCGGCGCTCGACGCGCTGGGGCAGGGCGGGCGCAAGGTGATGGCCGACCCGGCCTCCACCTCCGCCTGGATCTTCGACCGGCTGCACCGGGCCGGCGCCACGGTGGTGCGGGAGGCGGACCCCTGCGCGCTGCCCAAGGCCTGCAAGAACGAGGCGGAGCTGAACGGCGCCCGCGCCGCGCACCAGCGCGACGGGGCCTCGCTCGTCCGCTTCCTGCACTGGCTGTCGCAGGAGGCGCCGAAGGGCACCGTCACCGAGGTTGCGGCGGCCGAGCGGCTGTACGCCTTCCGCCGCGGCAACGAGCGGTTCCGCGGCCTCAGCTTCGAGACCATCTCCGGCGCCGGCCCGAACGGCGCCATCGTCCATTACCGCGTGTCGGAGGCGACCGACCGCCGGCTGGAGCCGGGCAGCCTGTTCCTGCTGGACAGCGGCGCCCAGTATCAGGACGGCACCACGGACGTGACGCGCACCATCGCCATCGGCACCCCGACTCCGGAAATGAAGGAGCGCTACACCCTCGTCCTGAAGGGCCACATCGCGGTCAGCACCGCGCGCTTCCCCCGCGGCACCACCGGATCGCAGCTCGACGCGCTGGCCCGGCTGCCGCTGTGGATGGCGGGGCTGGACTACGACCACGGCACCGGCCACGGGGTGGGCAGCTATCTGTCGGTGCACGAGGGGCCGCAGCGCATCTCCAAGGTCGGCAACAGCGTGGCGCTCCAGCCCGGCATGATCCTGTCGAACGAGCCCGGCTACTACAAGACCGGCGCCTACGGCATCCGCATCGAGAATCTGGTCGTCGTCCAGCCGCTCGACATGCCCATGGCGGAGCGGCCGATGCTGGGGTTCGAGGTGCTGACGCTGGCCCCCATCGACCGCAACCTGATCGAGCCGACCCTGCTGACGCCGGAGGAGATCACCTGGCTGAACGCCTACCACGACCGGGTGCGCGAGTCCCTGACCCCGCTTTTGGAGCCGGAGGTGGCGGGCTGGCTGCTTCAGGCAACCTCGCCGATCATCGTCTGACGCCCCCGCTCGGCTTTTTGGCGATATATCACAGCCCGCAAACCGTGGGGTGGCAAAACATCCCGTGCGTTGGGGCGTGAAATCTGGCAAGGTCCCCGCCGACGCACGGCCTGCCCGTCCGGGGTAACCCATCGCGCGAAGACCGCTTCCGCCGTGGTTGGTTAACCCGAAATTTACGAGCATGGCGCAATGTGTCGCAGAAGGATGACTTTTCGGCAGACTTAGGGCATCACAGTCGGAACCAGTCCTCGACCGCCGCGCGTGCGCCTTGCGCCGGGGCGGGCAGAGCGTCGGGCCGGGGCCTAGCAACGGAAGAATGCGGAGACGCGTAGATGAAGATCCTTGTCGTCGATGACTACGCCACCATGCGGCGCATCGTTCGCAACCTCCTGACCCAGATCGGTTACACGGACATCGACGAAGCCGGCGATGGCGTCTCCGCCCTCGCGAAGCTGCGCGAAAGCAAGTTCGGCCTCATCATCTCCGACTGGAACATGGAGCCGATGACCGGCCTGCAACTCCTGAAGGAGATCCGCGCCGACGCCAAGCTCGCCCCGATCCCGTTCATCATGGTCACCGCCGAAAGCAAGACCGAGAACGTGATCGCCGCCAAGCAGGCCGGCGTGAACAACTACATCGTCAAGCCCTTCAACGCCGACACGCTGAAGCAGAAGATCCAGGCCGTCATCGGCGGGTAAGGAGTGGCCGGCTTGGAACAGCTTCCGCAGCTTTCCGAGGAAGAGTTCGACCAGATCGAGGAGGCGATCGCCCGCACGACCAAAGGGCGCGCCTTCCTTCGCCGCTTCCACCGCCGGGCTCACGGGGCCGCGGCGGAGGAAGTGCGCAAGATGCTCGTTGAGTTTCGCAATTCCTGGCAACGGCAGAGCGAAGTGGTCGAAGCGGCCAAGCACGTCGAGGTGCTGCGGCGCGAGCTGATGGAGATGGCCGCCTCCATCGAACAGGCGCGGCGAGAGGTCGCAGCCCTGCGTCCGCCCGATGGTGGCGGCGACAAGATCACGTCCGCCACGAACGAGCTGGACGCCATCGTCATCTCCACCGAGCGGGCCTCCTTTGAGATTCTGAACGCCGCCGAACGGCTGATGGATCTGTCCAGCAAGCTGCGCGCGGATGGCGCCGACGCCGGCCTGTGCGGCGAGATCGAGGGGGAGGTGACCAACATCTTCACCGCCTGCTCGTTCCAGGACCTGACCGGCCAGCGCACCAGCAAGGTCGTGAACGCGCTCCGTTACATCGAGCAGCGCGTCAACGCGATGATCAACATCTGGGGCGTCGACAAGCTCGCCGGGATCGCCGTCCACGACGAGAACACCGACACCCGTCCGGACGCGCACCTGCTGAACGGGCCGCAGCTCGAAGGGCTGGGCGTCAGTCAGGCCGATGTCGACAGCATGTTCGACAGCCCGGCCGTGGCCGCCCCGCCGCCGGCCCCTGAACCGGCTCCCGCGCCGGCCCCCGCCGCCGGCGTGCAGTCCAGTCAGGCGGACATCGACAGCCTGTTCGACAGCCCGGCCCCAGCTCCAGCCCCAACCCCGGCTCCCGTCCAGGCCAGCCAGGCCGACATCGACAGCATGTTCGACGCGCCGGCACCGCCCCCGCCGCCCGCCAAGAAGCCGGTGCCCAAGCCGCCGTCCGCTGCGGCCAAGCCCGTGCCGAAGCCGGCGCCCAAGCCCGCGGCTCCGCCCCCGCCACCCGCGGCGGACGAGCCGCCCACGCCGCTCGATCAGGCCGCCATCGACGCGCTGTTCGGGTAAGGGGCGTAAATCTTCAGGCGAAAGATTGACTAAAGTTTGATATGAAGACTGTGGCCCGCCGGGGCTTCTTCAACCCCGGCGGGGAGTGCTGATCAAGGCGGCCCGACGCGCCGCCCTTCCGGAAAGGCGGAGCCTGCATGAGGAACTTCTCGAAGCCCTTCATGGCCGAGATTCAGAAGGCCCGCCGCAACGGCAGTCCGTTTCAGGTTCCCTCCGACGAAGTGATCGCCGCCCCGGCCCTGCCGTCCGGCCCGGTGACCGTGGACCACAGCGAGGTCATCCGCGCCATCGGCGACCTGGGCGCGAAGCTCGACCGCTTCCTGACCATGGACGCCAAGCAGATCGACCAGATCCAGGTCGAGATCGCCGACATCTCCGGGCGGATCAAGGCGACCAAGGTGGAAATGGCGGCCATCCGCCACCCGCTGGCCGGCGACGACAAGTTCCAGCAGGCCTCGCAGGAGCTGAACGCCGTCGTCTCCGCGACGGAGGCCGCCACCAACACCATCATGGCCTGCGCCGAAGAGCTGGAAGAGGTCGTTCACGAGCTGAAGTCGTCGTTGCCGGAGGGCTATCACAACGACCGCGTCAACGACATGAACGAGATCATCGTCCGCATCTACGAGGCCTGCAACTTCCAGGACCTGACCGGCCAGCGCATCACCAAGGTCGTCCGCGCCCTCACCTTCATCGAGGAGCGCGTCGATGCCATGATGAGCCACTGGAACAAGCGCGAATTCGAGGCGATGCCCCTGCCGCCCACCGTCACCAAAATGGACGAAAGCCTGGAGCTGCACGGCCCCAGCGAGGCGCAGGAACTGGGCAACATCAGCCAGGCCGACATCGACGCCCTGTTCGCATAAGCCGCTGTTTCTCCCTCTCCCCTCCGGGGAGAGGGTCGGGGTGAGGGGGATGTCGGGGGACGGGGGAGTTCGGCAATGGCGGGACCCCCTCACCTTAACCCTCTCCCCAGAGGGGAGAGGGGACCGAGAACGCCCCATCCCATTTCCTTCACCAAGCGGCTTGCCGCATCGTCGGCCCCGCGTGCTATATAGGGGCAAACCTGGAAGCAGTATGACGACCATGCCCCCGCGCCTTACCCGCCTGCCGCTTGCGGCCCTCCTCCTCGCCTCCGCGCTGTCCGCCTGTTCCTCCACGAAAGAGGATGTGGCCTACGTCGAGCGTCCGGCCGAGCAGATCTACCAAGAGGCCGACGCCGCCATGCGGGACGAGCGGTTCAAGACGGCCGCCAAGCTGTTCGACGAGGTGGAGCGCCAGCACCCCTATTCGGAATGGGCCGGCAAGGCGCAGATCATGGCCGCCTACGCCCATTACCAGGACCTGAAGTACGACGACGCCATCCTGGCGCTCGACCGCTACATCCAGCTGCATCCGGGCAGCAAGGACGTCGCCTACGCCTATTACATGCGGGCGCTGTCCTACTACGAGCAGATCACCGACGTGCGCCGCGACCAGCGCATGACGCGTCGGGCGCTCGACGCCCTGTCGGAGGTGGTGCGCCGCTTCCCGGACACGCAGTATGCCCGCGACGCCAAGATCAAGATCGACCTGACCAACGACCACCTCGCCGGCAAGGAGATGGAGGTCGGGCGGTTCTACCTGAACCAGGGTCAGTACACGGCGGCCATCGGCCGGTTCCGCACGGTGATTGAAAACTACCAGACCACCTCCCATGTGCCGGAAGCTCTGCACCGCCTGGTGGAGTGCTATCTGGCGCTGGGCGTCACCGACGAGGCGAAAACCGCCGCCGCCGTGCTCGGCCACAACTTCCCCGGCAGCGAATGGTACACGGACAGCTACGCACTGCTGGTGGACGCCAACGTGCGTCCGGAGCGAAACGAGAAGTCTTGGATCAGCAAAGCCTGGAGCTCCCTGTTCTAGGTCGATCCGTGCTGGCGTCGCTGACGATCCGGGACGTCGTCCTGATCGAACGGCTGGGGCTGGGCTTCCGCAAGGGCCTCTGCGTGCTGACCGGCGAGACCGGCGCGGGCAAGTCCATCCTGCTTGACGCGCTGGGGCTCGCGCTGGGCGCGCGCGCCGATTCGGGCCTCGTCCGCCACGGCGCCGACCAAGCGTCGGTGACGGCGGAGTTCGAGCTGTCCGGCGACCACCCGGCTCTTGAGATCCTGAAGGAACAGGGCCTCGACCCCGAGGAACGTCTGGTCGTCCGGCGGACCGTCAGCGCCGACGGCCGCAGCCGCGCCTGGGTCAACGATCAGGCGGTGGGCGTCGGCCTGCTGAAGCGCCTGGGCGAGGAGCTGGTGGAGGTCCACGGCCAGTTCGACACCCACGGCCTGCTGAACCCGCAGACCCACCGCGGCGTGCTCGACGCCTATGCCGGGCTGTCCGCGCAGGCCGCGCAGGTCGCCGCCGCCCACCGGGCGTGGCGTCAGGTGGAGGACGCGCGCGCCAACGCCGCCGCCGAGATCGCCCGCGCCCGCTCCGAGGAGGAATATCTCCGCCACGCCGTGGCCGAGCTGGACGCCCTGGCGCCCAAGCCCGGCGAGGAGGAGGAACTGGCCGAGACCCGCGCCGTGCTGATGCACCGCGAGAAGCTGGTCGACGCCATGAACTCCGCCTACGGCGAGCTGTCCGGCGAACGCGGGGTGGAACGCGCCCTGTCCTCGGCCATCCGCACGCTCAGCCGCATCGCCGACAAGGCCGGCGGCAAGCTGGACCCGGTCATATCAGCGCTCGACCGCGCCGCGACCGAGGCGGGGGAGGCCATCGCCGCGCTCCAGGCCGCGTCCGCCGACGTGGACATGGACCCGCAGGCCCTGGAAAAGCTGGAGGAGCGCCTGTTCGCGCTGCGCGCCGCCGCCCGCAAGCACGGGGTGGACGTGGACGCGCTGGCGGCACTCCGCAAGGACATGGCCGACCGCCTGCTGCTGATCGAGGACCAGGGCGACCTGCTGAGCCGCCTTGCCAAGGAGGCCGAAGCCGCCCGCGACGCCTACCGCAAGGCCGCCGAGGCGCTGAGCCGCGCGCGGCAGGAGGCCGCCGGCCGCCTCGACACGGCGGTCGCCACCGAACTGACCCCGCTGAAGCTGGACAAGGCGAAGTTCCGCACGCTGGTCGAGCCGCTGGCCGACGAATCGGACTGGACGGCGGCCGGCATGGACCGCGTTGCCTTCCAGGTCGCCACCAACCCCGGCTCCCCGCCGGGGGCGCTGAACAAGATCGCGTCGGGCGGCGAGCTGGCGCGCTTCATGCTGGCGCTGAAGGTGGTGCTGGCCCAGACCTCCACCGTGGGCACGCTGGTGTTCGACGAGGTGGACACCGGCATCGGCGGCGCCGTCGCCGCCGCGGTGGGGCAGCGGCTGGAAACGCTCGGCCACGGCCTCCAGGTGCTGGTGGTCACCCACAGCCCGCAGGTCGCCGCGCGCGGCTCCACCCACCTGAAGGTGCAGAAGTCGGTGAAGGGCGAGCAGGTGACGACCGGTGTGGTCGAACTGGACGGCGACGACCGCCGCGAGGAAATCGCCCGCATGCTCTCCGGCGCCACCATCACCGCCGAAGCCCGCGCGGCGGCGGACAGCCTGATCGCGGGGCGCGGGTAGGGCCGCGCTACACCTGGAACCCCAATCCCTTCGACAGGGCGGCGCGTAGGCCATCCTGGGTGAAGGGCTTGGGGACGATGTCCACGATCCCCAGGCGGCGGGCCGATTCCAGTACCCGTTCGCGAACGTCGTCGTCGGCCATCTTGGGGTCGGCGGTGATGAAGATCACCGGCAGCTGCCGGTCTTTCAGGCGCGGGTTCTTCTAAACGCTGGAGCAGAAGGACAGGCCGTCCATCGGCTCCATGTGCCAGTCGCTGATGACCGCGTCGATGTCGTCGCGCTTCTTCAGAATGCCCAGCGCTTCCTGGCCGTTGGCGGCCATGACGACCTCGCGCATCTTCAAGCCGAGCAATTGCTGGCGGACGATGGCGCGGATGGCGGAAGAGTCTTCCACCAGCAGAATGTTGAACATGGCAAAGGTCTCTGGGCGGAGGTCTCTGGGCGGAGGTCTCTGGGCGGAGGTCTCGGGAGCTGTAACACCACCCTCTTTCCTGCAATTTGATACAAATTGCGACGCGCATAATGTCGCGGGATTTTCAACCGCGCGCAGGGGCGCGCCGCCTCCGGTCACAACCTTCGCCCCCAGCGGTCATACGAGGGTCACAGCGAAGCCCGCATAGTCCAACCCTGCTGCGCCCGCCGTCCGTCCCGGACCGGAGCGCCGGTTCGCAATAAGAACAAGGTTGGCACAATGACGAGCACCACCTCTTCCTCCATCGGCAACATCGTCGTCATCGACAGCGGCCTGTCGTCGTCCTGGAACACGAGCCAGCTCGTCTACCAGCATGACTTCTACGACAACGACGACAACGTCATGGTGTCCAACGCCAACACGCACGGCGCCATGATCACGTCGGAGATCGAGAAGGAGGCGCCCGGCGCCGGCATCATCATGCTGAAGGTCATGCCCGACGACGGCAGCGCCACCGGCGAGGCGACCATCGAGAAGGCCCTGCAGTGGGTGGTCTCCAACGCCGACGCCTACCACATCAGCGCGGTCAACCTCTCGCTCGGCGGCGGCAATGTGACGACCGCGGACACGAGCATGCTGTCGGACGAACTGGCGGCGCTGGCCGCCAAGCGCGTCCTGACCGTGGCGGCGGCCGGCAACAGCGGTGACGGCGGCGTGACGCAGGGCGTGTCCAGCTTCGCGGCCGACCCCAACGAGATCTGCGTGTCGGCCTCCACCGGCACCGGCGGCTTTCCGACCTGGGCGCAGCGCAGCCCGACGCTGACCGACGTCTGCGCCGACGGCACCGACATCCGGCTGACCAATCTCGCCGGCGACACCTATTCGGCCAACGGCTCCTCCTTCGCCGCCCCCACCGTCACCGCGACCGTCGCGCTGGCCCAGCAGGAGGCCATGAGCCTCACCGGCTCCAAGCTGACGCAGCAGCAGTTCCTTGACCTCGCCAAGAGCACCGGCACGGCCATGGGCACGTCCGGCTATTTCGAGATCAACACCGACGCTCTGCTGGCGAAGATCGCCCAGTCCGCCACCCCGGCGACCACCACGCCCGCCATCGCCCAGTCCGGCGAGACGACCATCACGGTCAACGCCTCGGGTGCGCCGGCCGGCGGCGTGAACGCGCATTTCAAGCTGCTGGTGGACGGCCAGAAGATCGGCGAGGCGACAACCGGCACCACGGCGAAGGACTACAGCTTCACCGCCAATCTGACGGCCGATCAGGCGCACAAGGTGCAGATCCAGTACGACAACGACGCCACGGTCAGCGGCCAGGACCGCAACCTGTTCGTCAACAAGATCACCATCAACGGCCACGCCATCGCGCCGACCGACGCCAACGTCACCTACGACAAGGGCGCGCTGGACGGTCTGGACGTGGCGAAGGGCCAGTCGTCCATGTGGTGGGGCGGCACGCTGGTGGTCAACGCGCCGGCCGGCGACTTCCCGGCGGCCGCCACCGCGCCGGCATCCGCGGCCTCGACCATCACGGTCAACGCCTCCGGCACGCCGGCGGGCGGGGTGAACGCCCATTTCAACCTTCTGGTCGACGGCCACAAGGTGGGCGAGGGCGTCGCCAGCACCACAGCCAAGGACTACAGCTTCACCACCAGCCTGTCCGCCGATCAGGCGCACAAGGTCCAGGTGCAGTACGACAACGACGCGGTGATCAACGGCCAGGACCGCAGCCTCACCGTCAACAAGGTGACCATCAACGGCCACGCCGTGGCGGCGACGGCCTCCAACGTCACCTACGACAAGGGCGCGCTGGACGGGAAGGACGTGGTCGCTGGCCAGTCGGGCCTGTGGTGGAACGGCACGCTGGTCGTCAACGCCGACAAGGGCTGGTTCCCTGCCGCGACTGCCACCGCGACCGCGCAGGCTGCGGACGGCCAGCACGACGTCTACCAGCACATGGTGACAAAAGGCCTGGAGACGGCCACAGCCCACATCGACCACGCGGCCGCCGCCGCCCACGACCACATCGCGGCCAATTACGACCATTTGGCCGGTCTGGAGCACCACCACACCGACCCGCTGCACCACCTCGACGCGGCGTAAGGGCTGTTGGGTTTCGTCTGCGCTCAACCCAACCTACGGGCGAGCGCAGGCTGCCGTAGGTTGGGTCGGGCATCGCCCGACCCAACGGCTGGCGCTGATCAAAAAGGAAGCGTCACTCAGCGCTCTTCCAGGGCTGCCAGCCGCCAAGCCGCAGCCCCACGGCAATCCCCGTGAAGGGGATGCGCAGTTCCAGGTCGCGCGGCTGGAAAAAGGTCAGGCGTTCCGGGGCGCCGGTGGGGCCGAATTCCAGCCGCGCGCCCTTCGGTTCCTCGGCGAACTCGTCGCTCATCACCTGCCAGATCTCCAGATCGTCGCCGTGGTTGGAGATCTTGTACTGGCCGCAGCGCCAGACGGCCGATTCGCCGACGCCGCCTTCCACCACCTTCTTGTCGCCGTCCATCTTCACGTCGCCCACCCCGGCTGCGCGGCCGGTCATGGACGGCCCCTGGCTTTCGGCGCGGAAGCCCAGCCGCAGCCACGCCGTGCGCGTGCGCGGGATCATGCGGCGCAGCAGCCGTGCGTCCTCGGCCGAGAAGTGGTCGGGGTCGTCGTAGAGGATGCGGTCCAGCGCGGCGGCGATGACGAAACGGTCGTCGATGCTCAGATTTTGGCCGCTCTGGCTGTTGGCGGGCTCGGTCATGCAAAAGGCTTCCGGTCGCGGGCGCGGTCCCATCATACACGCAAGTTCCACGCCATCGTACCTCTCAAGGTTGGCGCGCCTGCCCGGAAATACCAGACTCCCCCCTGCCGCGTCGCGACGCTATGCTGCGCCCCCAATGAACCGGCACCGAAGAGACGCGTCATGACCGACCTGTTCGACACCCCCGCCAACCTCCGCGCCATCCCTGTGGAGGAACTGACGGTCGAGCAGGCGCAGGCCGAACTGGCCGCGCTGGCCAGGGAGATCGCGCACCACGACCGGCTCTATCACCAGCTCGACAAGCCGGCGATCTCCGACGCCGACTACGACGCGCTGGTCCGCCGCAACAACGCCATCGAAGCGCGCTATCCGGAGCTGCGCCGCGCCGATTCGCCGTCCCTGCGCGTCGGCCACGCTCCGGCGGCGGGCTTCCGCAAGGTGCGGCACGCCGTGCCCATGCTGTCGCTCGGCAACGCCTTCGCGCCCGAGGACGCGCACGAGTTCGTGGCCCGCGTGCGCCGCTTTCTGGGCCTGTCCGACGACGCCGCGCTGGAGTTCGTGGCCGAGCCGAAGATCGACGGCCTGTCCTGCTCCCTGCGCTACGAGGACGGCCGCCTCGTGCTGGCCGCCACCCGCGGCGACGGGGCGGAGGGCGAGGATGTGACCGCCAACGTCCGCACCATCCGGGACGTGCCGCACACGCTGACCGCCCCATACCCCGCCGTGCTGGAGGTGCGTGGCGAGGTCTACATGAACCGCGACGACTTCCTGGCGATGAACCGCGGCTATGCGGAAAAGGGTGAGGATCTGTTCGCCAACCCGCGCAACGCGGCGGCCGGCTCGCTGCGCCAGAAGGATTCGGCGGTCACCGCTTCGCGCCCGCTCTGCTTCTTCGGCTACGCGCTGGGCGAGGTGTCGGAGCCCATCGCCGACACCCAGTGGGGCATCCGGGAGCGGCTGAAAGGCTGGGGCTTCCACCTGAATCGTCCGTCCAACCTGTGCGACGGCGCCGAGGCTCTGCTGACCCACTACCGCAAGATCGGGGAGGCGCGCTCCTCGCTGCCCTTCGACATCGACGGGGTGGTCTACAAGGTCAACAGCCTGGAGCTTCAGCAGCGGCTCGGCTTCGTCAGCCGCGCGCCGCGCTGGGCCATCGCGCACAAGTTCCCGGCGGAGCAGGCGCAGACGCGGCTGAAGGGCATCACCATCCAGGTCGGCCGCACCGGCGCCCTGACCCCGGTGGCGGAGCTGGAGGACATCACCGTCGGCGGCGTGGTGGTCAGCCGCGCCACGCTGCACAACGAGGACGAAATCGCCCGCAAGGACATCCGCGTCGGCGACCTCGTGATCGTGCAGCGGGCGGGCGACGTGATCCCGCAGATCGTCGGGGTGGTGGAGGGCCAGCGCCCGGCCGACGCCGTTCCCTACGTCTTCCCCGATCACTGCCCGGTCTGCGGCAGCCTCGCCCCGCGCGAGCCGGACGAGGCGGTGCGCCGCTGCACCGGCGGCCTGATCTGCGCCGCCCAGGCGAAGGAGCGGCTGCGCCACTTCGTCTCCCGCAACGCCTTCGACATCGAGGGGCTGGGCGAGAAGACCATCGAGGAGTTCTGGGACGACGCCCTGATCCGCTCCCCCGTCGACATCTTCACGCTGGAGGAGCGCGTGCAGCGCGGCGAGTTCGCCATCCTCGGCCGCCCCGGCTGGAAGGAGAAGTCGGTCGAGAACCTGTTCAACGCCATCAACCAGCGCCGCAACGGCATCGACCTGCACCGGCTGATCTTCGCGCTGGGCATCCGCCACATCGGCGAGGTCACCGCCAAGTCGCTGGCCCGCCACTATCTTTCGCTCGACGGCTGGCTGGCGGGCATGGAGAGCGCGGTTCGGGAGATGCCCGGCGAGGCGTGGCTGGACCTGCACGCGCTGAACGGCCTCGGCCCGGTGAAGGCGGACGCGCTGCTGGCCTGGTTCTCCGATCCGGAAAACCCGCCCAAGGTGGATTTCTACGCCGCGCAGGAGGCGGTGCGGCTGGAGAAGATCATCAAGCTGCTGGGCATCAAGAAGGTGGACGCCCGTGCCGCCCAGGCGCTGGCCGACCGCTACGAGACTCTGGCCGCCTGGAAGTCCGCGATGGCCGCCGCCGCATCCCAGCAGCCCGGCCCCGCCTGGAACGAGCTGGTCGCCGTGCCCGACGTGGGCGAGGTCGCCGCCGAGGAACTGGCCGGCTTCTTCCGCGAGGAGCGCAACCAGGAGATCATCCAGGGTCTGCGCGCCGCCGGCGTCCGCGTGCTCGACGCCGAACGCCCGAAGGCGGCGACCGGCTCGCCCGTCGCGGGCAAGACGGTGGTCTTCACCGGCACGCTTGAAACCATGACCCGCACCGAGGCCAAGACCCGCGCCGAGGCTCTGGGCGCCAAGGTCGCGGGCTCCGTCTCCGCCAAGACCGACTACCTCGTGGCCGGCGCCGACGCAGGCAGCAAGGCAACCAAGGCCAAGGACCTCGGCGTCACCATCCTGACCGAACAGGAATGGACGGAGCTGATTTCGGCATGATGGAGGAGCGGCCGTAACCCCCAGGCCCCGCCAAATTGCCGCGTTGACGCTTTGCCGCCGTCGGTCGCATAAAGGTTCAAAGCGTTCTAAAAAACAACGCAATGGGGGATCGCCATGGAGTCCATTCAGTGGTCGCGCTGGATGAGCGTCGGCATTGACGAGCTGGACGAGGATCACCGCGTCCTGATCGACATCGTGAACAAGCTCGCCGCCGAGGAAAGCCGCCACGCCCCCGACGTGATCGAGGCCATCCTCGACGAGCTGATCGCCTACACCAAGCGGCATTTCGCTCGCGAGGAAGGCTACATGCGGCGGGCCAACTACCCGACCTTCGACGCGCACAAGGCGTTGCACGACTCTCTGACCCGCAACGTGGAAGCCTACCGCGAGCGCTTCCACGCCCAGCGCGATGGCGCCAACGCCATCCCCGGCGACGAGGTCTATGATTTCTGCGCCGACTGGCTGGGCAAGCACATCCTGAAGGAAGACACCCGCTTCGGCGAATTCGCCGCCAAGCCGTCCGAAACCCTGCACTGATTTCTTCCCTCCCGGTAGGGGAGGGGGCAACGCGGGTGTCATGCAGCCGGCGCACGGAAATTTCCGCGCGCCGGCCGACCGATCCGAAGCGGACGAGAAGCGGTTTACGACGGGCTCAGAGTGATCGTCGTCGCGCCGTTCATGGCCACGTTGGATTCGATGGAGGTGATCAGGGCCGGAATGTCGAGGCCGGCGTTGACCATATCCCAGGCATCGCCCACCACGCCGGTCGCTCCGGATTCGGCAAGCGCCTCGGCGGCCTGACCGATGATCCCCGCGCTGGCAATCAGCTGCGACAGGGCTTGGTTCCCGAGAGCGCAGACCTGAGCGAAAATGTTGGTGCTGACCAGAGCCCCGACCGCCGGCTTGATCGTGGCCGAATTCGGCTGCACCGCCCAACCCAGCACGACCAGGGCGCCGACGTTCGTCGAAGTCCCCTGGCCCTGGAATCGGATTTGCGCGGTGGTGCCGTCAGCGAACGTAACATCCAGGTCTGCGCTGTCGTCGCCCGGATAGTCGCTGCCCTGCCCGGCGCTGACGGTGCATTGCAACGATCCCCCGGCCGGAATCGTCGCCGAAAGGGAACTGAAGCCCATTTGATATCCACCGTTGCCGATCGTGACCGATTGGCTGGTATTGTTCACAAACGTCATCGACGCCTGGCAAGATCCCTCAAGAATAGACATGTCTTCCTCATAATCAGTAGTAAGGCCAAGTAGATGGCGCGAAGAATGAATGCTATAGATAATGAAAATGGTGGAACAAACAACTTACATCATTTTGCGTCTACTGACGCATACATGAGAATGCCGTAGTGGTTCAATGAGTTACGTATTGTTGAATTGCCGTTTGAAATGTTTAAAAAGAGAAATGAGCGAGGTGGCTGCATATCGTTGCGGTTTCATTGCTCAACGATAACGCAAGGAAAGCAAGAGAGCTTCCTTCTTTCCCCTGAGAAGCGGCTGGCTGTTTTTAACAGTGGAGGTGATCTGGCAATCTCCGGCGGTTTGGGTTGAGCGCAGGCGAAACCGCAACACATGCGGCTTTGCGAGCCTGTTGGGCATCATCTGCGCCCAACTCAACTTACAAATCTGATGTCACTTCTTAAAAAGTCGCGATAAGCCGCTGATTCCATTCGAACACGGAACCATTTCTCGACGCGCCCCACATCAACACCTGCCCCGACTCCCCCGGAAGGGGAGGGGAGTGCGCGCAAGACTCGTCACGCGCGCATCCGGTGGGGGAGGGGGGTGCGCGAAACGAAAATGCCCTCCCCGGAAGGGGAGGGCAGGGCGAAACCGGGAAGCGATGACTCGGGAAAGGTGCGCTTACGCGACGGCGCGGCTCTCGACGGCGCGCCAGCCGGCCGGGACGGTGTTCGGCGGCGTCTCGTAGGCCCAGGCGCTGTGGTCGGCGAACAGCGCGCGCAGCAGCTTGTTGTTCAGCGCGTGGCCGGCGCGCACGCCGTGGAAGCTGCCGATGATCGGGTTGCCGGCCAGATACAGGTCGCCGACGGCGTCCAGGATCTTGTGGCGCACGAACTCGTCGGCGAAGCGCAGACCGCCTTCGTTCAGCACCGTGTCGCCGGAGATCACCACCGCGTTGTCCAGCGAGCCGCCGAGCGCCAGACCCATCTTGCGCAGGCCCTCCACCTCGTGCAGGAAGCCGAAGGTGCGGGCGCGGCTGATCTCGTCCTTGAAGCTCTCGGCGTCCAGTTCCACCGCGTGGCTCTGCTGGGCGATCACCGCGCTGTCGAAATCGATGTCGAAGCTGTAGGTGGTCACGTTCGACGGCGTGAAGGTGGCGCTCTTGTTGCCCTCCGTCACGGTCACCGGCTTCAGGATGCGGATGGCGCGGCGCGGGGCGTTCTGCGTCACGGTGCCGACGCGCTCGATCGCCTCGACGAAGGGTTCGGCGCTGCCGTCCATGATCGGCACTTCGATGTTGTCCAGCGCGACCAGGGCGTTGTCGATGCCGCAGCCGGCGAGCGCCGACATCAGGTGCTCGACCGTGCCGATGGTGGTGCCGTGCTCATTGCCGACGACGGTGCACATCCGCGTGTCGACCACGCGGTCCCAGCGGGCCGGGATGACCGCGGCGGGGCCGTTCAGGTCGGTGCGCAGGAAGACGATGCCGGTGTTCGGCTCGGCCGGGGAGATGATCAGCTTGACCGTGGCGCCGGTGTGCAGGCCGATGCCCGTGCAGTGAACCGGCTTCTTTACGGTCCGCTGCAGCATGCCGCCGGTCTGGATGGAGCCGGTCTTGATGCGATTCTGAGCCACGGTGTCTTCCCGCTTTGATCTTGTGTTCTGCGGTCCGCCGCACCTCGTCAGTGCTTATGACCGCATATGCTAGGTATCATTCGGCCCTGTGGAGGACAAATCACTCTTTGTTACCGTTTGTTGCAGAGCGAAGAGGGCCTGACCCCATATGCGAAAAGACCGCCTTCGACGCGTTCTTGCGAACGTCCGAAGGCGGCTCAAGTCGAACAGGTTGTGGATAGACCCGCCGATGCCGCTTCAAAGAGGCGGCGGCGACCGGCGGGTTGCTGTAGCCCTCAGATCACTTGGGCCAGCCTCGTTTGACCGCGTCAGTTGGCCTGACGGCGCAGGAAGGCGGGGATGTCCAGCGCTTCCTCGTCAATCTTCTGCGGGGCTCCTTCGATGCCCAGGGCCTGCTGGCGCGGCGCGGGGGCCATCGCCTGCGGGGCGGCCGGCGGCATGGCCATCGGCTGCGGCTGCTGCTGGGGCGGAAGGGGCTGTTGCACCGGCTGCTGGTGGGCGACCGGCGTCTGGTAGGTGGGCTGCGGGACCGGCTGCGGGGCCGGCTCGGCATGCTCGGCCTTGTTGCGGCCGGTCAGGCCGGTGACCAGACCGAACAGGAAGTTCGGCTTGCGGGCCGGGGCGGCTTCCGGAACCGGGGCGCCCATCGGCGCGGCGGACTGGCGCGGGCCGGGATCGGCCGGCTTCGGGGCGATGAAGTGGCCGTCACGGCGCTCGCTGTGCAGCGGGCCGGACACGGTGCGCGCCGGGGCCGGGCTCTCGACCGGCGCCTGCTGGGCATAGTCCTGGACCGGAACCGGCTGCTCCGCCTGGACATACTCCGGCTGCGGCGCGGCCTGCTGGACCGGCTGCGGCTGGGCGAAGGGCTGCGGGGCCGGCTGCTGCTGGACCTGCTGCGGGATCGGGGCGGCGACGTTCAGCGCGCCGTTGCCGGCGGACATCGGGCGCGGGGCCATGCCGGTGGCCGCACCCGGAATGGCCGGGGAGACCGGAACCGCCGACGGGATCGCCGACGGGGCGACCGGGGCGGCCTGGGTCAGGCCGGTCGGGCCGGCCGGCTTCTTGGCGCCGGCGGCGCCCGGACGCTCGGAGACGAGCGACAGGTTGACCGGGTGCAGCGTGCGCGGGTTGGCCATGGCGGCGGCGTCGATGCCCGTGGCGACGACCGACACGCGCATCGTGCCTTCCAGCGTGCTGTCGAAGGTCGAGCCGAAGATGATGTTGGCGTCCGGATCGACCTCGTCGCGCACGCGGTTCGCGGCCTCGTCGACCTCGAACAGGGTCATGTCGTAGCCGCCGGTGATGTTGATGAGGACGCCGCGCGCACCCTTCATCGACACGTCGTCCAGCAGCGGGTTGCTGATGGCGGCCTCGGCGGCCTCGATGGCGCGGCGCTCGCCGCCGGCCTCGCCGGTGCCCATCATGGCCTTGCCCATCTCGGTCATGACGGAGCGGATGTCGGCGAAGTCCAGGTTGATCAGGCCCGGCATCACCATCAGGTCGGTCACGCCGCGCACGCCGGAATGCAGCACGTCGTCGGCCATCTTGAAGGCGTCCGCGAAGGTCGTCTTCTCGTTGGCGATGCGGAACAGGTTCTGGTTCGGGATGATGATCAGCGTGTCGACATACTGCTGCAGCTCGGCGATTCCCGACTCCGCCAGGCGCATGCGGTGCGCGCCTTCGAAGTGGAAGGGCTTGGTCACCACGCCGACGGTCAGGATGCCGCGCTCGCGGGCCGCGCGCGCGATGACCGGGGCGGCGCCCGTGCCGGTGCCGCCGCCCATGCCGGCGGTGATGAACACCATGTTGGAGCCTTCGAGGAAGCCGACGATCTCGTCGATCTGCTCCTCGGCGGAGGCCCGGCCGACGTCCGGCTTGGACCCGGCGCCCAGGCCGCGCGTCACGGTGGTGCCCAGCTGGAGGCGCTTTTCGCACAAGGAACCCTTCAGCGCCTGCGCGTCGGTGTTACCGACGACGAAGTCCACGCCTTCCAGGTTCGACTTGATCATGTTGTTCACGGCGTTGCCGCCGGCGCCGCCGACACCGAAGACGGTGATCCGGGGCTTCAGTTCGGAATCGACGATCGGCATGCTCACGTTGATCATTATGGCCTCCACAACCTTTTCATTGTGTTCGATGCTTTTAACTCGCGGGTTGCCCCCGGTTGAGTCCGGCGGCTTTTTAGGCATGTCGTTTGTTCAGCGGCAGGAGTCTTTTTCGGTTTTCATCAAAGGTTCTCCCGCAGCCACAGGCCGACGCGCCCGAAGAACCCCGTGCCGGAGCCAGCCTCTTGGCCCGCGACCGGAAGTTCCGTGGGATTGCGCACGGCGTGCAGAAGAAGGCCCGCGGCGGTCGAATAGGCCGGACCGCCGTGAACCTCGTTCAGACCGGTGATCCGCGTCGGGCGCCCGATGCGGACCTGTTTGTCCAGGATGAGCTGCGCCAGCTCGCGCGTGCCGGGCAGCTGGCTGGCGCCGCCGGTCAGCACGACGCGGCGGCCGACCAGCTTGGCGTAGCCGGAATGCTCCAGATGCGAGCGGACATGCTCGAAGATTTCCTCCAGCCGGGGCTGGATGATGCGCACCAGATAGGATTTCGGCAGGTTGTTGGCGCCGAGCCGCTCCTCCTCGCCGACCTGGGGCACGTCGATCATCTCGCGCTCGTCGGCGGGGCTGGACATGGCGCTGCCGTGCAGCGTCTTCATGCGCTCCGCGTGGACGACCGGGGTGGTCAGACCGCGCGCGATGTCGTTGGTGACGTGGTTGCCGCCCAGCCGGATGCAGTCCGACCACATCAGCTTGCCTTCGAAGAAGACGGAGATGGTCGTGGTGCCGCCGCCCATGTCGATGCAGGCGGAGCCCATCTCCATCTCGTCCTCCACCAGACAGGCGAGGCCGGAGGCGTAGGGGCTGGCGACCATGCTCTCGATGTCCAGGTGGCAGCGCGCCACGCAGGTGTGCAGGTTGCGCACCGCACCCGCCGGGGCGGTGATGACGTGGGCCTGCACGCCCAGCCGTTCGCCGTACATGCCCTTGGGGTCGCGGATGCCGCGGCTGCCGTCCAGCGAGAAGCCGACGGGGATCGCGTGCACCAGCGCCTGGTCCGGCCCGACCTGCAGCGTGCGGGCGTGGGCCAGCGCGCGGCGCACGTCGGCCTCCATCACCTCCTGTCCGGAGACGGCGATTTCCGCGTTGAATCCGTGGCTGATCGGGCTCGCCACGTTGACGATCACGTCGCGGATGGTCTCGTTCGCCATCTGCTCCGCCGCGTGGACGGCGGCGCCGATGGACGTCTCCGCCGCCTCCATGTCGATGATGGAGCCGGCGCGCACGCCCGTGGCGATCTGGTGGCCGATGCCCAGGATGCGCACCGCGCCGGCGTCCTCGACGCGCGCGATGAAGCAGCACACCTTCGTCGAGCCAACGTCCAGCGCGGCGATGATCCCGCCGCGCGTCAGTCGTTTCGGCTTTTTCGCGCCGCTCAAACCCATGTTCGGTACCCTGTGGCCTTCTTAGGTCCAGTGATGGCGGGGGGTGGTGGTCAGGTCTTCTTGCCCGGCTTCTTCTTGTTCTCCTCCTCCGTCCAGGGCAGGACGGCGGTGGCGGAGGTCTGAAGGACCGCACGGTCGGGCTGGCGCAGGTCGATCGCGACGACGTCGCGCTCCAGCACCTTGCCCGAGGCGTCCAGCGCGGCCAGTTGGCGCAGGGCCGTGTTCATCCCGGCTTCCGGCAGCTTCACGACAAGCCCGTTCTTCAGCTTCAGATCCCAGCGGCGGTCGCCGAGCCATGTGGCGGCGCTCACCTTGTCGCGCAGCGACGGCACGTTGTCGAGGGCCGCGAGCAGTTTCGGAACCTGCATCGGCGCATTCGCCCCCACAACCTGCGGAAGCGTGTCGATGCGCTGGTTGCCGCGCCGCGCCAGCTCGGCCGCGTCGGCCAGCGGACGGCCCTCGCGGTCGATGACGGTGAACTTGCGGTCGTGCTGCCAGATCGCCATCGGCTGGCGCTCCGACAGGCGGACGAGCAGGGCGTTGGGCAGGCGGCGCTCCACCGACGCGGCCGACACCCAGGGCAGGCTTTCCAGCCGCTCCTTGGCCTCCGCGAGGTTGACCGCCAGGATCGGGTCGCCGCGCCGCGCGCCGAGCGTGTTGAGGATCGCGTCGCGCTCCGTCTCCGTCCGGCCGACCACCATGATCTCGCCGACCGCGAATCCGGCCTTGCCGCTGACGGCGATCAGGCTCTCCTCGAAGGCCGCCGCCGTCTCCGCGAAGGTGCCGCGCTTCCAGGCCGACCCGGCGAGGCCGGCCATCACCAGCACCGGCGTCAGCAGGACCGCCGCCTTCACCGCGGGGCGGGTCCAGCGCGGCCAGGCGCGGCGGCGGTTGCCTTTCTGCGCCGACTGCGCCATGGCGCGCGGCGGCACGGGCATGTCGTCGCGCAGACGACCACCCGCCATCCCCGAGCCCATCATACCCATGGCCGGGCGGAACTGCGGATCGACGCTCAATCGAGCTGACATGCGGCGTTCTCCACCATCCAAGCGACGAGTGCACCGTAGGAGATGCCCACGGCCGCGGCCTGTTCGGGAACCAGCGACAGCGGGGTCATGCCGGGCTGGTTGTTGATCTCCAGGAAATACAGCCCCGCGGTACCAGTTTTACTGTCATCCCAGCGAAAGTCGCTGCGCGAAACGCCGCGGCAACCCAACGTCTGGTGCGCCAGCACCGCAAGTCTTTTGGCTTCTTCCGCGATCTCTTCGGGAATCTGCGCGGGCACAGTATGCACAGCGTGACCGGCGCTGTATTTAGCCGTGTAGTCATAGACCTGCGCTTCGAACCGGATCTCGGTTACGGTCAAAGCCCGGCAATCGGAATCGAGTCCCCCCATCACGCCGACGGTCAGCTCGCGGCCGGGGATGAACTCCTCGACCAGGGCGCGCTCGCCGAAGGTCCAGGCGTCGCCGACCGGGCTGTTCTGCCCCTCGCGCACCAGCGTGACGCCGACGGTCGAGCCTTCGTCCACCGGCTTGACGATGTAGGGGGCGGGCATCGGGTGCGCGCCGCCGGTCAGCTCGCCCTTGGTCAGGACGATGCCCTTGGGCGAGCGCACGCCGACCGAGGCCAGCAGCGCCTTGGTCATCGCCTTGTCCATGGCGACGGCGGCGGCGCGCACGCCGGAATGGGTGTAGGGCAGCCCCAGGAACTCCAGCACGCCCTGGATGGTGCCGTCCTCGCCGCCGCGCCCGTGCAGCGCGTTGAAGACCACGTCGGGGCGCGGGTTGCTCAGCGCCTGGATCAGCCCGTTCAGGTCGCGCTGCACGTCCACCGCCGTGACCGTGTAGCCTTCCTCCTCCAGGGCCTTGGCGACGCCGGCGCCGCTGACCAGCGACACCTCGCGCTCCGCCGACCATCCGCCCATCAGGACCGCGACGTGCTTCTTCATGCGACGACTCCGTTCCCTCTCCCCTCCGGGGAGAGGGTTAGGGTGAGGGGGTTGCGCGTGTGCCGGACGTGCGGGAGTCGCGGGACCCCCTCACCCCGACCCTCTCCCCAGAGGGGAGAGGGGGATATGCTGATGTGCAGGTTCATTTCGGCACGCCGACCCGCTTGATTTCCCAGTCCAGCGTCACGCCGGACGTCTCGAACACCCGCCGCCGGACTTCCTCGCCCAGATCCTCAAGCTGCGCCGCCGTGGCGCTGCCCTGGTTGATGAGGAAGTTGCAGTGCTTCTCCGACACCTGCGCGTCGCCGATGCTGAGGCCCCGGCAGCCGGCCTTGTCGATCAGCTCCCAGGCCTTGTGGCCCGGCGGATTCTTGAAGGTGGAGCCGCCGGTGCGCGAGCGGACCGGCTGCGTGTCGGCGCGCTTGTCGGAGATCTCCGCCATGCGCCGCGCGATCTCCTGCGGGTTGCCGGGCTCGCCGCGCAAGGTCGCGCCGGTGAAGATCACGTCCTCCGGCACGCCGGCGTGGCGGTAGGTGAAGCCCATCGCGGCGTTGTCGTAGGCCACGCGATCACCACGCCGGGTGACGCCCTGCGCCTCGACCAGCACGTCCTTGATCTCGCGCCCGTAGGCGCCGCCGTTCATGCGGAGCGCGCCGCCGATGGTGCCGGGAATGCCCGACAGGAACTCCAGCCCCGCAACACCGTTGTCCCGTGCGACGCTGGCCACATTCAGGTCCAGCGCCGCCGCACCGACGGTCAGCGAGACCCCGTCCGCCGTGATATCGGCAAAGCCGCGCCCGAGCCGGATCACCACGCCGGGGATGCCCCCGTCGCGGATCAGCAGGTTGGAGGCCACGCCCAGCACCGTCACCGGCACGTCCGCCGGCAGCGCCGCCAGGAACTCGGCCAGATCCTCGGCGTCGGCCGGGCGGAACATCACCTCGGCCGGGCCGCCGACGCGGAACCAGGTGACGTTCGCCAGCGGCGCGTCGACGGTCAGCCGCCCACGGCAACGCGGCATCCGGTCGATGAGAGGGAGAGTGTCGGTCATGGCTGCGGTCGCCAACCTCACGCGGACTTGCCGGCCAGCTTGTCCAGCTCGCCCGGAAGCGCGTTGGCCCACTGGGTGATGTTGCCGGCGCCCAGGCAGACCACGAGGTCGCCCGGACGCGCCACCTCGCGGATCAGTTGCGGCAGTTCCTCCGGCCCGTGCAGGGCCATCACCTGACGGTGGCCGTGCATGCGCAGACCCTCGACCAGGCTGTCGCGGTTGACGTTCTCGATGGGCTGCTCACCGGCGGCGTAGACGTCGGCGACGATCACGGCGTCGGCGTCGTTGAAGCAGGTGCAGAAGTCCTCGAACAGGGCGGCCAGCCGCGTGTAGCGGTGCGGCTGGACCACGGCGATGGTGCGGCCGGTGCCGGCGGTGCGCGCGGCCTTCAGCACGGCGGCGATCTCCACCGGGTGGTGGCCGTAGTCGTCGATGACGGTGATGCCGTTCGACACGCCGGTCTTGGTGAAGCGGCGCTTCACGCCCTGGAACTTCGCCATGCTGTCGCGCATGACCACGTCGGGCAGGCCCATCTCGTTGCCCACCGCGAAGCAGGCCAGCGAGTTCTGGACGTTGTGCGGCCCGTACATCGGCAGGCGGACGTTGGCGATGGTGCGGCTCTCGCCCGTGTGGCGGTCGTCGATCACCACGTCGTACTCCGCCCCCTCGGTGCCCAGCCGCATGTTGACGGCGCGCACGTCGGCCTGCGGGCTGAAGCCGTAGGTGATGATGCGGCGGTCCGACACGCGCGGGATCATCGCCTGCACCTCGGGGTGATCGATGCACAGCGCCGCGAAGCCGTAGAAGGGGATGTTCTGGACGAAGCTGTCGAAGGCCGCCCGCGCGTTGTCGAAGGTGCCGTAATAGTCCAGATGCTCCGGATCCATGTTGGTGACGACCGCGATGCAGGCCGGCAGCTTCACGAAGGTGCCGTCGCTCTCGTCGGCCTCGACCACCATCCAGTCGCCGGACCCCAGGCGCGTGTTGGTGCCGTAGGCGTTGATGATGCCGCCGTTGATGACCGTGGGGTCGAGGTTGGCGTGCTCCAGCATGTTGCCGACCATGGAGGTGGTCGTGGTCTTGCCGTGGGTGCCGCCGATGGCGATGGCCCACTTCAGGCGCATCAGTTCGCCCAGCATTTCGGCGCGGCGGACGACCGGGACCAGGGCGGCGCGGGCGGCGACGACCTCCGGGTTGTCGCGCTTGACGGCGGAGGACACGACGAGCACCGCGGCCCCGGCGATGTTCTCCGCGCGGTGGCCGATGGAGACCTGGATGCCCAGTTCGCGCAGGCGCTTGACGTTGGCGCTTTCGGACAGGTCGGAGCCCTGGACTGTGTAGCCCAGGTTTTTCAGCACCTCGGCGATGCCGCTCATGCCGATGCCGCCGATGCCGACGAAGTGGATGGTGCCGATCGAGAGGGGGAGGGCGCGCATGTGACTTTACTTTCCGCGGCGGAGCATCAGGCTGAGGGTGGCGTCCACGGCCGGGTCGGACAGGCCGGGGGGAAGGGGCTGGGCCCCGGTGACGACGTGCAGGCGGTCCCGCAGGAAGCCGTGGGTGGCGACCGCACGGGGCAGCAGCGGGCATTCCGGACGGTTGCCCCACGCGGCCTCGGTGCGGGTCATGTCCGCCGGCCAGTCCTGCAGGGGGCGCGGCGTCCGGCGGCGCGTTAAGGGGCTGCGCGTTGCCTTGATCATGCCGTCGCCTCCTGGGAGTCTTCTTGGTTTTGGGTGGCACCGTCGGGTTGGATCATCGCCAGCACGGCGTCGGCCAGCCGGCCCGCCGCGTCGGCCATGCCCCAGTCCCGCGCAGCAAGCGCCGCGCGCGTCAGCGCGTCGGGCGAGCCCAGCAGCTCGGTCAGGCGGGCGGCCAGCGCCTCGGCGGTGAAGCCGGTCTGCGGCATCAGCCACGCGGCCCCGGCGGCGGCGAGCTGCCGGGCGTTCTCAGTCTGGTGGTCGTCCATGGCGTGCGGGTAGGGGACCAGCAGCGCCGGGCGGCCGATGCAGGTCAGCTCCGCGATGGTCGAGGCGCCGGCGCGCGTCAGCGCGAGATGGCAGGCCGCCAGCCGATCCGGCACGTCGCGGAAGAAGCTCTCCAGCTCCAGCCCGCCCAGGCCCATGTCGGCGTAGGCCGCGCGGACGGCCTCCAGATCCTCCGGCCGGCACTGCTGCGCCAGATGGATGCGCGCGCGCAACGCCTCGGGCAGCCGGCCCAGCGCCTGCGGCATGACCTCCGAGAAGACCCGCGCCCCCTGGCTGCCGCCCATCACGAGGATGCGGACCGGCCCATTGGAATCCGGCACCGCATAGGGGGCGGCGCGCTTGGCGGCGACGGCGGGGCGGACCGGGTTGCCGGTGCGCACGATCTTGGGGCGGTGCGCCTCCTTGACCGCCGACACCTCCGGAAAGGCGACGGCGAGGCGGCGGGCGGCGGCGATCAGCATCCGGTTGGCGCGGCCGAGCACGGCGTTCTGCTCGTGCAGCAGCACCGGCACGCGGGCCTGCGCGGCGGCGTAGACGGTCGGCACGGACGGGTAGCCGCCGAAGCCGACGACCGCCGCCGGCTCCAGATGGCGCATCAGCGCGTTGGCCGACAGCAGGCCAAGGCCCATCTGCCACGCCGCCGTGATCTTGCCGACCAACCCGGCGCCGGGGGCGGAGGCGCGGATGCGGTGGACCGGCACCTCCGGCAGGCTGTCGCCGAAGGCCTGACCGCGCTTGTCGGTGACCAGCGCCACGGCCTTGCCGCGCGCCAGCAGCTCCCGCGCCAGCGCTTCCGCCGGGAAGAAATGCCCGCCGGTGCCGCCGGCCGCCAGAACGATGGGCTTGTTCTTAATCGCGGGTGCCATCGCCGTCACTCCGCCGGGCCGAAGCGCTTGCGGGTCAGCGCCAGCACCATCCCCATGCCGAAGCCCAGCGCCAGCAGCGAGGACCCGCCGTAGGAGATGAAGGGCAGCGTCATGCCCTTGGTCGGCATCAGGTGCAGGGCGGAGCCCATGTTGATCGCCGCCTGAAGCCCGAACTGGATCAGCAGGCCGGTCGCCGCCAGCAGAACGAAGTAGTTGTTGTCGTTGAACACCCGCGCGAAGCCGCGCAGCACGATGAAGGCGAACAGGATGATGATGAACAGGCAGAAGATCAGCCCCATCTCCTCGCCCGCGACGGCGAAGATGAAGTCGGCGTGGCTGTCCGGCAGGGAGAACTTCACCGTGCCCTGGCCGGGTCCGGTGCCCATCAGCCCGCCGTTGGCGAAAGCTTCCAGCGAGCGGCTGACCTGATAGTTGTCGCCCGCCGCCGGGTCAAGGAAGCGGTTGATGCGGCTGTGCACGTGCGGAAGCATGAAATAGGCCCCGACCAGCCCGACGCCGCCCAGCGCGCCCAGGATGGCGACCAGGATCACGTTCAGCCCGGCCAGGAAGAACTGCGAGAACCACACCGCCGACACCACCACCGTCATGCCCAGGTCGGGCTGCATCAGCAGGCCGGCGACGGTGAAGACATACAGCGCGATGGACAGCAAGGCACCCGGAAAGCCGGGGTTGGTGCGCGACAGCGAGAACAGCCACGCCCCGACCACCGCGAAGGCGGGCTTCACGAACTCCGACGGCTGGATCGACAGGCCGGGGACGTGGATCCAGCGCCGGGCACCCTTGATCTCCACGCCCACCACCAGCGTCGCGTAGACCAGCGCCACGGCGATCAGGAAGACCACCACCGCCACCCGGCGCACGCCGCGCGGGCTCAGCAGCGACACGCCGCACATGATGGCGACCGCGGGGATCAGCATCATCAGGTGGCGTTCGACGAAGTAGAAGGTGTCCTGGATGCCGATGCGTTCGGCCACCGGCGGACTGGCCGCCGTGATCAGCACCGTGCCGAGCGCCATCAGCACCGCCAGCGCGGCAAGCTGCCAGCGGTCCACGGTCCACCACCAGCGACCGAAGATGGATTGGTCGGTACGGTCGAACGTCACCATCAGGCGTCTTCCCCTTCAAGCGCGTTGACGGCGTCGGCGAAGGCTTCGCCGCGCTTCTCGAAATTCGCGAACTGGTCCCAGGACGCGCAGGCCGGCGACAGCAGCACGCAGGCGTTCGGCAGCCGCTCGCTCAGCGCCAGCTCCGCCGACGCGTTCACGGCGACGTTCAGCGTGCCGCAGCGCGTGTGCGGGACCTTGTTGGCCGCCAGCCACGCTGCGAAGGGCTCCGTCGCCTCGCCGATCAGGAAGGCGTGGCGCACGCGCCCCATGTAGCCCTCCAGGCCGGACAGGCCGGTCTCCTTCGCCTGACCGCCCAGGATCCAGTAGATCGGGTCGAAGGTCGCCAGCGCCTTTTCGGTCGCGTCGGCGTTGGTGGCCTTGCTGTCGTTGACGAAGCGCACGCCGCCGATGGTCCGCACCAGCTGCTGGCGGTGCGCCAGTCCGGGGAAGGTCGTCATGGCGGCGGCGATCGCCGGGGCCGGCACGCCCGCCGCCTTGCAGGCCGCATAGGCCGCCGCGGCGTTCTGCCAGTTGTGCTTGCCGAGCAGCGCCGGGAAGCCGGAAAGCTCCGCCACGCGCTCCGCGTTGCCGTCGGTGTCGTCGATCAGCCAGCCGCCCTCGGCGTAGACGCCGCCGGGCACGCGCCCCTCGGCGGAGATCGGCCAGACATGCTGGTCACCCTTGGCAACCAGCTCCTCGTAAATCCTGCGGCATTGCGGGTCGTCCACGCCGATGACCGCCGTGCGCGGCTTGGTCTGGCGGTGGAAGATCAGCTTTTTCGCGGCGACGTAGCCGTCCATGCCGCCGTGCCGGGCCAGATGGTCCGGCGTGATGTTCAGCAGCACCGCCACGTCGAAGGTGATCGAGAAAGTCAGCTCCAGCTGGTAGCTCGACATCTCCAGCACGTAGGTGCCGCCGCTCCCTAAGCCGGGGAAGGTCAGCACCGGCGTGCCCAGGTTGCCGCCCACCGCGATCCGCCGCCCGGCGGCGTTCATGACGTGGCCGATCAGCGTCGTGGTGGTGGACTTCCCGTTCGTTCCGGTGATCCCGACATAGGCGGAATCCCGCTCGGCCCGCGCCAGCAGCTCGATGTCGCAGACCAGCTCGATCCCGGCGGCGCGGGCGCGCTCGGCCACGGGATGGGGCTTGGGGTGCGTGTGCGGAATGCCCGGCGACCACACGATGGTGGTGAGTTCGGACAGGTCGGCCGTGGTCAGGTCCACGACCTTGTAGCCCTTGGCCTCCGCCGCTTTCCGGCTCGCCTCGTTGTCGTCCCAGACCCACACGTCGGCGCCGCTGCGGGCCAGCGCCTCGGCCGTGGCGAGGCCGGACTTGCCCAGCCCCATGACCGCCACCGGCAGACCGTCCATGTAGAAGAGGTTGATCATCGAAGGAACGCCTTAACGGAGCTTCAGCGTGGACAGCCCGACCAGGGCCAGGATGGAGGCGATGATCCAGAAGCGGATGACCACGGTCGGCTCCGCCCATCCCTTCTTCTCGAAGTGATGGTGCAGCGGCGCCATGCGGAACACCCGCTTGCCGGTCAGCTTGAAGGAGGCGACCTGGACGATCACCGACACCGTCTCCAACACGAACAGGCCGCCGATGATCGCCAGCACGATCTCGTGCTTGGTGACCACGCTGACGGCCCCCAGCGCACCGCCGAGGGAGAGCGACCCGGTGTCGCCCATGAAGACCATGGCGGGGGGCGCGTTGTACCAGAGGAATCCGATGCCCGCACCGACCAGAGCCCCGCAGAAAACGGCAAGCTCACCAGCACCCGGCACATGGTGAATCTGCAGGTAGTTGGCGAAGATCGCGTTGCCCGTCAGGTAGCTGATCAGGCCGAAGCAGCCCGCCGCGATCATCGTCGGCACGATGGCCAGCCCGTCCAGCCCGTCGGTCAGGTTCACCGCGTTGGACGCGCCCACCATGATGAAGGCGCCCAGCGGGATGAAGAACCAGGACAGCTGGATCAGAAAGTCCTTCACGAAGGGCACGGCCAGCCCGCCCGACAGCGGCGGGGCCGACACCAGCATGATCGCCAGCGAGGCGCTGAGCCCGATGATGATCTCCCACGTCAGGCGGAAGCGGCCGGACAGGCCCTTGGTGTTGCGCTTGGTCAGCTTCAGATAGTCGTCGCCGAAGCCGATCAGGCCGTAGCCGATCGTCACCATCAGCACGATCCAGGTGTAGACGTTGGTCAGGTCCACCCACAGCAGCGTGCTGATCGTCACCGCGATCAGGATCATCAGGCCGCCCATGGTGGGCGTGCCCTTCTTCTTGAAATGAGTCTCCGGCCCGTCGGAACGGATCGGCTGGCCTTCACCCTGCTTGCTCTTCAGCCACTCGATCAGGCGCGGGAAGAACATGAAGCTGATGACGAGCGCCGTCAGCACCGCGCCACCCGTCCGGAAGGTCAGGTACCGGAACAGGTTGAACGGCGAGAAAACGTCCGCCAATGGGAAGAGCAAATTATAAAGCATAATGGAACCGGTCAGCCTCTTTGTCCGTTCGCCGCAACTTGCGACGAGCCGTCATTCTTGTCGTTTTTCGTGTCCTGGCGGGTGTCGAGCGCCGACAGCGCCTCCACCACCAATCCCGTGCGGCTGCCGGCGGAGCCCTTCACCAGCACCACGTCGCCGCCCTTGACGGCGTCCGCGACGATGGGGGCCAGCTCTGCGCTGGTCTCGGCCCAGGCGCCGCGCATGGCGGGCGGCAGCCGGTCGAACAGCGCCCGCGTGTGCGGGCCGCAGCCGTAGACCGTGTCCACATGCGCCGCCTTCAGCGGCTCGGCCAGCGCGGCGTGCAGCGCGTCGGCGCGCTCGCCCAGCTCGCGCATGTCGCCCAG
The DNA here is from genome assembly GCF_053470405.2 of Azospirillum mesophilum. NCBI lineage: Bacteria > Pseudomonadati > Pseudomonadota > Alphaproteobacteria > Rhodospirillales > Azospirillaceae > Azospirillum > Azospirillum mesophilum. Next base: position 276,276 of record NZ_JBPXMQ020000002.1, read on the forward strand.
CACCGCCACGCGGCGTCCGCCGGCGCCGGGGTCGATCTTGGCCAGCACCTCGAAGGTGGCGGCCATGGCGGCGGGGCTGGCGTTGTAGCTCTCGTCGATCAGGGTGAAGGCGCCGTGCGCGGCGTGGATGCGCTTGCGCGTGCCGCGCCCCTTCACCGGCTGGATGGTGGACAGCGCGCGGGCGGCGGCGGCCACGTCGGCGCCCAGCGCCTTGACCGCCAGCAGCACGCCCAGGCTGTTCATCACCCAATGCTTGCCGGGCAGGGCCAGGCAATACTGGATGCGTTCGCCCTTGATGACCGCCGTGACGGCGCTGCAGGTCGCGTGCAGCGAGCAGTCGAGCAGCCGCGCCTCCGCGTCCTCGTGTGCGCCGAAGCCCCAGACGCGGCTCAGCCCCTGGGTGCGGGCGGCGGCCAGCAGGCGGCCGTAATGCGGGTTGTCGCGGTTCAGCACGGCGACGCCGTTGGGGTCCATGCCCTCGAAGATCTCGGCCTTGGCGTCGGCGATGGCCTCGACGGAGGCGAAGAATTCCAGATGCGCCGCTTCCACCGTGGTAATGAGGGCGACGTGCGGCATCACCTGCCGCGACAGGGGGCCAAGCTCGCCCGCGTGGTTCATGCCCAGCTCGAACACGCCGAACTGCGTGTCCGCCGGCATGCGGGCCAGCGACAGGGGAACACCCCAGTGGTTGTTCAGGCTGCCTTCGGTGGCGAAGGTGCGGCCCTGCTGCGACAGGACGTGGCGCAGCGCCTCCTTGGTCCCGGTCTTGCCGACGGAGCCGGTGACGCCCACCACCTTGGCCTTGCTGCGCAGCCGCGCGACATGGCCCAGGTCGGCCAGCGCCGCCAGCGTGTCGCCATCCACGGCCAGCAGCGGCGCGTCGCCCGGCACACCCGGCGGCACGGTGCTGACCAGCGCGGCGGCGGCCCCGGACTCCAGCGCCCTGGCGACGAAGTTGTGGCCGTCGAAGTTCGGTCCCTTGATGGCGACGAACAGGTCGCCCGGCGCCACCTTGCGGCTGTCGATGGTCACGCCGGTGGCGGTCCACGGGCGCGTCACCTGCCCATTGGTGGCGGCGGCGGCGTCTTCCGCGGTCCACAGAGGGACAGTCGTCTTCTCGTCGCTCATGCTCCAACCTCCGCTACGGCGGCTTTCGCCTCGGTCGCGTCGTCGAACGGCAGCACCTCGGTGCCGACCGTCTGACCCTGCTCGTGTCCCTTGCCGGCGATGACCAGGACGTCACCGGCCGACAGACCCTTGACGGCGGCGCGGATGGCCTCGCGCCGGTCGCCGATCTCCTCCAGCGCCGCGGAGCCGGCCAGCACCTCCTTGCGGACGGCCGCCGGCACCTCGGTGCGCGGGTTGTCGTCGGTGACGATGGCGCGGTCGGCCAGACGGCCGGCCAGCTCGCCCATCACCGGACGCTTGCCGCGGTCGCGGTCGCCGCCACAGCCGAAAACGACGACCAGCCGGCGCTGGGCGTGCGGCCTCAGCGCCGTCAGCACCGTCTCCAGCGCGTCGGGCGTGTGCGCGTAATCGACGTAGACCGTCGCCCCGCTGGGATGCGTGGCGACGTGCTGCAACCGCCCCGGCACGCCTTCCAGGCGGGTCAAGGTCTCCAGCGCAGCATCGCGATCCTCGCCGGAGCCGATCACCAGGCCGAGCGCGCACAGCACGTTCCACGCCTGGAACCGGCCCGCCAGCGGCAGGTCCACGGTCACGTCGCGCCCCAGGACGGTGAGGGCGAGGCGCTGGCCGTGCGCCAGCGGTTCGACCCCGTTCACCCGAAGCTCGCGACCGGCCAGACCGTACCCGAAGACGCGGTGACCGCGCTGTGAACAAATCTCGGAAAGCTCGCCGAAGGTGCCGCTGTCGGCGTTCAGCACGGCGGTGCCGCCCGCCGGCAACAGCCGGTCGAACAGCATGGCCTTGGCCTGGAGGTAGGCCTCCATGGTGCCGTGATAGTCCAGATGGTCGCGCGTCAGGTTGGTGAAGCCGGCGGCCTTCAGCGCCACGCCGTCCAGCCGGTGCTGCTCCAGCCCGTGGCTCGACGCCTCCATGGCCAGCCGCTCGATCCCGGCGTCCTTGACGGCGGCGAGGTCGCGGTGCAGCGCCACCGGGTCCGGCGTCGTCATGCCGCCATAGCCCTCCAGCCCCGGCCCGATCAGCCCCAGCGTGCCCAGCGCCGCGGCCTTGTGGCCCAGCAGGCTCCAGATCTGGCGGGCGAACTGCACGGTGGAGGTCTTGCCGTTGGTCCCCGTTACCGCCACCACCGTCTCCGGCTGGCGGCCGTGGAAGGCGGCGGCCATCAGCGCGAACAGCCGGCGCGGCTGCGCGTCCTCGACCAGCACCGCGCCGCAGCCTTCGGGCAAGACGGTCCCCGGCTGCGCCACCACCGCGACGGCCCCCTTGGCGAGCGCGTCGGCGATGAAGGCCCGCCCGTCCGTCTTGACGCCGGGCAGGGCCGCAAAGACGAAACCGGGCCTGACCGCGCGGCTATCCGCGGTCAGCCCGGTCACCTCGATGGCGTCGTGTCCGGAACGCGCGTCAGCGCTGCTTTCCGGAAGGAGGCGGGACAGAAGCAACGGTGCTTCCTTTCGGTTGCGCGGGCGGGGCGGCGGGCAGGGGGGGCGTGGTCTGGCCCGCGGTGTTGATGTAGGTGGCGTTGATGATCTCGGGCGCGGTGTCGTCCACCGGCTGGACGCCCAGCAGCGGACCGATCTGCTTGACGATGCGGCCGACCGCCGGGGCGGCGACCCAGCCGCCGGTGGCGAAGCCGTAGGTCTTCTTGGTGCCCTTCGGCTCGTCGACCAGCACATAGACGATGTAGCGCGGGTCGTTCATCGGGAAGGCGCCGAGGAAGGACGACATGCGCGAGTTGCGCTCGTAATGCCGGCCCTTCTGCTTTTCCGCCGTGCCGGTCTTGCCGCCGACGACGTAGCCCTTGGCGTTGGCCGACTTGGCTGTGCCGTCGGTGACCACGAAGCGGAACAGCCGGCGCATCATGGCGCTGGTCTGCGGCGAGATGACCTGTTCGCCCGGAACCTCGGCGCCCGGCTCGCGCTTCAGGATGGTCGGGTGGCGCAGGACGCCGCCGTTGATGGCCGAGGCGGCGGCCGTCACCGTGTGCATCGGGCTGACCGACATGCCGTGGCCGAAGGCGATGGTCATGGTGTTGACCTCGCGCCACGGGTTGGGCACCAGCGGCCAGCCGTTCTCCGGCAGCTCCAGCGTGGTCGGGCGGGTGAGCCCCAGCTTGGTCAAAAAGGCCTTCTGCGCCTGCACGCCCACGGTCAGCGCCATGCGCACCGACCCGAGGTTAGAGGATTCCTGGAACACCTCCGCCACCGTCAGGTTGTGGTGGAACGGGTGATATTCGCGGATCGTGAAGCGGCCGACCTGGATGTTGTGGATAGTGTCGAAGGTGTCGGTGACCCGGATCTTGCCCGAGTCGAGCGACATCGCCGTGTTGAAGATCTTGAAGGTGGAGCCCATCTCGTACACGCCGAGCGTCGCGCGGTTGAACAGCGCGTCCTGGCCGGCCTTGTCGCTCAGCGCGGGCGGATCATGCGGGTCGAAATCGGGCAGCGACACCATCGACAGCACCTCGCCCGAGCGCACGTCGAAGATGATGCCGGCAGCACCAATGGCGCTGAACTCCTGGATGGTCGCCGTCAGCTCCTTCTTCATGATGTGCTGAAGGCGCAGGTCGATGGACAGCTGCAGCGGCTTGTTCGGGTCGTTGACCAGACGCTTGTTGTGCGCCTGCTCGATGCCGCTGAGGCCGTTGTTGTCGACGCCGGTGAAGCCGACGATGTGCGAGGTGAGGTTGGACGCCGGGTAGAAGCGGCGCTCCTCCCGCTCGAAATAGACGCCGGGCAGGCCCAGCTTGAACACGGCGGCCTGCTGCTTGGGCGTCAGGTTGCGCTTGATCCAGATGAAGCGCTTGTCGCCGCTCAGCTTCGCCAGCAGCTCCTTGTAGTCCAGCTCCGGCAGGGCGGACGACAGCTTGCGCGCCACCTCCTCCGGCCGGCTGATCAGCTTGGGGTCGGCGTAGAGCGACTGCGTGGCGAGCGAGGTCGCCAGCAGGTTGCCGTTGCGGTCCACGATGTCGGCGCGGTTGACCGGCGGCGCGTCGATCTCCGCCGCCATGCGCTGGCGCGGTTCGGCGGCGTGGCTCAGCAGCGTCGCGTCCACCAGCTTGATGCCGATGGCCGAAAAGACCAGGGCCACCATGGCGGCGGTGACCATCAACCGGTTCCGGCTCTGCTCCAACGCGACGGACAGCGACGTCCGCGGCTTGGAAGCCGGGGGCGGCACGGCATAGGCGCCGGTGGGATCAAGGCCGGTCGGCGGAACGCTCATCGATTCGCTCCCAGGCGGGCGACCAGGACGCCGATGCTGTCGGTGCCCCTGGGCGGCGACGGCGGCGGCGGGGGAGCGGCGTGGGCGGAACCGGACACGGCGGCGGACTGCGGCTGCCGGGCGGGCGGCACGGACAGGGTCTTCGGCGCGGCGGCCGGGACGGCGGCCACGGTGGTCGGTGCCGGCAGCGGACGGGCGGCGACGTCCGTCGGCTTGATGCTGATCGGCGCCGGCTTGGCGACCGCAGCCGGCTGCGCGCCGGGCAGGGCAGGGGCCTTGGCAGCGGCCGGGATGATCGCCGACGGCTTGATCGGGGCGGGCTTGGCCGGGGCGGAGGCCGGAATGATGCCGGCCTTGAGGGTGGTCCCGGTGTTGCTGGCCCCGGTGTTGCTGGCGACAGCGGGCGCGGCCGGCTGGCCGGCCGGGGGCGACAGGCGCACCATCGGCGGCAGCGGCGCTGCGGGATCCATCTTCGGCCCGGCCGGCGGAACGACCTCGGCCCCCGCCGGGCGCATCGGCACCACGTCCAGCGCCACGAACTGGCGCGCATCCGTGGGTTGCAGCGCCAGATGCTGGGACGCCAGGGATTCCAGACGCGTCGGGTCGTTCAGGTAGCTCCATTCCGCCTTCAGGATCTGGATGGCTTCCTGTTCTTCCATGATCTTGCGGTTGAGGGAGCCGAGCTGTTCCTCCAGCTCCTGCACCTCATAGCTCGTCTGGAACAGCACGCCGCCGGCGGCGGCGGCCAGGCCGAGCCAGAACAGCGCGGATTTACCCTTCATGCCGCCTCCTTGCCGGGGGCCGGGAATGCCGGCGCCGACGTGCGTTCGGCCGCGCGCAGCCGGGCGGAGCGCGCGCGGGGGTTGTGTCGGGATTCCGTCTCAGTCGGCACGATGGGCTTGCGCGACAGCAGGCGGAAGGATGGGGCACGCGCGTCCACCGCAATGGATGGCGTGTGTCGGGAGGGGGAGGGCGGGGGCGACGAACGCTCCTTCAGGAACGTCTTTACTTCCCGATCCTCCAGCGAATGGAAAGAGACAACGGCGAGGCGCCCGCCGGGCTTCAGGAGCGACTCGGCGGCGGCGAGGCCGCGGCGCAGTTCCCCCAGCTCGTCGTTCACATGGATGCGCAGCGCCTGGAAGGTGCGGGTGGCCGGGTCGATGGCGTCGCCCTTCCCCTTCGGCACCACGGATCGCACGATCTCGGCCAGCTGGCGGGTGCGCTCGATGGGGGCGGTCTTGCGCGCGGCGACGATGGCGCGGGCCACGCGGCGGGCCATGCGCTCTTCGCCGTAATGGAAAATGATGTCGGCCAGCTCGCCCTCGTCCGCCGTGTTCACCACGTCGGCGGCGGTCGGCCCATCCCGTCCCATGCGCATGTCGAGCGGGCCATCGAATCGGAAGGAGAAGCCGCGCTCCGGCTCGTCGATCTGGGGGGAGGAGACGCCGACGTCCAGCGCCACGCCGTCCACCGACTCGACGCCGCGCGCGGCCAGCAGCGACTCCATGTCGCCGAATCGGCCTTCCACGATCTCCAGCCGGCCGGGGTAGGCGGCGGACAGCTTGCGGCCGCGCTCGATCGCCTCGGGGTCGCGGTCGATGCCCCAGACGCGGCAGTCCGCCGACTCCAGGATTGCGCGGCTGTAGCCGCCGGCGCCGAAGGTGCCGTCCACATAGACGCCGCCGTCGCGCGGGGAGAGCGCGTCGACGACCTCGGCCAGCAGCACGGGGATGTGGGGGGAGGCGGGGGTGGGGCCGGGGGCGGGTGTGGTCATGCTCAGCCCTCCCCTGCCCGGCTGGCGGCGCCGCGCGACGCCTTGGCGACGATCTGGCTCAGCGAGATGTCCTTGCGCACGACCTGGTCGCGCAGCGTCTGCTCGTGGGCCTTCAACGCGTTCGGTTCCCAAATCTGGAAGGTCTTGCGGCGGCCGATGAAGGCGGCTTCCTCGCCGATGCCGGCGAATTCCGCCAGCTCCTTGGGCAGGACGATGCGGCCCTCGTTGTCGAGGGAGACGGGGATCAGCTTGCCGAAGATGAAGGTTTCGATCATGTCGCGCTCGTCCGCGTCCAGGTCGGGGGATTCCAGGCTTTCGGACAGCACGTCGAGGTAGTTCTGGTCGGCGCCTTCCAGCGCCTGATGGTTCAGCGAGGGCCAGAGATAGACGGTCGTCGGCTCCGAGCTTTTGGCAAGACTCTGCCGAAACTGCGCCGGGATGGAGCAGCGACCTTTCCTGTCAACTTTGTTGACGTATGTGGACAGGAAAATGGCCATCGGCCCGACGATCTCCCCCCGCTCCCGTTGTGCGGAACCCGCCGTCGCGAGCCCCGTATCCACCCTTTCCGCGAAACCCGCCCGGTCAGGTTACCTTGACTGGGTAGATCCCCCCTCGCGGTGGGCATTCTTGGGATAACATGGGACGGCATGGGCGTCAACGCCCCCGCCAGTATTCAGACAGAGCTGTCAAGACTTATCGCCCGATGTGTTGCAAGGGCGCAAATAGGTGAGCGGAATCGGCGAGGTCCAGCAACATTTCAGCGCCCTATCCGGCGTATCGGCGCGGTGCTAGGGCAAAGTTCCCAGGATGTTCCTAAAATCCCGTGAATGGTTATAGTCATGTAACGCGCCGGACGAGCGAATCGCATACCCCCAACGGTCTAACTTCAGGGGGTAGTCGGGTGGGGGCAGTCATGGGACAGCATGGGATTTCGCCCCACAGTTATCCACCGCCTGTGGATGAAACTGGGGAAAGATGGGCACGATGAGGCGTCACCCCGCGATAAAGGGGTGGCTCCCTACCTCAGACGTGTTGTGGATAAGCGCCAGATGGCCTGTAAGCCGGGTTTTGTCCTCAGGTTTCCCTGATGGATGGCCATTCATCTGGGACGCCGGTTGCCCGGCGCCTCTCGCGACCAACCCGGGCGGCGGCGCGGAAACGCGCTTGGCCCCATACCGTCCCAGAAGGACAGCGGGCCGTGCCGCCCCTATTCGGTCTTGCTCCCGGTGGGGTTTACCGTGCCGCCCCTGTTGCCAGGGGCGCGGTGCGCTCTTACCGCACCCTTTCACCCTTACCGCGGCCCCCGACAAAAGCCGAGGACCGACGGCGGTTTGCTTTCTGTGGCACTTTCCCTAGGGTCGCCCCCGCCGGCCGTTAGCCGGCACCGTGTTCCCGTGGAGCCCGGACTTTCCTCCCCCGACGACGTGTCGAAGGCGGCCATCCGGCCATCTGGCGGGGGTCTATGTATAGGGTCGCGGCGGCTTGCGCAATGCCGGTGGGGGCCGATCCCAAAGCGGCGCCCGAAATAGCGCCCGAATCAGGACGCCTGCTTACAAAGAGGCTTCCGCCGGCGGCTCGCCCTCGGGCAGATCGACGTTGGCGTAAAGCGCCGCCACCGGCGCTTCGAACCCCACGCTGTCGAGTCGCAAGGCGTCCTCCGCCTCCACCAGCAGGTCCACCTGCCAGCGGGTCGCGTCCAGCCGGCGGTGCACCTCCACGAACAGCATGTCCGCGTGGACCAGCACGACCTCCATCACGCTGGGTATGGCCCGGTAGACCGGCAGCTTGACCTTGCGGTCGTGGTCCTCGGTGGAGCGGGACAGGATTTCGACGATCACCACCGGATCCGGCACCGCATACTGCCCTTGCCGGTGCGGCGTGCAGGTCACGGCAAGGTCGGCCTGGAAGTAGTTCCGGAAGCTGTTGGGCTTCAGGATGCCGGCCTCCGACCGGACATGGCAGGGCGGGCGCTTGCGCAAGGTCTCGGTCAGCGCAACGGCGACGTTGACTGCGATGATCTGATGCGCGGCGTAGGTCGGCGCCATGGCGAACGGCACGCCGTCGATCAGCTCATAGCGCGTGTCCGTCCCATCCTCCCAGACGAGGAAGTCGTCCACGGTCATGCGCTTGTAGGCCAGTTCCGACATGCTGCACCCCCGCCGGTGATGGGTTGTGGTCACCACTATATAAGATGTGGCGCGGGGAAGCGAATCGCCGCCTACCGCCCGGTCACCCGTACCAGCGCGCGCAGCCGCCGCACCGTCTCCGAGTCGGCGATGCCCGTCAGCGACTCCGGCCGGAAATGGCGCTGGAAGGACAGCAGTGCGCGCGGGCAGGCCGCGTCGTAGCCATAGCGTCCCAGAAGGTCCGCCACGTCATCCCCGCCGAACGGCCCGTCGTCCTCCGGCCGGACCTCCGGCCAAATCCCGATGCCCTGTGCCGCCAGCCCCGGCCAGTCGAACAGCTCGCCGGGGTCTTCCTTGCGCGCGGGCGCGATGTCGCTGTGGCCGATCACGTTTTCCGGCGCGATCCCATGCCGTCCCATGATGCCCCGGCAGAGATCCACCACCGCCGCCATCTGCTCGGGCGGAAAGGGCCGGTAGCCGAACTCGTGGCCCGGATTGACGATCTCCACGCCGATGGACCGGCTGTTCACGTCGCCGACGCCGCGCCACATCGACACGCCCGCGTGCCAGGCGCGCCGGTCCTCCGGCACATGGGCGTAGACGGTCCCGTCCTCGTCCACCGTGTAGTGCGCGCTGACCTGGGCCACCGGGTCGCACAGCCGCTCCAGCGCGTCCGCCGCCGTCGGCATCCCCGTGTAATGAAGGATGAGCAACTCCGCCCGCGCGCCCTCCGGCCGAGGTCCATGGTTGGGGGAGGGGAGGTCGATAAACGTCGTCACGTCGGATTCGTCACCTTGTCGCCCACCGCCGCCGGGCGTTTCTGCACGATGAAGGCGACGCCGCCCACCGTCAGCAGCCCGCCCAGCACCAGCCGCAGCGTGAAGGGATCGCCCATCAGCAGCACCCCCGCGGCCACGCCGAAGACCGGCACGGTCAGCAGATAGGGCATGGTCTGGTTCACCTGGTACCGGCGCAGCAGAGGGTACCACATCCCATAGGCGCCGATGGTCACCCCCACCGCCATGTAGACGATGGCGCCCCAGCCCCACAGCGTCGCGTTGGCGAGCGCCGCGCCATGTCCGCTCTCCAGCAGCAGCGACAGCACCATCAGCTGCGGGGCTGCGAACAGCGCCATCCAGCCGTTCAGCGCGAAGCCGTCCACGCCAGCGATTGACTTCATCTGCATGCTGGCGGCGGCGAAGGCGACGCTGGCGCCCAGGATCATGAACAGCGGGGTCAGCGACCCGGCCAGCCGAGGCTCGCCCGCGATGACCACCACGCCCGCGAAGGCCGCCGCCATGCCGAAGGCGCGGCGCCAGCCCAGCTTGTCCTTGAACAGCACCGCCGCCAGCAGGGAGGAGAAGGGCACCTGCGCCTGCGCGGCGATGGAGGCCGTGGCCGCGTCGATGCCGTTCAGTCCGCTGAACATCAGCGGGAAATGGACGCTCCCCAGCGTCACCGACAGGGCGGCGATGGGCAGCATCTTGCCGCGCGGCACCCGCGCGAATGGCACCAGCAGCGCCGCGACCAGCAGGAATCGCAGGGCCATGATGAACAGCGGCGGAAACTCCGCGAGGCCCCATTTGGCGACCACGAAGTTCAGCCCCCAGATCGCCATGACCAGCAGGGCGAGCCCCGAGTCGCGTGGCTCATGCCCGGCCGCCTTCCAACTCCTCGCGCAGGGCTTCCAGCTCCAGCCAGCGTTCCTCGGCGGTGGCCAGTTCGGCCTGCTTGGCCTGAAGCTGGTCGGACGTCTTCTGGAACTTGGCGGCGTCGCGGGCGAACAGGTCGGGGTCGGCCAGCGCCGCTTCCAGCTTCGCCACTTCGGTGGTCAACTTGTCCATGCGCGCCGGCAGGTCGTCCAGCTCCCGCTGGTCCTTGTAGCTCAGCTTGCCCTTCGGCTTCGGCGCGGACGCCTGCGCCGCCGGCTTCGCCTTGGCCGGAGCCGCGACCTTTTCCTTCGGCGCCGGGCGCTGCACCAAGTAATCAGAATAGCCGCCCGCGTATTCGGTGATCGTCCCGTCGCCCTCCAAAGCAATCGTGGAGGTCACCAGCCGGTCGAGGAAGTCGCGGTCGTGGCTGACCAGCAGCAGCGTGCCCTGATAGTCGCCCAGCACGTCCTCCAGAAGGTCCAGCGTGTCCATGTCGAGGTCGTTGGTCGGCTCGTCGAGGATCATCATGTTGCTGGGCCGCGCGAACAGCCGGGCGAGCAGCAGCCGGTTGCGCTCCCCGCCCGACAGGGCCTTCACCGGGCTGTCCAGCTGCCGCGTGTCGAACAGGAAATCGCGCATGTAGCCGGCGACGTGGCGCGGTTGGCCGTTCACCATCACGCTGTCGCCGCCGTAGGGGCACAGCACCTGCCGGATCGTCTCCTCCGGATCCAGCCCGACCCGCCGCTGGTCGAAATAGGCGGTTTCCATGTTGGTGCCCAGCCGCACGGTGCCGCTGTCCGGCTCCATCTGGCCGGTCAGGATCTTCAGCAGCGTGGACTTGCCGGCGCCGTTCGGCCCTATCAGCCCCACGCGGTCGCCGCGCAGGATGCGGGTGGAGAAGTCCTTGACGACCGTCTTCCGCCCCTCCGCCGAGTCGAACCCTTTGGAGATGGTCGTGGCCTCGATGACCAGCCGTCCGCCGCGTTCGGCCTCGGCGATGGCCAGCTTGGCCTGCTGGCCACCCTTGATGCGCTCCGCCCGGTCGGTGCGGAGTTGCAGCAGCGCGCGCACGCGGCCCATGTTGCGGGTGCGCCGGGCGGAGATGCCCTCGCGCAGCCACTTCATCTCGCCTTCGATCTTGCGGTCGAGCTTCTGGGCGGCGATTTCCTCCGATTCGAACACCTCGGCCTGCCAGGTCTCGAACTCGGCGAAGCCGCGATCGGTCGCGCGCACCGTGCCGCGGTCCAGCCACAGCGTGCGCCGCGCCAAGCGGTTCAGGAAGGCGCGGTCGTGCGAGATCAGCAGCAGCCCGCCGCGATAGGCCAGCAATTCCTCTTCCAGCCACTCGATGGTCGGCAGGTCCAGGTGGTTGGTCGGCTCGTCCAGCAGCATCACGTCCGGCTCACCGACCAGCGTCCGGGCCAGCGCCGCGCGCCGCGCCTCGCCGCCCGACAGCGTGTTCGGGTCCAGATGGCCGGGCACCTGCAACCGGTCCAGCACCGCGTCGACCCGGTGCGCCTCGTCCCGCTCGTCGGCGGGCAGGCCGGCGGCGACATAGTCGTGCACGGTGGCGCAGCCGGTGAAGTCCGGCTCCTGCGGCAGATAGGCGATGCGAGCGCCGGGCTGGACGAAGACATTCCCGCCGTCCGGCTGGATGATGCCGGCCAGCACCTTCATCAGCGTGGACTTGCCGGAGCCGTTCCGGCCGACCAGGCAGGCCTTGTCGCCCCGCCCGAGGGACAGGTCGATGGATTCGAACAGCGGGCGCCCGCCGAACGTGACGGACACGCCCTGGAGCGCGGTGATCGGAGCGGGAGGAGCCATGACCCAACAACACGGTATGCGGAAGGCTGCTTATATAGCGCGCACTCCCGCTCCCCGCGACACCCGATTGCGCCGGGGCCGCGATGCGCGGGAACGTTGCCCCCTCCCCAACCCTCCCCCTCTTCGAGGTGGAGGGGGCTTTGGCAGAACGGCGGCAGTCCCCTCTCCCGCGCAGCGGGGGAGGGTTAGGGAGGGGGCACCGGGCTCAAGACCGCCCGCGCTCCTTCTCGATCCGATCATACGCCGCGTTGATGGCGGCGACCTTCTGGGTGGCGAGGTCCACGAACTCCTGCGGCAGCCCCTGCGCGATCAGCGTGTCGGGGTGGTGTTCGCGCACCAGCCGGCGGTGGGCGGCCTTGATCTCTGCGTCGGTGGCGGTGCGCGCCACACCCAGCACGCCATAGGGGTCCGCACCGTCGCCGGCACCCGCCACATGGTGCCCGGCCAGGATGCGCTCAAAATCGGCGTCGGCGAAGCCGAAGATGTGGGCCACGCTGCGCAGATACTCGACTTCGGTCTCGTGCAGCTCGTCGTCGGCCTCGGCGATCAGCAGAAGGCTGTCCAGCAGTTCTTCCAGCACCGCGTGCCGGTCCTCGAACAGGGCGGCGATCTGCCGGGCGTAGTCCTCGAACCCGGCGGTGTCGCGGCGGGCGAGGTCGAAGACGCGGCCGACGTTCGGCAGTTCCTCCGGCGGCACGCGGAACAGGCGGTTGAAGGTGTCCACCTCCACCCGCTTCACCACCCCGTCGGCGCGGGCCATCTTGGCGGACAGCGCGATCACGCCGATGGTGAAGGCGATGGACTTGGTGGCGTCCGCCGGGCCGCAAAGGCCCGCAATCCCCTTTTGGATTCCCTTGTCCACGGCGAAGCCGGCGGCCAGCCCGACCAGCCCGCCGATGGGTCCGCCGATGGCGAAGCCCGCCGCCCCGCCCAGGATCTTGCCCCAGATGCTCATGGAATCCGCCTTTTGCCGAGGGCGGGCAGCATAGCCCGCGCCCCCGGCGCCGCCAACTGTTGCCGCGCCGCCACAAGCTTGACGGTATCGTGTCGGCGCCCCAGGTAACCTCTGGCGCGCCGCCATGTTGCAGTGCAGTATGACTTATGGCCGAGCCAACGGCCGAAAAGGCCTAAGCGCTTCCGCAATGCGGGATGCGCAAAAACAAGAGCCGATCCGGGGGCGAACGCTCTGGGCAGTGCGATGCGACCATCGACGACCGTGAGCCCGAGCCATGACTGTTTTCCGCAAGCTCCTTCCCGCCGAACTCGGCCAGTACAGGGCGCACCTGCTGCGGCTGAACGCGGCCGACCGCTACGCGCGCTTCACGGGCACGGTCACCACCGACACCATCAACAAGCATTGCGACGGGCTGGACTGGGGCCGCACGATCCTGCTGGGTGCCTTCATCCAGGGTGAGCTGCGCGCCGCCGTGGAGCTGTGCACCGACCGGCTGATCTGGCCGGACCGCGCCGAGCTCGCGGTCAGCGTGGAAAAGGGCCTTCAGGGAAAGCGCGTCGGCACCACGCTGCTGCGCCGCGCCCTGACGGTGGCCCGCAACCGCTCGATCCGGCAGGTGCACATGATCTGCCTGTCCGACAACGTCCGCATGCGCGCGCTGTCACGCCGCTTCGGCGGCCGGATGGAGCTGGAAGGCGGGGAATTCACCGTCACCTTCGCCCTGCCGCTGCCCGACCAGTTCTCTCTGGCCCAGGAAGCCCTGGAAGACGGCGCCGGCGCCCTGACCGCCGTCCTCGACCACTTCCCCACGATGCTGAAGGCGGCGTAGGGCCGGCCCCATTTCACTGCGCGGAAGACGCGCGGAAGCAGACGCTGGCCGTCATCCCCGCGAAGGCGGGGATCCAGAAAACTTCCCATAAAGTCGCTTCAGTGCCCTGGATCCCCGCCTTCGCGGGGATGACGGAAAAGTAAAAGGCAAGTAATGGGTGAAAAGCCCTCTCCCCAGGGGGGGGAGGGCTTTTCACATTACCAATTCCCAGCCGGGCTCGGTTCACCCTCGTGGTGGGCCAGCCAGCGTTCGGCTTCCAGGGCGGCCATGCAGCCCATGCCGGCGGCGGTGACCGCCTGGCGGTAGACCTTGTCCTTCACGTCGCCGGCGGCGAAGACGCCGGGGATGTCCGTCGCGGTCGAATCCGGCGCGGTGACGATGTAGCCGGACTCGTCCATCCGCACCTTGCCCTTGAAGACGCTGGTCGCCGGCTCGTGCCCGATGGCGACGAAGACGCCGGCCACGGGGATGTCGCGCGTCTCGCCGGTCTTCACGTTCTTGACGCGCACGCCGGTCACGCCGCGCGGGTTGCCCAAGGACCCGTCACCCTCGCCCAGGATCTCGTCCACGGCGCTGTCCCAGACCACCTCGATCTTCGGGTTGCGGAACAGGCGGTCCTGCATGATCCGCTCGGCGCGGAAGCTGTCGCGGCGGTGGATCACCGTCACCTTGGTGGCGTGATTGGTCAGGTACAGCGCCTCTTCAACGGCGGAGTTGCCGCCGCCGATGACCGCGACCTCCTTGCCCCGGAAGAAGAATCCGTCGCAGGTCGCGCAGGCCGACACGCCGAAGCCGCGGTAGGTCTCCTCGCTGGGGATGCCCAGCCAGCGGGCCTGGGCGCCGGTGGCGATGATGACGCTGTCGGCGGTGTAGGTGTCGCCCGAGTCGCCCTTGCACACGAAGGGACGCTTGGTGAAGTCCACGTCCACGATCAGGTCGAAGACCATCTTCGTGCCGACATGCTCCGCCTGCTTCTGCATCTGCTCCATCAGCCAGGGGCCCTGGATGGGATCGGCGAAGCCGGGGAAGTTCTCCACGTCGGTGGTGATCATCAGCTGGCCGCCCGGCTGCATCCCCTGCACCATGAGCGGCTGGAGGTTCGCGCGCGCCGCGTAGATGGCCGCCGTGTAGCCGGCCGGGCCGGCGCCGATGATGAGGACCTTGGTGTGGTGGGTGCTGGGCATCGCTCTGTCCGTCACGATCTCTAGAAGCCGAACATATGGTCGAGGCTGAAGGCGCCGGCTTCATCATCGCCAGCAAGGCAGCCATGATAGCCGAACAGCCGGCAGGTGGTGTCGCGGATCAGCACATAGGCCTGCTCGCCGGCGGCCATGCGCTCGGCCTCGGTGAAGGTCTCGTGCGACCGGAAGAAGCGCGACCCGCCGCAGGGAATGGCGATCCGCCGCCGCGCCACCTCGATCCCGTCGCGCCGCGTCAGGATCAGATGCGTGTCCGACGTGGCGTGCCAGGGGGTGGAGGCCGGGTAGATCAGGTGGCACAGCGTGTCCCACGGCTCCGTCCCCAGCCGCAGGAACAGGCGCGTGGACAGGCCCGGCGGCCGGCCCTGGTAGCTCTGCGGTTCGTCGCGGTAGGTCAGGGCGGTGTTGAAGATGTGGCTGCCGAAGCTGGTCTCCGCGGCGTGGCCGCTGCGCAGATCCTCATAGCGGACCAGCGCGTGCAGCCAGCCGTCGGCGTCCTGGCCCGCCTCGAAGTCGTAGAGCAGTTCCACATGGCCCCAGCCGTCCGGCAGGTCGGCCTTGGACACCAGCCCGGTCACGTCCAGCGCCACGCTGTCCGACCGCTTCAGAGTGCCGAAGTGGTGCCGCGCGACCTCGCGCCCCGACGCGTCGAAGACCACCGCCTGCACGGGCAGGGTCTGCTGGCCGGTGCTCATCGGCGTGGGCAGCAGGACGGTGCGCCAGCGCTCCGCCGGCAGGATCGGCGCCGGCAGGATGTGGCCTTTTCCGAGCAGGCCGCCGGTCAGGACCGGCAGCTTTGGGTCGGGCTTCAGGTCGGTGCGCTCGACGTTCGCGTGGGCGATGCGGCGGCGGCCGTTCGCGGCGATGACCTCGTAGCGCGGGCGCACGAAATGCTTGCCGGCCTGCACCTCGAACTGCTGCGGCCAGCGCGCGTCGGGGAACAGGTCGCGGGTGTCGATGGCGGCGGTGGCGAAGGGCGCGACCTCGCGGTCCAGCCGGCGGATCTCGTCCGACCCCATCCGGTTCAGCCCGACGGCCCCCGCCGGGATCGGCGTGGCGTGGCTGTTCTGCACCCACAGCAGGACGCGCTCGTCTTCCTTCGGGGCGGGCAGGCCGGCGTAGAGTTCCGCCGGCCAGGCGTTGGCGTCGTGGGTGCAGGACAGCTCGGCCGCGTCGTCGCCGTAGGTGTCCAGCGCGTATTTCACCACGTCGTGCCCGGCGGCGCCGACGATGTGAAGGAACAGCGACCCGCAGAAGTCCTTCAACCCGAAGCGGGCGCGCACCATGCGGCTGTCGATCACCACCGTGCCGTTGGCGGGCGGCATCGGCTCCATCCACTCGGCCAGCGTGGCGCCATTCGCGTCGAACAGCCGCGCCCACAGGCGCGTGGCCTTGGCGCCATAGTTGGCCCAGTAGTTGGCCGACACGACGCGGGTGTGCCGGCCGTCCTCGTCGCGGAAGAAGGCGTAGTTGGTCGCCCAGTTGAACTTGGACAGGTAATGGGCGCGGTCGCTCAGCATGTCCTCGGGGATGCGCATGTCGTCCAGCGACAGAACCTGCGCCCCGGCGGGGATCAGGTGCGCGATGTGCCCTTCCAGGCGCTGGCTGTCGAAGGCGGCGATGAAGACGGTACCGGCGCCGCTGGCCGGCAGCTCCGTCACCGGGCGGGCGGCGTGGCCGAACAGCTCCGTGCCGACGGCCTCCACGTCCTGGACATAGACGCCGCACACGGGAACGCCGGAGAGGTCGTAGAACTCCGCCAGCCCGCGCGCGAGCCCCAGCGGATCATACACCGCCACCGGGCCGCCGGCCGCCAGACGCGCCACGAGCGCCGCCGCCTTGGGCGCCGCCAGGGGATGGCCGACCGCCTTGAAGAAGCTGGACCCGCCGGTGACGTTCGAAAAAGTCTCGATCCGAAGAGGCATGTGCGCACGCAATGAGAAAACCGGACCAACGGGTTATAGCCCTTCGACCATAGGCGCAACAGCGAATTGTCCCGCTGTCCCACTCCGTCCACGGCCCATTCCCCCTGGTCCGGCGCTCCCCGGCTTGCGGTCAGCCGGCGCTGACGGCCTTCACGAAGGCCCCGACCTCGCGGTCCAGCGTCTGCACCTGGCCGCTCAGCTCGTTGGACAGGCGCAGCACCTCGTGCGCGGTCCGGCCGCTCTCGTCGGCGGCGCCGGTCACACCGGCGATGGTGGCGGCGACTTCCCGCGTGCCGCTGGACGCCTCCTGGATGTTGCGGCTGATCTCCCGCGTGGCGGAGCCCTGTTCCTCGACGGCGGAGGCGATGGTGGCGGAAATTTCGCTGACGCGCTCGATCACGCCGGCCACGCGCTGGATTTCCTCCACGGCGTCGCCGGTGACGGTCTGGATGTTGGACACCTGGGCGCCGATCTCCTCGGTGGCGCGGGCGGTCTGGGTGGCCAGCGCCTTCACTTCGCTGGCGACGACGGCGAAGCCCTTGCCCGCCTCGCCGGCGCGGGCGGCCTCGATGGTGGCGTTCAGGGCCAGCAGGTTGGTCTGGCTGGCGATCTCGTTGATCAGGTGGACCACGGCGCCGATCTTCTCGACCGCCTCGGCCAGCCCGCTGACCCGGCCGTTGGCGTTGCGCGCCAGGGTGACCGCCTCGCCGGTCACCTTGGCGGATTCGGCGACCTGCCGGCTGATCTCCTGGATGGAGCCGGACAGCTCTTCCGTGGCCGAGGCCACCGTCTGCACGTTGGCGGAGGTCTGCCCGGTCGCCGTCGCGACGGTGTTGGACAGGCTGTTGGTGCGGTCGGCGGCGGTGCTCATGGCCTGGGCGCGGCGTTCCACCTCGGCCGCGGCCTGGGCGACGCTGCGCACGACCTTGCCGACCGACTGTTCGAAGCTGGCGGCCAGATCGCGCATGCCGCGCCGCTTTTCCTCCTCCGCCCGGCGCGCCGCCACCTCCTGGTCGCGCTCCAGGCGGACCTTCTCCTCGGCGTTGCGTTTGAAGACCAGGACGGCCTTGCCCATGGCGCCGATCTCGTCGCCGCGCCCGGCCTCGGCGAAGTCCTGGCTCATGTCGCCGCCGGCCAGCGCCATCATCTTGCTGCTGAGCCGCCGGATGTCGGCGCTGAGCCGCGCGCCCACCAGGGCGAGCAGCGCCACCGTGGGCAGGGCGAAGGCCGCCACCACCAGCCCCAGCTTCCACACCATGGCCCAGAAGGTCTCCCGCAGGTCGTCGATGTAGACGCCCACGCCGATGGCGGCGTTCCACGGCGCGAAGGCGATGGCGTAGGTGACCTTCTCCACCGGCTGTTCGGAACCGGGGCGCGGCCAGTGGTATTCCAGCGTGCCGCCGCCCTTCTGCTGGGCGGCGCGGATGACCTCGCGCGTGATGGGGACGCCGTTGGGGTCCTTCACGTCCAGCATGTTCCGGCCGTCCAGCTTCGGGTTGGCGCCGTGCGCGAGCATCACGCCGTCCATGCTCTGCATGAAGAAATACTCCGCGCCGTGGAAGCGGAGCGCGGCGTTGCGCTTGCGGAACTGGTTGATGGCCTCCTCGCGGGTCATCGCGCCGGCGCGCACCTCGGCCTCGTAGCTTTCGGCGAGGCTGTGCACCGTCTCCGCCAGATGCCGCAGCGAGGCGACCCGGTCCTCGTACATCTGCGCGTAGTTCGCCCGCAGCGCCGCGAAGGCGATGGCCAGGGACGCGGCACCCGCGATGGCGATGAGGCTGAACAGCTTGGCGCGAATGGACAGACCGGCGATGGTCATCGGCAACCCTCTTTCCTGCACGGCAGTATGTGTTTGCGTTCTTTCGACGGAAATTCCATCGGCTGAAAATTCGCACAGGCAATCAAGGCTTTAGCTGCGGCATTTCGCCTTATCCGGTTCGTCTTATATGCGCCGGCCGGATGTGCGTTTCTGCTCTGGCGGGTACGGTTTCACGGAGCCTTTCGCCTCCCATTCCGTCATCCCCGCGAAGGCGGGGATCCAGAAAACTTCGCACATAAGAGCCTGAAAAGGCTGGATCCCCGCCTTCGCGGGGATGACGAATGGGGCCATGATGGCTTCGCGGCGAAATAATTCACCGGACACGCTGTGTACTGTCCCGCAGAACCAAACAAAAAGGGCCGCCCCGGCGGGACGGCCCTTTTCCTGTGGAACGGAAGGCTCAGTAGCTCTTCTGCTCGATGCCCAGGGTGTTCTTGGCCCAGGCGCCGATGCGGTGGCGCCACTGTTCGTGCCAGATGTAAACGCTGTTCTTGACCCAGTTCATCTGCACCGCGCGGCGCTGGCCCTCGAACGGGTAGTGGCCGTGCCAGGAGGTGTCGGTGCGGCGGAAGCACATCAGCGTGCCCTCTTCCGGCGGCACCTCGGCGGCGTAGTCCTCCAGGTCCGGGGAGCGCAGGACGCGCAGCCGGCCGCCCGAGGCCTCCCACGGCGGGTTCATGTAGATCAGCACGGTGACGATCTTGCTGGCCGAATCCGGGTGGATCTTGCCGTCGGTCGCCCGGCACATGCCGCGCGCCGTGAACATCGTCGGGTATTTGGACAGGTCGACCCCGAACTTCTCGGAGAAGGCCTTGCAGACCTCCTTGCCCTTCAGCTCCTTGATCAGCTCGTCGAAGGCCGGGCCCTGCGGGAAGACGCCGAGCGGGATGGAGCCGGGCTTGTCCACCTTGGGATAGTCGCGGTGCAGGGCCTCCAGATGCTCCTTCTTCACGAAGCCGGGGACGCACAGGAAGTCGAACGGGTCGCGCTGCAGCGGGGTGGCCCGGAACTTGTCCAGATCGAGCATGGACATGGGTCGGTCTCCAGACGGATGGATCAGGCGATGGGGGCGTCGGGGAAGGCCAGTTCCTGGCGGGCGCGCCATTCGGGGCCGACGTAGTTCACGATGATCGACTTGCGCACGCCGTTGATCGGGCGCTTGGCGAAGCCGTGCCAGGTGTTGGTGCCGGGGATGAAGATCAGCCCCTCGTTGAAGGCGTAGGGCGCGCGGGCGACGATGGTCTTCGTCTCGTCCAGCACGTCGGTGCCCCAGCCCTCGCAGTCCGGCCCCTTCGAGAGGTAGACCAGCATCGTGTACTTCTTGACGCCGATGTCGGTGTGCGGCTCCAGCCAGAAGCCTTCGGTGTCCTGGCAGTATTCGATGCGCAGCGACGTGCCGGACAGGTCCACGTTGCAGGTGCGCTGGATGGCGTCGGTGACGTCCTTGCTCTGGAACGCCTCGGCCACCGCCTTGCAGACCGGGTACTTGGCCTGGTTCTCGGCGCCGAAATAGGTGCGCGACGCGTTGTTCGTCTCGCGCTTGCCGTAGGTTTCCAGAACGGCCGGCGGACCCCAGGGCAGCTCGGCGATGCCGTCGGCCGCCTCTTCCGTCAGCGCCTGGGAGAGGAGCCAGTGGTTGTACGGCTCGGTGCACAGCCGGCTGTTGTCCAGGCAACGGATGAAGCTCTGGCGCACGGCGCTGGACGAAGTCATGGGGACGGATTCCCTGGTGTTAAAGCGGTCATCTGCCCACGGTTATGGCACGATCATCGACCGAAAGGAACGGCAACGCGCCCCGTCCGGGGTAGGGAAACTGGTGATACCAGCGCCCTGCGATGACGTGTCGCGCCCCTTAAAGTAGATCGTGCCCAGTGGTTTACGCCCAACAGGTCACGCTGCGTGCGGCTGCCGGTGGGCGAGCAGGCGGTGCCGAAGCTCCTCCGCGACCTGCCGGGTCTCGTCCTGGGACGGGTAGGTCCAGCGGTCCAGCTCCCCCGTGAAGGGGCGGGTGATGCCGTCCTTGTACAGCCCGTCGTGGAAGGCGCGGAACTTGGGCGACCCGCCCTCCAGCTCGATCACGTAGACCGGCTTGCCGGTGGAGCAGGCCTCCGACGTCATGGAGACGCTGTCGCAGGTCACCACCACCGCGTCGGCCAGCCCCAGATAGGCGAAATAGGGGTTCTCGCCGGTGCCGTCCCACACGTCGGCCGGCAGGCCCTCCAGGCGCGCGCGCAGGATGGCCTCGTTGTCGGCGCCGGTGCGGCGGGACGGGGTGACCATCAGCCCGGCGCCGTGCGTGCGGCACAGGCCGGCCAGCTTGTCCGCCACCTCGCCCATGATGGTCGGGGTCAGGGAGAAAACGCCGTTGTTGCCGCCGATCAGCACGGCGATGCGCGGGTGCGGCAGGTGGGCGAGGCGGGGGGCGTGGCGCTCCGCCGCGGCGGCCAGGATCTCCGGCGTCACGCGGTGCAGCGCGCCGCGGGTAACCAGGACGTTCGGGCCGCGCAGCCGGTCGTGGCGTGGCACCACCACCAGGTCGAAATGGCGCGGGTTGATCTGCGGATCCTGGATCTGGACGGTGAAGGTCCGCCCCCGTGACAACTTGCGGACGGCCAGCGACGGGGCGATGGCCTGCCGCCCGGTGCCGATCAGCAGGTCGGGCCAGGGCGGCCGGATCGGGTCGCCCTCGGGGCTGGCGGCGAAGCGGTTGCCCACCCGCAGGTAGGGGCTCAGCTGGCGCCAGGGGCTGCGCAGCTGGACCCGCTTGACCACGGGCGTCAGGCCCAGGGCCTCGGCAAGGCCCAGGCATTGGTTCTCCATGCCGGGCTTTCCGTCGGTCACGACCCAGCAGGTCAGGGGTCCGGGAAAAGAAGAATGCATCGTCTTGCGGATTGTTTCGGGGTGCGGCTGGTCGTCGCGCGTTCGGTCCGTGAGGGCCAGAAGGCCGCGGAATGGTGAATTTTTCGCTTACGAAGCTTCGGGTTTCTTGCTTGGCGTTGGGAGCCTCGCCGTGTAATATCCTTTCCTCGAATCATCCCCGGAGCGACCGAGTAAACCATGCGGCGGGTCAAACTCGACCGAATTGACCGGCGTATTCTGCGCGACCTGCAGAATGACGGCCGGATGACCAATGTTGAGCTCGCGCGGCGTGCCGGCATCTCAGCCCCTCCGTGTCTGCGGCGCGTCCGCGCCCTGGAGGAGGCGGGCTTCATCCGCGGCTACCACGCCGACATCAACCCCGACGCGCTCGGGTTCGGTGTCACCGTGTTCGCCCAGGTGGGGCTGTCGAGCCAGGCCGAAGCGGACCTAAAGAAATTCGAGGAGCTCGTCAACAGCTGGCCCATGGTGCGCGAGTGCAACATGCTGGCCGGCGAGTATGATTTCCTGCTGAAGATCGTCGCGGAGGACTGGGACGACTACCAGCGCTTCCTGACGACGAAGCTGACCGCCGCCCCCAACGTGGCGCACGTCAAGTCGGCCCTGTCCATCCGCACGTCCAAGCACACGCCGGGCGTTCCGATCGACGTCGACTCGCCCGACATCCCCGACTCGCTGGAGGATGACGAGGACGAAGAGGACGCGGCGACCGAACCCGTCGCCCGCCGGTAAGCCGGCCGCTCCGGCCCCTTTCCCGCCGGCCCCTTTCCTGCCGGCCCCTTTCCCACCGGGACGGGGGCTGGCGGGGCGTGCATGGCACACCGTCTTCCCGCGCGGATCCCGCTTCGGCCGCGCGGTCTGGTTTCCCCGGACGGAGGTGGTACACTCCCCACCGCCGCTTTCCGGTTCCGGGAGACGATGATGGCTTTTTCCTTCCGCCGCACCGCTTTGCTCGGCGCCGCCCTGTTCGGTGTCGGGGGCGCCGCGTTGCTGCCGCCGGCGGCCCCCTCCGCCCGCGCCGCGACCGTCGCCGGGCTGCACGCGGAGGAGATCGTCCGCTTCCCCTCCCAGGACGCCGACCTCACCGGCGGCGCGCCGACCGCCCTGACCGGACGCTTCCTGCGGCCGGCGGGCAACGGCCCCTATGCCACTGTGGTGCTGCTGCACGGCTGCAGCGGGCTCTACAACAAGAACGGGCGCGTCTCCGCCCGGCATCTCGACTGGGCGCTGACCCTGCGGGAGCAAGGCTACGCCGTGCTGATGGTGGACAGCTACGGCCCGCGCGACGTCGATCAGGTCTGCACCAGCCGCGAGCGCACCGTCCGCGCGACGGTGGAGCGCAAGCGCGACGCCTGGGGCGCGCTGGCCTATCTCCAGGCCCGCAAGGACGTGGACGCGGAGCGGCTCGCCGTCATGGGCTGGTCGCAGGGGGCGGGCACGGTTCTGTCCTTGGTCGGGCCGGGCGGCAAGGGCACCGGCTTCCGCGCCGCCATCGCCCTCTATCCCGGCTGCCGCTCGCCGCTGAAGGACAGCGCCTGGAAGCCGGAGGAGCCGCTTCTCCTGCTGCTCGGCGGCAAGGACGAATGGACCCCGCCGGAACCCTGCCTGGAGCTGGCGAAGCGCGACCCGGCGAAGGAGCGGATGGAGGTGGTCGTCTACCCCAACGCCCACCACGGCTTCGACCTGCCGGCCTCCCCCCTGCGCAAGCGCACCAACCTCGCCACCGCCCCGGACGGCGAAGCCACCGTCGGCACCGACGAAGCCGCCCGCAAGGACGCCATCACGCGCGTCACGAGCTTCCTGGAGCAGCGTTTGAGGGGGTAGGGGAGAAGAACCCCTCAAGCCCGATGTGAAAGGTGTTTTTCCGTCATCCCCGCGAAGGCGGGGATCCAGAAAACTCCGCACAACGTCGCTTCAGTGCCCTGGATCCCCGCCTTCGCGGGGATGACGGATAGTTGTCGTCTTTCCGGCGTCAGGAGTCGGCCAAAAAACAAACCGCCCGACACCGGGGTCCGGCATCGGGCGGCTTGGGGTCGCGTGCTGGTTCGGCTCCCCGCGGTGGGGGCGGGGCCGTGGGCAGACTTACTTGAAGCCGACGGTGACGATCTCGTAGAGCTTGGAGCCGCCGGGGGTCGACACCTCGACGCTGTCGCCGACCGACTTGCCGATCAGGGCGCGGGCCAGCGGGGCCTGGATGGACAGCAGGCCGTTCTTGATGTCGCTCTCGTCCTGGCCGACGATCTGGTAGGTGATCTCCTCGTCGGTGTCCTCGTCCGCCAGGGTCACCGTGGCGCCGAACTTCACCGTGCTGCCGGACAGCCTGGCCGGGTCGATGACCTCGGCGCGGCTGATCTTGTCTTCCAGCTCGGCGACGCGGCCTTCGATGAAGCTCTGACGCTCGCGCGCGGCGGCGTATTCGGCGTTTTCCGACAGGTCCCCGTGCTCACGCGCCTCGGCGATCGCCTTGATGACGGCAGGCCGCTCCACGGCCTTGAGGTGCTTCAACTCCTCTTGCAGGCGGTTGTAGCCCGCCTCGGTCATTGGAAATTTTTCCATAGTTCGTTCAATCCATCACGATGCCGACGCCGCGCCCGGGAAAGCTTACGGCGCGGGGGAGGAGGTCCGCCGCGCCGTACACCATCCCTAATACGAACCGCTAAGGTACGACTGCAACGGCGCAACTTCAAGGCTGCCGTTCCGGAGTGCGGCAATCGCTTCCACAGCCGCGCGGGCTCCCGCCATCGTGGTGTAGTACGGCAGGTTGTAGGTCAGCGCGGTGCGGCGCAGGCTGAAGCTGTCGGCCAGAGCCTGGGCACCCTCCGTCGTGTTGATGACCAGATGGACTTCGCCGTTGATCATCGCGTCGACGATGTGCGGCTGGCCCTCGACCACCTTGTTGATCGGCTCGGCCGGGACGCCTTCCTGCTTCATCGCCGCGGCCGTGCCGGTGGTCGCCAGCACGCGGAAGCCCATGGCGTGCAGCTTCTTGCCGATCTGCACCGCCGACGGCTTGTCGCGCTCCTTCACCGAGATGAAGACCGTGCCCTGCACCGGCAGGGTGACGCCGGCGCCCAGCTGCGACTTGGCGAAGGCCAGCGCGAAGTTGTGGTCCAGCCCCATCACCTCGCCGGTGGACTTCATCTCCGGACCCAGCACGATGTCCACGCCGGGGAAGCGCGCGAAGGGGAAGACGGCTTCCTTCACGGCGGTGTGCGGCGGGGTCGGGCCGTTCAGCTTGAAGTCGGCCAGCTTCTCGCCGGCCATGACGCGGGCGGCGATCTTGGCGATGGCGGTGCCGGTGGCCTTGGCGACGAAGGGCACCGTGCGGGACGCGCGCGGGTTCACCTCCAGGATGTAGACCGTGCCGTCCTTCACCGCGAACTGCACGTTCATCAGGCCGACGACGTTCAGGGCGCGGGCCAGCGCCTCGCCCTGGCGGCCGATCTCGTCGATGGTCTCCTTGGGCAGCGAGTAGGGCGGCAGGGCGCAGGCCGAGTCGCCGGAATGGATGCCGGCCTCCTCGATGTGCTCCATGATGCCGGCGATGTAGACCTGACCGGCGGCGTCGGCCACCACGTCCACGTCCACCTCGATGGCGTCCTGCAGGTAGCTGTCGATCAGCACCGGGTTCTTGCCCGACACCTTCACGGCGGTGCCCATGTAGCGCTGGAGCCCGGCCATGTCGTGGACGATCTCCATGGCGCGGCCGCCCAGCACGTAGGACGGGCGGATCACGACCGGGAAGCCGATCTGCTCCGCCACCTTCTCCGCCTCTTCCAGCGACCGGGCGAGGCCGTTGGCGGGCTGCTTCAGGTTCAGCTGGTGCAGCAGCTTCTGGAAGCGCTCACGGTCCTCGGCGAGGTCGATGGCGTCCGGCGAGGTGCCCAGGATCGGGATGCCGGCCTTTTCCAGCGCGCCGGCCAGCTTCAGCGGGGTCTGGCCGCCGAACTGCACGATGCAGCCCAGCACGTTGCCCTTGCGCTGCTCGACGCGGACCAGCTCGATCACGTCCTCGGCGGTCAGCGGCTCGAAATACAGGCGGTCGGCGGTGTCGTAGTCGGTGGAGACCGTCTCCGGGTTGCAGTTGACCATGATGGTCTCGATGCCGGCCTCGCGCAGCGCGTAGACGGCGTGGACGCAGCAATAGTCGAACTCGATGCCCTGGCCGATGCGGTTCGGACCGCCGCCCAGGATGACCACCTTCTTCTTATCGGTCGGGTCCGATTCGCACTCCGCCTCGCCCGTGCCGTCCGCCTCGTAGGTGGAGTACATGTAGGGCGTGCGCGAGGCGAACTCGGCGGCACAGGTGTCGATGCGCTTGAAGACCGGGGTCACGTCGGCGGCGCGGCGGGCCTCCGCCACCTCGTCCTCGGTCTTGCCCGACAGCTCGGCCAGACGCGCGTCGGAGAAGCCCATCTGCTTCAGGTTCAGCCAGCCGTTCTTGTCGGCCGGCAGGCCGTTGGCGCGGACTTCGGCCTCCTTGTCGACCAGGGCCTTGATCTGCTCCAGGAACCACGGGTCGTACTTGGAGACCTGCTGCACCTCGGCGATGGAGAAGCCGTGGCGGAAGGCCTGGGCGATGACCAGCAGGCGGTCCGGCGTCGGCTTGGCCAGCGCGCCGCGGATGGCGGTCGGGTCGGGGTTGTCGGACCCGCCGATCTTCAGCTCGTTGAAGCCGGTCAGGCCGGTCTCCATCGAGCGCAGCGCCTTCTGCACCGACTCCTGGAAGGTGCGGCCGATGGACATGGCCTCGCCCACCGACTTCATCGAGGTGGTCAGCAGCGGCTCGGTGCCGGCGAACTTCTCGAAGGTGAAGCGCGGCATCTTCGTGACGACGTAGTCGATCGTCGGCTCGAAGCTGGCCGGGGTGGTGCCGGTGATGTCGTTGGTCAGCTCGTCCAGCGTGTAGCCGACGGCCAGCTTCGCCGCGATCTTGGCGATCGGGAAGCCGGTGGCCTTCGATGCCAGCGCGGAGGAGCGCGACACGCGCGGGTTCATCTCGATGACGATCAGGCGGCCGTTCGCCGGGTTCACCGCGAACTGCACGTTGGAACCGCCGGTCTCCACGCCGATCTCGCGCAGCACCTCGATCGAGGCGTTGCGCATGATCTGGTATTCCTTGTCCGTCAGCGTCAGCGCCGGGGCGACGGTGATCGAATCGCCGGTGTGGACGCCCATCGGGTCGATGTTCTCGATGGCGCAAACGATGATGCAGTTGTCCGACTTGTCGCGGACGACCTCCATCTCGTACTCCTTCCAGCCCAGCACCGACTCCTCGATCAGCACCTCGCCGACCGGGCTGGCGCGCAGGCCGCCGCGCACGATGTCCTCGAACTCCGCGCGGTTGTAGGCGATGCCGCCGCCGGTGCCGGCCAGCGTGAAGCTGGGGCGGATGATGGCGGGCAGGCCGACGAACTCCAGCGCGTCCTGCGCCTCGCGGAAGTTGCGCACCAGGCGCGAGCGCGGCGATTCCAGACCCAGCTTGTCCATGGCGTCGCGGAACAGGATGCGGTCCTCGGCCTTGGCGATGACGTCGCGCTTGGCGCCGATCATCTCCACGCCCAGCCGCTCCAGCGTGCCGTCGTCGGACAGCGCCATGGCGGTGTTCAGCGCGGTCTGGCCGCCCATGGTGGGCAGCAGGGCGTCGGGGCGCTCCTTCTCCAGGATCTTCGCGACCACGGCCGGGGTGATCGGCTCGATGTAGGTGGCGTCGGCAAGGCCCGGATCGGTCATGATGGTGGCCGGGTTGGAGTTGACCAGGATCACCCGGTACCCCTCCTCGCGCAGCGCCTTGCACGCCTGCACCCCGGAGTAATCGAACTCGCAAGCCTGGCCGATGACGATCGGCCCCGCGCCGATGATGCAGATGGATTTGATATCAGTGCGCTTGGGCATGGGTCCGCTTCTCGACGTTCGTGCAGCAAAAGCCCCCTCGCGCCGTGTGGGGAGTGAGGGGGCAGGGTAATATGTCGTTGCGAGGCCCCTTTATAGGGACTAAGGCCGCCTGGGGGAAGGGGTGGGATGATGCATCCGCCACATGGCTGGGACATTGCAACGGGGCCGCGAGGCGGCTCTTGAACGCGCGCCGAAACGGCGTCATCAATCACCTGTTCCCGAACGACCGTCCCGCGGGGGGATTCCCCGCAAGCCCGCCTGCCGATACCCCTGGAGCCCGCTTCCCACGATGACCCACGCCTTCGCCAAGGACAGCCGCGCCTGCGCCGCCTGCGTTTCGTGGGGGGGCGAGCGCGCCTTGTCGGACGACAACACGCTGGTCCATGTGGATCGCTACAGCGCGGAAGGGGAATGCCGCACGGCCACCAGCCAGGACTATCGGAAGGTCACGCGGTCCTACCACACCTGCGGCACCTGGGCGCCCCTGCCCATGCTGAAGAAGCACGGCGGCCGGCCGGAACGCCAGCCCGTGACCGCCGGCGCGGCAACTGCGGTGTCCACCCCGGCCTCCACCGTTCCGGCGCCCGCTCCCGCTCTGATGCCGAAGCCCGCCCCGGTCCCGCCGCCCCCGCCCGAGCCGGCCGTCTGCCGGGCCGAACCGCTGGACATCGACAAGACCCCGCCGGCCGCCGGCCTGCTCTACATCCACTGGCGCCGCGCCCGGCAGCAGCGCGCCATGCCGCTCGCCCGCGAGATCGACACCGCCCAAATCCGCGAGGCCGTGCCGCGCGTCTGCCTGATGGAGCCGGTGGACGGCGGGGCGGACTTCCTCTACCGCGCCTGCGGCCGGGCGGTGCAGCGCCGGCTCGGCCAGAACCCGGTTCCGCGCCTCGTCAGCGCCTGCCACCCGGACCACGCGGCGGAGCGCTTCACCGCCGACCTGCGCGCCTGCCTGGAGTCGGGGGAACCGCGCTGCCTGCTGGTGCGCGACGACCCGATGCTGCCGGGGGTGCGCTTCGTGGAACTCCTGCTGCCGCTGGCCGGCGACGACGGCCACCCGGCCTTCGTGCTGGCCTACCGGCACGTCCCCGGCGGCTGAGGGGGGCGGCATGCCCTGGAGCGGCGCACCGAAGCCCCAACCACCCCGCGCGCCCAGCCAGGCCGACATCGTCGGCGTCTGGCCCTCCGCCGTGTGGATCGCCGTCGGCACGCTGTTCTATTTCGAGAACCCGCAGTCCTTCGCCGGCTGGAAGGGCGCCCTCTATTATGTGGTGGGCACGGCGACGGTGGCGCTGGTCATCGGGCTCATCAGCCTGAACCTGCGCCGCGGCGTGACCAGCATGCTGGCCGAGGTCTTCCCCCGGCGCGACCGCTTCACCGATCTGGTCTCCACCCTGCTGCGCCTGATGCTCGCCGTCGCCGAAGGCATGCTGGTCGCCCTCGTCGCCCGCTGGACCCTCGGCCTGCTGGGGTAGGGGCGCCGCGCATTCCACCCTTTCGCCCAGCCCTCCTTGACCTGCGGCGGCGGATGGTCACACTCCCTTACCGGCATGGCTTCCGCGGGCGCGGTGAGGAGCCTTTCGTTGTCTCACCGATGCCGCGCGATCCGTGCAAAGCGTAGCTTCCAAACAGCTCATAAAAAAGGGAGCGGGTGATGAACCCCCAGGCGGAGCCCCAAGCGCAGGGCCGGTGGCAGTTCTGGATCGACCGTGGCGGCACCTTCACCGACATCGTGGCGAAGCGCCCGGACGGCTCGGTCGTCACGCACAAGCTGCTGTCGGAGAATCCGGAGCGCTACCCCGACGCCGCCATCCAGGGCATCCGCGACCTGCTGGGCCTCGACCCCACGGACCCCATCCCCGCCGATCAGGTCGAGGCGGTGAAGATGGGCACCACCGTCGCCACCAACGCGCTGCTCGAACGAAAGGGCGAGCGCACGCTGCTCCTCATCACCGAAGGTCTGGGCGACCAGCTTCGCATCGGCTATCAGGCGCGGCCCAAGATCTTCGCGCGCCACATCGTGCTGCCGGAACTGCTCTACGACCGCGTGGCCGAGGTGCCGGAGCGGGTGAAGGCCGATGGCACCGTGCTGAAGCCGGTGGACCTGCGCGCCGTCCGCGTCCAACTGGAACAGGCCTTCCAGGACGGCTACCGCGCCTGCGCCGTCGTCCTGATGCACGGCTACCGCCACCCGGAGCATGAACGGCAGGTCGCCTCGCTGGCGCGCTCCGTCGGCTTCACGCAGGTGTCGGTCAGCCATCAGGTCAGCCCGCTGATGAAGATCGTCGGGCGCGGCGACACCACGGTGGTGGACGCCTACCTCTCCCCCATCCTGCGCCGCTATGTGGAGCAGGTGGCGGGCGAGCTGAACGGCGTCCGGCTGATGTTCATGCAGTCCAACGGCGGCCTGACCGACGCGCGCTGGTTCCAGGGCAAGGACGCCATCCTGTCCGGCCCGGCGGGCGGCATCGTCGGGGCGGTGCGCACGGCGCGCATGGCCGGCTTCGACCGGGTGATCGGCTTCGACATGGGCGGCACCTCCACCGACGTCTCGCACTACGCCGGGGAGTATGAGCGCGCCTTCGACACGGTGGTGGCCGGCGTGCGCGTGCGGGCGCCGATGATGCACATCCACACGGTGGCGGCGGGCGGCGGCTCCGTCTGCTTCTTCGACGGCGCGCGCTTCCGCGTGGGTCCGGAGAGCGCCGGGGCCAACCCCGGCCCGGCCTGCTACCGGCGCGGCGGCCCGCTGACCGTGACCGACTGCAACGTCATGGTCGGCAAGCTGCACCCCAACTTCTTCCCGCACGTCTTCGGCCCCGACGCCGACCAGCCGCTGGACGCCGACATCGTCCGGCAGAAGTTCACCGACCTCGCGGCGGAGGTGAACGCCGCCCTCAACACCGCTATGACGCCCAAGCAGGTGGCGGAGGGCTTCCTGAAGATCGCCGTGGACAACATGGCGAACGCCATCAAGAAGATCTCGGTCCAGCGCGGCTACGACGTCACGCAATACACGCTGAACGGCTTCGGCGGGGCGGCGGGCCAGCATGTCTGCCTCGTCGCCGACGCGCTGGGCATGAAGAAGGTGTTCCTGCACCCGCACGCGGGCGTGCTGTCCGCCTACGGCATCGGCCTTGCCGACACGGTGGCGATTCGCGAGCGCGCGGTGGAGGCCCGCCTGGACGAGTCCCTCGTCACCGACCTCGCCGAGACTCTCGCCACGCTCGAATCCGAGGGGCGCGTCGAGTTGACCCGCCAGGGCGTCCCGCACGACCGGCTGAGCGTCCTGCGCAAGGCGCACATCAAGGTGGAGGGCTCCGACAGCCCGCTCGTCGTCGATTTCGGCCCGCTGGACGCCATGAAGGCCGCTTTCGAGGCCGCGCACCGCCAGCGCTACGGCTTCATGATGGAGGGCAAGCCCCTGGTCGTGGAGGCCGTCTCGGTGGAGGCCGTGGGCCGCACCGAAAGCGCCGACGACCTGGACCTGCCCAACGTCACCGGCGCGCTGCCGCGCCGCCTCGCCACGCTGACTATCCACACCGGCGGGCAGGACCGCGAGGCGCCGGTCTACGACCGCGACCAGCTCCAGCCCGGCAACCGCATCGCCGGCCCGGCGGTGGTCAAGGAGAAGATCGCCACCACCGTCATCGAGCCCGGCTGGATCGCCGAGGTCACCCGAAAGAACCACCTCGTCCTGACCCGGCACGAGGAGCTGCCGCAGCGCATGGCCATCGGCACCCGCGCCGACCCGGTGATGCTGGAGGTCTTCAACAACCTCTTCATGTCCATCGCGGAGCAGATGGGCTTCACGCTGGAAAAGACCGCCTATTCCGTGAACATCAAGGAACGGCTGGACTTCTCCTGCGCGCTGTTCGACGCCGACGGCGGGCTGATCGCCAACGCCCCGCACATGCCGGTCCACCTCGGCTCCATGGGCGAGAGCGTGCGCGCGGTCATCGAGGGCCGGCGCGGCGCCATGACCCCCGGCGACGTCTACATGCTGAACGACCCCTACCACGGGGGCACGCACCTGCCGGACATCACCATCATCACCCCGGTCTTCGACGACACCAATACGGACGTGCTGTTCTACGTCGCCTCGCGCGGCCACCACGCCGACGTGGGCGGCATCACCCCCGGCTCCATGCCGCCGGACAGCACGACCATCGACCAGGAAGGCGTCCTGCTCGACAACGTCCTTCTGGTGGAAGGCGGCCAGTTCCGCGAGGACACGGTGGTGGAGCTGTTCACCGCCGGCCCGCACCCGGCGCGCAACATCCAGCAGAACCTGGGCGACCTGAAGGCCCAGATCGCCGCCAACGAGCAGGGCGTGGGTGAGCTTCGCCGCATCGTCGCCCAGTTCGGTCTGGACACGGTGCAGGCCTACATGCGCCTCGTCCAGGACAACGCGGAGGAGCAGGTCCGCCGCGCCATCGACGTGCTGACGGACGGGGAGTTCACCCAGGAACTCGACAACGGCGCGGTCATCAAGGTCCGCATCTCCATCGACAAGGACCACCGCTCCGCCAAGGTGGACTTCACCGGCACCAGCGCGCAGCTGACCAGCAACTTCAACGCGCCCACGGCGGTCTGCCGCGCGGCGGTGCTCTACGTCTTCCGCACGCTGGTGGACGACGAGATCCCGATGAACGAGGGCTGCCTGAAGCCCATCGAGATCGTGATCCCGCCGGGCACCATGCTGTCGCCCAGCTACCCCGCCGCCGTGGTCGCCGGCAACGTGGAGACCAGCCAGAGCATCACCGACGCGCTCTACGGCGCGCTCGGCGTGATGGCCTCGGCCCAGGGCACCATGAACAACACGACCTTCGGCAACCAGCGCTACCAGTATTACGAAACGATCTGCGGCGGCTCCGGCGCCGGCCCCGGCTTCGACGGGACGGACGCGGTGCACACCCACATGACCAACTCCCGCCTGACGGACCCGGAGGTGCTGGAATGGCGCTTCCCCGTCCTGCTGGACAGCTTCCGCATCCGCCGAGGCTCCGGCGGCACGGGGCGCTGGCGCGGCGGCGACGGCGTGGTGCGGCGCCTGAAGTTCCTGGAGCCGATGACCGCGGCCATCCTGTCCAACCACCGCCGCGTCCCCCCCTTCGGCCTGAAGGGCGGCGACCCCGGCCAGATCGGCCGCACCTGGGTCCAGCGCACCGACGGCGCGGTGGAGGAACTCGGTTCCCAGGACAAGACGGAGATGCGCGAAGGCGACATCCTCGTCGTCGAAACCCCCGGCGGCGGCGGCTTCGGCGAGGCGTAACACCCCCAAAAAATCACCCTCTCCCGCCTCCGGCGGGAGAGGGAAGGGGCCCGCGCCAAAGGCGTGGGAAGGGTGAGGGCAAGGTCTGCCCGAGTGCCCTGGGCGCGTCCATATCGGTACGAAGCGTTGTTTTGTCGCGTTGACCGCGCCGCCCGCCGCGACTGATAATTTCCCAATGCGCGAACAAGAACCTCCCTTCGAGGACATTATCCGCAACCTTCAAGCCCTCTTCGAGAGCGAGAAGGAAATCGCCCACGACGCCCACGCCCTGGGCCTGCGTCTCGACCGGTCCGGAGCGGGGCAGGGCGAAACGCGCGAACTCCTCCGCCGCATGGAGGACCTGCTCGGCCGCGTCCTGGACAACCAGTCCGCCCTGCTGACCCAAGTAGAAGCCCTGGCCGCCGAGCGCCGCACCGTGGACCGCCTGGAAGGCCTCGTCCTCCGCCTGATCGCCCGCCTGCCGCTCGCCGGCATGACCGACGGCCCCGAAAGCGGCAAAGCGCCCGAATCGGTGAACTGAGTGCAGCGAAGCGGTTCAGGCTCCCGACATCAGATTAACCTGTGACGAACGGCATGGCGGAAAGCCCTCTCCCCCCTGGGGAGAGGGTTGGGTGAGGGGGCGTTATGCCCGCTAGGGCAAAGGAAACCGACGCTTCGGAAAATCAGGATGACTCAAATCCAAAAAGGACCGCCGTCGATCCGACTGGCCAAGGCTGGCGTTCTTCTGCGTGGCGACCCGCTATGGAAATCGTGATGTCCATTATTTCTTCTCCGTTCATACTTTCTGGACTCTGGTCTGATTGTGCAGCTTTAGCGATAAAAATTATTCCTCCGATTCCTCGGCTATTTTGGACAATTGGGCGGCGATAAGGCCGAAAGCGGCATGGGGCAGATCAAAGCCATATACGTGATCGAAATGACTTAATGTCTTGCTGAGGTATTTGGACGCCAAATAGAGCCAGTTTGGATCGGCCGGCACGGGCGCGATCGCCGCGCCACGATGCCAACGATGGGCCGGATTCTGGCAATGGACCATATTGAACATGCTTACGTGCGCCCAGTTTGAGTGGGTGACGCCGCTGAACGGCTGATAGACATAGTTATAGAAGTCGATGAAACCGGCTTCCTCGGCCATCTTTCGAGTATTGAGTCCAGACCAACTACCGAGATTTACCTCGACGAAAGCCTCCATTCGTTGAGCCGCCAGCCAGTCACTCCAGATTCCAATCAGATGGCGCAGTTCCTCAGCATCGTCGGGATCGGTCGCGGCCTCCAGCGCTCGCTTCTGATGGGCGATTTGTAGCTTGATAGCGCCCTGTCCATCTTCGACAAACCGCTGAGCCCGCGGTCCGGGGTCCTTCAAAATCCAGGCTAGGCTAATGAAAACATCGGCCATTGCTCGCAGCAGAATGGGAGCAATGTGCGGAGTCCAGACGCCTGGTGAGGATGCCATCTCCATAACCAGCGTCGCCTGTCGGCAAAGGAGCGCCGTCACCACCTCGAACGCCTCGACCGCATTCAGGTCCAGCGGCCAGTTTGCTAGCCTCGCGCGCAGATCTGCCCGAACGGCATTCCGGAAGGCAAAGACGAACTGCTCCAGAGGATCTTCGCTATCGGTCGTTTCGTCTTCGAACGTGTCCTGAAACAGACACGGACCAAAGCCGGCGATATGCTCCCAGAACGCCTTGACCCACGGAGAGTCGCCCTCGAAGCTTCTGCCGTCTGGCTGTGCCTTCATGAATAGCATTGAGTTTGCCGCACGAAAGGCGCCAGCGGCATCGCGCGCTTCCTCTGTATCAGGGTAGCGGTGGATGACCTTGAACCGTCTGATTAGGTCGTCGACCAAATGCGCTGCGACATGAATCTTTCCTTGGTCAAGCCCCAACTCGTAGCCGAGCGCCATGGACAGGACAGCCGCGCGACCGTTGCGGTCATAAAACTCGTCGAGCAGTTCGGGCAATCGCGCATTCTGCTCTGGAGCAGCGTCCACGTTCCCCAAGAACGCTAATGGGTGGTTCGGGGCCACCGTCGCCAATGGTGCCAGCGATTGGCGAATTGCCGCCAAGGTTCCTGCATCCAGCGCAGACATCACTGACGCCTTTGCCGTGTCCGAAAGCTCCGTGAAAGCGCTGAACTTGACAAACATTGGGCGTTCAGCCTCGTCCATCGCTGTGCACGCCGCCCTGCCTAAGGCTCGACAATAGCTTCGAGCGGCTTCGTAGCCGCAATGGTCGATCACCAGTCCAATCCAGAGAGCCTCGGGCACAAGTTGGCGGGTCCAGGAATATTGGGATAGCTTACCTCCAAGCTTATGCACGAAGGGTGGCACAAGCTTGCGTTTAGCCGCTATGTGGTCCTGGAGAACTGGTTCGCGCGCCTCGTCAGTCAAAGCCCCCTCCCGTATCTATCTTTCACCGCCAATGGGACTGTAACATACGTTAGCGGATTGCTTGAGAAGATTATTGTGGATGCAGACAGTTTCGCCTTTTTCCTTCTTCCATAACGGCCAACCCGCCCAAAGTCCGAACTTCAGCGACTACTGTGATTCTGCTACATCAACCCGATATCCCGAAGAACCAAAAATCACTCGCTGCAAACGCGGCATGTCCCCAGTATCCTCTTCCCCTGTTCTCGGCTCCCAAAAACTACCTGACCGCTATCGCGCAAACCCCACTCGCACATACCCAAGTGCGAAAAGCGACAGCCTCCGCCCCCTCCACCCACCCCCATGGCCCCTGCCATGCGGTTCGGCCGTCTTGCCAGTCTGCGCGGGGCGCTTTAGCCTCGCTGGTCTTACCAATGACCTGGCCCAATGGCCCCGCATTGGCGAATCGGTGAAAAATCCTCGATTCGGGGCCGTCGAACCAAGAACCCGCAGGGAGTCCGTGTCCATGTCCGTCGTCCCGTCCACCCGCCCCCGCGTCGCCCTCACCGACGAGGCGGCGGCTGCGTTCAAGGCTCTGCTCGGCGACCGGTTCAGCACCTCGGCGGCGGTGCGGGAGCATCACGGCAAGGACGAGTCCTACCACCCGAACTTCCCGCCCGACGGCGTCGCCTTCGCCACCTCCACGGAGGAGGTCAGCGCCATCGTCAAGATCTGCGCGCAGCACAAGCTGCCGATCGTCCCCTTCGGCACCGGCACCTCGCTGGAGGGTGGCGTGGCGGCTCTGGCCGGCGGCATCTGCATCGACGTGTCGGGCATGAAGGAGATCCTGCGCGTCAGCACCGACGACCTCGACGTCACCGTCCAGGCCGGCGTGACGCGCAAGCAGCTGAACGAGCATCTGCGCGACACCGGCCTGTTCTTCCCCATCGACCCCGGCGCCGACGCCTCGCTGGGCGGCATGGCCTCCACCCGCGCCAGCGGCACCAACGCCGTGCGCTATGGCACGATGCGGGAGAATGTGCTGGGCCTGACCGTGGTGCTGGCCGACGGGCGGATCATCAAGACCGGTGGGCGCGCGCGCAAGTCGGCGGCCGGCTACGACCTGACCCGCCTGTTCGTCGGCGCGGAGGGCACGCTGGGCATCATCACCGAGGTCACGCTGCGCCTCTACGGCATCCCGGAGGCGATCTCCGCTGCCGTCTGCCCCTTCGCGGACATCCGGGGCGCGGTGAACACGGTGATCCAGACCATCCAGTCCGGCATCCCCGTCGCCCGCATCGAGCTGCTGGACGAGGTCCAGATGGACGCGGTGAACAAATATTCGAAGCTGGACTACGCCGTCGCCCCGACCCTGTTCTTCGAATTCCACGGCACCGCCGCCGGCGTGCAGGAGCAGGCGGAGATGGTCGCGGCCATCGCGGGTGAGAACGGCGGGACCGAATTCTCCTGGGCGACCCGGCCGGAGGACCGCAGCAAGCTCTGGCAGGCCCGCCACGACGGCTACTACGCCGCGCTGGCGCTGCGCCCCGGCTCCAAGGGCTGGCCGACCGACGTGTGCGTGCCGATCTCGCGGCTGGCCGACTGCATCCTGGAGACCAAGCGCGACATCGCCGAATCCTCCATGCTGGCGCCGATGGTCGGCCATGTCGGCGACGGCAACTTCCACCTCGTCTACGTCATCGACCCCGAAAAGCCGGAGGAGATGGCCGAGGCCAAGCGCCTGAACGACCGCATGGTCGCCCGCGCCCTGGCCATGGGCGGCACCTGCACCGGCGAGCACGGCATCGGCTATGGCAAGATGGAGTTCCTGGAGCAGGAGGCCGGCGAGGCCTACGCCGTCATGGGCGAACTGAAGCGCGCCTTCGACCCGGACAACCTGATGAACCCCGGCAAGGTGGTGCGGGTGTAGGGCGCGCCGTTGCCCCCTCCCTAACCCTCCCCCGCTGCGCGGTGGAGGGGATTAAACTCCCTCTCCTGCGAAGCTTGCGCTGACGCGGCAGGCGGACCTTTGGTCCGCCGAGAGCGGGGGAGGGAAGGAGCCCACGGCAAAGCCGTGGGAAGGGTGGGGGCAAAACCTCCCTTATCCAAAACCCCGCCCAAATTATCCCGAAATTCAAAAGACTTCCCAAGGACGCCCCAAAGAGATCATCCCGCCAATACCACCCTTCCCTTTATACTTTTGCCGGATTGAGGACGGATCGACCGCCCTCCTATCATCCGGAAGAAATAAAAAGGTGGGTGCATTGCCGACCATCGAGCCGCCAACCATTGAACCGCCAGCAATCGAGCCACCTTGGCCCCTGAACGAGCGTGCCCGGCTCGACAGCCTGAAGAGCTACGGCGTGCTCGACACGCCCGCGGAAGAGGTGTTCGACCGGATCACCGGCCTTGCCGCCCGCCATTTCGGCGCACCCATCACGCTGGTCAGCCTGGTCGACGAGACCCGGCAGTGGTTCAAGTCGCGCTACGGGCTGCGCACGCCCAGCACGGGCCGGCGGCTGGCCTTCTGCGCCTACACGATCCTGGAAGAGCGGGTGTTGGTGGTGCCCGACGCGACGATGGACGAGCGCTTCGCCGCCAACGACCTCGTCACCGGGCCGCCGCACATCCGCTTCTACGCCGGCGCGCCGCTGGTGACGGCGGAGGGGCTGATCCTCGGCACGCTCTGCGTGATCGACCGTCGGCCGCGCCATGATTTCGGGCTGGACCAGCGGACGGACCTCGCCGCCTTTGCCCGCCTCGTCATGCACGAGCTGGAGGCCAAGCGCGCCATGGAGGAGGCGGTGCGCGCCCGCGCCGAGGCGCAGCGGGCCGACGCCGCCAAGACACGCTTCCTCGCCGCCGCCAGCCACGACCTGCGCCAGCCCTTCCAGGCGATGGAACTGCTTCTCGGCGTGATGGAGCAGAGGCTGGCGGGCCAGGACGACACGCTGACGCTGCTGGGGCGCGTGCAGGAGGCTTTGCACTCCGGTCAGGCGCTGCTGAACGGCCTGCTCGACATCGCCACGCTGGAGGCCGGGACGGTCGAGCCGACCGTCACTGACTTCCCGATCCGCGAGGTGGTGGAGCGGCTGGTCCGCGAGATGAGTCCGCTGGCCGACCAGCGCGGGGTGGGCCTGCGGGTGCAGGATTGCGGGCTGGAGGTGCGCAGCGATCCCCTGCTGCTGGAGCGCATCCTGCGCAACCTGCTCAGCAACGCCATCGCCCACACGAAGAAGGGCGGCATCCTGATCGGCTGCCGGCGCCACGGCACGCGGCTGCGGGTGGAGGTCTGGGACACCGGCCCCGGCATCCCGCCGGAGCAGCTCGACCTCGTCTTCGAGGAGTTCTACCAGCTCAACAACCCGGAGCGGAACCGCAACAAGGGCCTGGGCCTCGGCCTCGCCATCGTGCGCAAGACGGCGAAGCTGCTGGGCCACCGCGTCGGCGTGCGCTCGGAGGTCGGCAAGGGCACCATGTTCTTCGTCGAGCTTCCGCGCGCCGAAGCCGCCGCTCCTTCGGCCGAGGCCCCAACCGCGCCGGAGGAACCGGACCTGACCGGCCGCACCGTCATGGTGATCGAGGACGAGGAGCAGCAGCGCGGCGCCCTGTCCATGTATCTGCAAAGCCTGGGCTGCCGCGCCATCGCCACCGGCTCGGCGGAGGAGGCCGTCGCCCGCCTGGACGAGCAGGGCGATGCGGCCCCCGACGCGGTGGTCAGCGACTTCCGGCTGGTCGGCCCGACCACCGGGCTGGAGGCCATCGCCGCCGTCCGCCACCGCATCGGCCGGCCCCTGCCGGCGGTGCTGGTGACCGGCGACACCGACCCGGCACGGCTGCGTCAGGCGAAGCGGGCGGGCTGCACGCTGCTGCACAAGCCCTTCCGCCCCGCCGACCTCCACCGCGCCCTCTCCCGAGCCTTGCGCCGCAAGGCGGGGTGAGGCGCAAAGCCAGCCGGTAGGTTGGGTTGAGCGCCAGCGAAACCCAACATCGTCGCCATGCCGCGTGTGTTGGGTTGCGGCTTCGCCTTAACCCAACCTACGGCCCCACCGCACTGCGCCGGTCACCGCACCAGACGCTTCATCAGGCTTGACGTGTCCAGGCGGTTGCCGCCCATGGCCTGCACCTCGGCGTAGAACTGGTCCACCAGCGCGGTCACGGGCACGGTGGCGCCGTTGCGCCGGGCCTCGTCCAGTACGATGCCCAGGTCCTTGCGCATCCAGTCCACGGCGAATCCGAAGTCGAACTTGCCGTCCAGCATGGTCTTGGCGCGGTTGTCCATCTGCCAGGACTGCGCCGCCCCCTTGGAGATCACGTCCACCACCCGGTGCCCGTCCAGCCCGGCCTTCTGCGCGAAGGCCATGCCCTCGGCCAGCGCCTGGACCAGCCCGGCAATGCAGATCTGGTTGACCATCTTGGTCAGCTGCCCGGCGCCCGACGGCCCCATGTGGGTGACGGAGCGGCCGTAGCAGGCCATCACCGGCTGCGCCCGCTCGAAGGCCGCGGAGTCGCCGCCGACCATCACGGTCAGCACGCCGTTCTCCGCCCCGGCTTGCCCGCCGGACACCGGCGCGTCGAGGAAGAACAGGCCGCGCTCCCGCCCCGCCGCCTCCATCTCGCGCGACACGGCGGCGGAGACGGTGGAATGGTCGGCGATGACGGTGCCGGGCTTCATGACGCCCATGGCTTCACCGGCGACCGCACGCACGTCGTCGTCGCCGCCGACGCACAGGAACACCAACTCGGCGTCGCGGGCGGCCTCGGCGGGGCTGGCGGCGCGGCTGCCGCCGAACTTCTCCACCCAGGCGTCGGCCTTGGCGGCGGTGCGGTTGTAGACGGTGACGCGATGCCCGGCCTTGGCGAGGTGCCCGGCCATGGGGAACCCCATGGTGCCCAGCCCCAGGAAGGCGACGGCGCGCGGTTCGGCCGCGTTTCCAGTCATCTCGACCATTCGTTTCGTCTCTCGTTGGTTGCTGCCCTCGGTGCCGCGAACCCTAGAGCGGGAGCGGCCTTCCGGTCAAACGCCCCGGATCGAAGGCCGAATTGCCGGATTATCCTTCTTTCGAAGGAGGTTGTCTTGCCGCGCCCTTGCTCCCGGCGCGCGATGTGTTAAGACGTATCGGGCCGGGTGTGCCGACGCTGCCCGGTTTGCGCGGCGCCTCCGGCGCCAGAGATTATCAGCGCCTTTGGCGCCAGAGACGAGCAGCGCCTTTGGCGCTGGGGACCAAGGGCCAGAACACTAAGGGAAGGACAGCCGCATGACCAACCAGTCGGGTTTCCAGGACGCGCCGCCGGAGGAAGGTTCGGGCTTCTCGGCCGACCAGGAGAGCGCCATCCGCATTCTCGCCAACAGCCTGCACCGCCTGAACGACGCCGTCGTGAAGGCCGTCGAGGCCGGCGTCACGGTGGAACTGATGCGCACCGCCCGCTATCACAACGCGACGGGCAACTGGGGCGACCAGCTCACCCCGGTGATCCGCGGGAAGTAATACCGGCGAGCGAAGTCCTGCCCCCCAAGCCGTCATGGCCGGGCTTGACCCGGCCATCCACGTGCAACCTTGAAGGCTTCCGCGTGGATGCCCGGGCCAAGCCCGGGCATGACGAGGAAGAGTGAGCGGGTGGGTCAGCGCTTCAGCGCGACGTTACAAGCGGCCCTTCCGGTCCCGCTTTCAAAGGCCCCCTCGTCCCGCCGGGCGAGGGGGCCTTTCCATGTCCGCGTCCGTCTTGCTCTCGCGGTGCGGAACCGGCGCCCGGTTCGATGGTTCCTCTCCTTGCACCCGCATCGTCCGACCGCAGGAGGGCAAGCTTATGAACGACGCTCACCCCGAGCCGACGCGCGACCGCGAAGCCATCTGGCGCATGCACAGCCTGTGCGAGCCGACCTTCACCGACCTGACGCACGGCATCTTCCTGGGGGTCGTCTGGTCGGCGCTGCTGTGGGCGCCGATGTTCATCAGCGTGCTTCTCTGACCGTCACGCGGCCTTCGCCGGGCGGAACAGGGCGCGGATGCGGGCGGCGAGCTGGTCGGGGGTGAAGGGCTTCGGCAGGACGGCGGTGTCGGCGCCCAGCCCGGTCAGCGACTCCGGGCTGTAGCCGGAGATCAGCATCACCCGGATGTGCGGCCAGCGTTCGTGCACCCGGCGGGCAAGGTCGATTCCCGACACGCCGTAAGGCATCACCACGTCCGACACGATCGCGTCGAAGCGCGAGTCCGCTTCCAGCAGCTCCAGCGCGGCGGCGCCATGGTCGGCGGTCGCCACCTCGAACCCTTCCTGCGACAGCCCGTCCACGGTGGCCATCAGGACCAGCGCGTTGTCCTCCACCACCAGCACGCGCAGGGTCTTCTCCGCGCCGGGGGCGGCGCTTTCCGGCGCCGGGGCGTCCTCGGTCCGGGGCTTGGCGGTGAGGGGCAGGGTGATGCGGACGGTGGTGCCCTGACCGGGCGCGCTGTCGATGGCGGCGCTGCCGCCGGACTGCCGGGCGAAGCCGTAGACCATCGACAGGCCCAGCCCCGTGCCCTTGCCGGTGCTCTTGGTGGTGAAGAAGGGCTCGAAGGCGCGGGCGGCGACTTCGGGCGGCATGCCGGCGCCGGTGTCGGCAACCTCCAGCCGGACGGTGCCGTTGGCCTCCGGCCGTGCGGCGATCCGGATGCGCCCGCCCTGCGGCATGGCGTCCCGCGCGTTGACCACGAGGTTCAGCACGGCAAGCTCGACCTGCACCGGGTCGACCTCCACCCGCATGGGCTCCGCCGCCAAATCCCAGTCCAGCGCGATGTCCGCGCGGATGGAGCGTTCCAGAAGGTCGGCCATGCCGCGCAGGGACTCGCCCAGGTCGATGACCTTCGGGTCCACCGCCTCCTGCCGGGAGAAGGCCAGCAGCTGGCTGGTCAGCGTCTTCGCCCGTTCCAGCGCGCTCCGCGCCCCGTCCATGTAGCGGGCGCTGGGCTCCGGCAGGGTGCGGGCCATCAGGTGCAGGTTGGTCAGCGCCGCGGTCAGCAGGTTGTTGAAGTCGTGGGCGACGCCGCCGGTCAGCTGACCCAGCGCCTCCAGCTTCTGCGACTGGCGCAGCGCGGCCTCCAGGCTTTCGCGGGTGCGCACCTCCTCGGCCCAGCGGCGCACCGCGGCGACCTCGCTGCGCGCGCGCCGCATGGCGAGCCAGGTGATGCCGGCCAGGGCCAGCGTCGCGGGGATGGCGAAGGCGGCGTAGAGCAGCATGTTGCGCCGCCAGGCGGCGACGATCTCGGTCTGCGGCACGCCGTAGACGACGTAGAGCGGATAAGGTGCCACCCGCTTGAAGACCAGCAGCCGCTCAATCCCGTCGAACTGGCTGACGTTGCGGTAGAAGCCCTCCGTCCGTCCGCCCTCCACCGCGCGCAGCAGCCCTCCCCGCCAGATCATGCGTGGACCGCCGTCGCCCTGCGGCACCGGGAAGCGGCTCAGCACCACGCCGTCCTCCCGCACGATGGCGATGGATTCCTTTCCGCCGGACACGACGCGCTTGTAGAAATCGTTGAAGTAATCGGTGTCGAGTCCCGCGACCAGCACGCCGCCGAACGCCCCGTCCGGGCCGCCGGGGGTGGTGCGCCGCCGGCTGACGTTGAACTGCCGCGTGCCCGTGGAGTTGCCGATGATGGGCTCGCCGATGAAGATCCCGGTGTCGCGTTCCTTCAGCACCCGGAAATATTCGCGGTCGGCGATGGAACGCGGATTCCGCGGCAGGCTCTCGCTCAGCGCGCGCACGCGCCCCTCCGCGTCGGCCATGCCGAGCACGGCGAGCTGGGGCAACTCGTCGGACAGGGTCTTCAGATAGATGGACAGCGCCTCCGATCGGGCGATCTCGTCCCACTCCATGCCGCGCGTCCGTTCGTCCACGCGGTCCAGCACCTGCTCGACCGTGTCGAACACCTTCAGCATGTGCTCGTGCAGCACCTGCAGGGTCTTGTGCATGTTGCGCTCGGTCTGGGCCACCACCGCCTGATAGTCGCGCCACGCGATGCCGGCGAAGAGGAGCGTGGGCACGAGCACCGACGCCGCGAGCAGAACCCGCAGCAACCGCAGCATGCGCACCGACTGGTCGGCCAGGGACTCGAGGAAACGGAAGGGCATGACCCGATGAAGCGTGGCCTTGGCGGAACTGGGGCATCCGGGCGG
The DNA here is from genome assembly GCF_053470405.2 of Azospirillum mesophilum. NCBI lineage: Bacteria > Pseudomonadati > Pseudomonadota > Alphaproteobacteria > Rhodospirillales > Azospirillaceae > Azospirillum > Azospirillum mesophilum. Next base: position 319,307 of record NZ_JBPXMQ020000002.1, read on the forward strand.
ACCGCCCCCATCATGGGTAGCTATGCCGACGCATCCCGTCCACCGCAACCTGAACTTTCCGGCGGGGCTATGGCTTTCGCTCTAGTGGCGCCAGGACTTTGGATTTGGTTGTTATTCGATCACTTGAAACAAACGCCGATTGTGCGAGGTCCGGCGGCAGACGGGGCAGAGCCCGTCGGCGCCCAGGTGGGTGTTGGGCTGGGTGTTGGGCTGGGTCTTGGGCCGGGCCTCGGGAAGTCGGGTGGTCACGCCGCAGGACGGGCAGCGGCGGGGGTGCAGGGCGACGATGATCTGGCGGCGCGGCGCCAGCCGTTCCAGGATCAGCGCGCCGGGCCGGCACACGTCCACGCACAGCCGGCAGCCGGTGCAGTCCTCCGCGATGATGCGAAAGGCCGGCGGGTCCTCGGTCAGGCGGATGGCCCCGGTGGGGCAGAGCCGCGCGCAGCTTCCGCAGCCCTCGCAGACGCTGGAGTCGATGGAGGGGACCCAGGGCCAGGGCTGGGTGTCGGCCAGACGCGCCGCCGCCGGTTCCGGCAGCAGGCGTCCCGGCGGCCGGATGGAGTCGGCCTGAGCCTCCACCGCCGCCACGGGCACGGTGGGGCGGCGGCTGGACAGCCGGAACAGGCCGCGCCGGCTCACCGCGTTCGGCGACTCCGCTTCCGTGCCGCCTGTTATTTCGTCCGGCACCGTGTCGAAGGTCAGGTAGGCCCGCCAAGGCGTCGCCGAACGGCGCGTCAGGACCAGCGGCGGCAGGCCGCGCCCGTCCAGCAGGGCGTTCAGCTCCTCCACCGCGCGCTCCAGCCGGACGGCGGTGGAACTGCCGGTGGGGCAGGCGGCGCAGGTCCCCCGCGCGATCACCATGCGCCGCACGCCATCCCGGTACAGCGCGGCGAGGTCGCTCAGGCTCAGCACGTTCAGGCAGGGCAACACGCCCTCCACCCCGTCACGGCCATTCCCGTCTTGCCCGTTGCGCAAACCGGTCTGGGAGCAGGCGGCGAAGGCCACCGGCCGCCCGGCCTCCAGCCGGCGGGCGGCCCGGTGGCCGTGGCTGATGACCGACTGCGGGCAGGCCGGCGCGCACAGGCCGCAGCCGTCGCAGGACTGCGCGTCCAGCGACACCCCATCCTCGTCCACGATCCAGGCCCCGCGCGGGCAGGCGTCGGCGCAGCCCCGGCAGCTCGCCACCAGCGCCTTGTTGTGCACGCATCGTTCCGCCGCGATGGTCGGCAGGGCGCCCGGGTGGCGGTTGCCGATGGGATGGTCGGGCAGGGATGCGTTCAACACCATGGCTTCCCCTTCGGATGGCCCTTCGGACAGCCCTTCGGGCAGAGTGGTTTCATCCGCAAATATCGCTCACCCCGCGCGTCTCCGCACAGTCCCGCTTTCGGCTGCCCTGTCCTTCGGCCGAACGGGCATCCGAAGCCGGCCGGGGCAGCGCGAAGGCTTGCGCCAGCAGGTCGCGCAGCACGTCCAGATACGCCCCCGTGAGCAATGATACGCCTGCGAAGTATGCCGTGCGGCAACGTGCCGCGACCCGCCCGCAGAAGGCGGGGGCCCAGCGCAGCGGGTGCTGGTCCAGGAAGGCGGCGGCGTCCTCCATCCGGCCGCGCTCCAGCAGCTCGGCCAGGAAATGCAGCTCCAGCACCAGATGGTCGGCGTCGCGCGGGTCGTCGGTGACCACGCCGAAGCGGCGGTGCCACGCCTGCACCTGGAACATGGCGTCCTGCCGGCGCAGCGGCTCGTCATGCACCCAGACCGACTCCATGGGGCAGGCGCGGTAAGCGTTGGTCAGGTAAATCGCCGCGAAGTCGGCGGCCAGCTCGTCCAGCGCGGCGGCGTCGATCGGGCTGGGCAGGTCGCCGACCACCTCCCCGATCAGGGCCATGGCCTGCACGGCGTCCCCCCGGTCGAGCGTCAGGCCGAAAAGGTCCTGGAGGGGCCGCTCGCGCAGCTCCTCCAGGAGTTCGGCGGTCGGTTCCCGGTCGTGCAGACGCGCCAGCCGCCGCAGGTCGGCCGCCGCCGCCCGCCCGAACTGGCCGACCACCGGAGACGCCTCGGCGATGGCAATGCTTCCGTCCATGGCTGTTCCCTATGCTCCCATAAATCCCCTCGCCCGCCCCCGGCGGGAGAGGGAGGGGCCCATGGCGAAGCCATGGGAGGGTGAGGGCAAGGTGTCCGTCGGCCCGCGAAACCTTGCCCTCACCCTCCCGCCTTCGGCGGGTCCCTCCCTCTCCCAGCGGGGCTGGGCGAGGGTTACAAATCACCCCTCAACCTTCCCCTTCGGATGCGCCACGAAGGCGATCGACGGGTTGGTCAGTTCCGGGTTCGCCATGTTGCGCACCTGCCGCACGACGCGTTCGCCCGGACCCACCGCCTTGGTCGGGTGGGACCCGTCGCGGATCTTGTCGATGGGGCCGACGTCCAGCACGCGCATCATGCAGCCCATCACGCAGTAGGGTTTCCGCCCCGCGTCGATCTCGTCGACGCACAGGTTGCACTTCATGACGGTGTTGCTGATCGGGTCGAACTGCGGCGCGCCGAAGGGGCAGGCGGCCTCGCAGCGGCGGCAGCCGATGCACAGGCTGCTGTCGATGTCGACGATGCCGTCCTTCTGGCGCTTGAAGATCGCGCCGGTCGGGCAGGTCGGCAGGCAGGCCGGCTCCGCGCAGTGGTTGCAGGACATGTTCACCTTGTAGGCGAACACCTCCGGGAACTTGCCGCCCTCCACATACATGACGCGGCGGAAGCGCGGTCCCGGCGGCAGGCCGTTCTTGTCCTTGCAGGCGATCTCGCAGGCGCGGCAGCCGATGCAGTCCACGTTGTTGTGCACGAAACCCAGCTGCATGTCCGGCTTGACCGGCGTGTAGCCCTCCCGCTTGCGCGTGGCGACCGCCACCTGGACGCGGGCCTTCTTCTCGTCTTCCATCTCTTGCGGCCCCCCTTACGTGCTGCGGCGGAACACATGCGCCCGCGAGGTGGCGAGCTGGTCCCACCCCGGCCGGTGGTTCAGGTTCGTCTTGCGCAGGCCCACTAGGATCGTGTTGTAGGCGAAGCCGCCCGCCGGGCTGGGCTCGTCGAGCGTCAGCACGTCCGGGTTGCCGGCGCGGTCCACACCCTCGGTGTCCAGGTCCAGCCACGCGCCCTCGTGCACCACGACGACGCCGGGCATCACGCGCTCGGTCACATAGGCCGGCAGCACCATGCGGCCGCGCGCGTTGTAGACCTCCACCGTGTCGCCGGTCTGGATGCCCAGCGCCTTGGCGTCGGCGGCGTTGACGGTGACCTCCTGCTCGTAGGTCTCGCGCAGCCAGGGAATGTTGTTGAAGATCGAGTGCGTGCGCCAGCGCGGGTGCGGCGTGATCAGGTGGAACGGGTGCTCGGCCAGCTTGTCCTTGTGGTTCAGGCTCTCGAACGGCTCCGTCCATTTCGGGATCGCCGGGATGGGATAGCCCCAGGCCGTGCGCGTCCAGTCCGTCACCTGCGCCAGCTGGGTGGACAGGATCTCGATCTTGCCGCTCGGCGTCTGGAAGGGGATGCCCTTCTCGATCTGGTCCTGGAAGGCGACGTGCGGGCGCGGCAGCTTGAACTTGTGGGAGCCGCGCTTCTTGAACTCCTCCCACGAGATGTCGGCGCCCTGGTGGTGCTGCACCTTCTCCCACCACGCAGCCAGATAGGCCTCGTCTACCGCGTCGTCGTGGTGGAAATACTCGCGGCTGGCGCGGGGGTTGTAGCGCTCGCCGAAGCCCAGCCGGTAGGCAAGCTCCGTGTAGATCTGGAAGTCGGTCTTCGATTCGCCCAGCGGCTGGATGACCTTCGGGCGGTGGATGTAGTAGTGGCCCTTGTACCAGGGCAGCGCCACGTCATGCCGCTCGAAATGGGTCGCCACCGGGAACAGCACGTCGGCGTAGAGGCCGGACGGCGTGATGGTGGCGTCGTTGCAGACGACGAGGTCCAGCTTCTTCATGGCCTCGATCTGCTTGTTGATGTTGGGCAGCTGGTTGAACCAGTTCGACCCCTGCCAGAAGATGCCCCGCACGTTGGGGATCACCCCGTCCAGGTTGTCGCTGCGCGGCCAGAGCCCGATCTCCTCCCGTTTCAGGTTCGGGTAGTTCAGCACCAGATGCGCCCAGCGGTCCGACTTGATGGAGGCGTACCAGACATTCGCGAACTCGTCGTACGGGTAGGCGACGCCCTCCGCGTGCCACGCCTTGCCCACGCCCTCCGCGCAGCCGCCCAGCTTGCCGATGTTGCCGGTGATCGCCTGCAAGGCGGCGGCCATGCGGTTGTACTGCTCGCCGTTCGAATTGCGGCCCGGCGCCCAGGACGCCTTCAGCGCCGCCGGCTTGGTGCGGGCGTAGAGGTCGGCCAGCTTCACGATGTCGCTGGCCGGCACGCCGCAGATGGCGCTGGCCCACTCCGGCGTCTTCGGCTGCCCGTCGCGGGTGCCCAGGATGTAGTCCTTGAAGCTCTCCTGCCCCTGCGCCCAGCCGGGCATCGTCCCCGGATCGACGCCCTGGCAGAAGCGGTTGATGAAGTCCTGGTCCTGCAGGTTGTTCGTGAAGATGTGGAAGGCCATGCCCGCCATCATCGCCGCGTCCGTCGCCGGCCGGATCGGGATCCACCACGCGTCATAGGCCGACGCGCTGTCCGAATATTGCGGGTCGATCAGCACGAACCGGCAGCCGCGCTGCTTGGCGAGCCGCATGTAGTAGAAGGTGTTGCCGCCGTGGAAGGTGTAGGCCGGGTTCCACCCCCACATGATGATCAGCTTGGAATGGGCGAAGGTGTCGTCCTCATTCCCGTCCTCGATGGTGCCGAAGGTCATGCGGCTGGAGAAGGTGGTCGCCTGATAGGACGGCACCGACCAGCTCGACGTGCGGCAGCCGAACATGCCGAGGAACCGGCCCAGCAGCCCCTCGATCTGGTCGGACTTGTGCAGCACCCCGTAGGACGCGCCGGCGTAGCTCTGGTCCAGCAGCGCCTGCGGCCCGTGTTCCTGCTTGATGCGCAGCATCTTCTCCGCGACGAAGTCCAGCGCCGCGTCCCAGGAGGCGCGCTTGAACTTGCCCTCGCCGCGCTCGCCCACCCGGATCATCGGGTAGAGCAGCCGCTCCGCCGAATAGAGCCGCGAGCGGTAGGAACGCCCGCGCAGGCAGGCGCGCAGCTGCGGAACCTCCTCCGTGTCGTAGCCGTAGCCGCCCTGCGGTCCCTGGAACCGGCCGTCGTCGGTGGACAGGCGGACGATCACGTCGCCCTTCTTGTGCGCCACCAGCATGTGGCGGCTGCCGCAGTTGTGGGCGCAGCTCGTCGGGACGGTCACCAGCTCGTCGTCGGTGGGGTAGGGGCTGTAGGCGAAGGCCTTGGCCTCCTCCGGTGCCACCGCGCGGAACAGGCTGGCCGAGGCGGCGGCGCCCGCCGCGCCCTGCATGAATTCGCGCCGCGAGACGTTCAGCGCGTTCCCCAAAATGCTCTTGGCGTCCATGGTGTCTCTCACGGTTTGGGCAGCGCGTAGCGCGGGTCGGAGGCGGTCGGGCGGCCCTTCGCCCAGTCGGGCGTGTCCTCCGGCATGCCGGGCCAGGCGTGGCGCGGGTAGGGGAAGCTGATCCGGTACCAGGCGCGCCCGCCGTGGCAGCCGTAGCAGGTGTCCGCACTCTCCGTCGCCGCCTTCTCGATCTCCGCGGCCTTCAGGAAGCTGACCTTGTGCCGTTCGGTGCGGAAGCCGCCCTCGGGGTTGTGGCAGGACAGGCAGCCGTTGGGCGCGTCCTCCGACTCCATCGTCTCCCGCACCTCGTGCCAGGGGCCGGACAGGCCTTCCATGTTCTGCCAGGGGAACTGGCCGTGGCACATCAGGCAGGTGGTCTCCGGGTTCGTCTGCTTGCGCAGCGTGTAGCCGGCGTTGGTCGGGGTCGGCGGCACCGGCGCTTCCTCGCGCGGGTTGGAGCCCTGATGGCAGAACGTGCAGGACAGGTTCATCACCCGCTGCGCCATGGGCGAGGTCAGATGCCGGCGGTGGAAGCTGTCCTGCGCGCCCACGTAGGTGTCCAGCGTCTGGTACCAGGCCAGCGCGTCATCCGCCTTCACCCCGGCGGGAGAGGCGGCGCGCACGCTCGGCTCCAGCACCTCCTGGTGGCAGGCGAGGCACTGCTCGTTGGTGGCGGTGTCGATGGCCGGCTTGAAGTGCAGCGGGTTCCACAGCGCCTTGCCATAGTCCGGCTCCCCCGACGCGCTCAGCACCGCGGCGGGATAGGCCGGCTTGGCGGGAGCCGCAGTAGCGGGCACCGGCGCGGGAGCCACCTCGGCCGGAGGCGCCGCCGTGGCCACCACAGGGGCGGGAGCGGCCACGAGCGGCGGCGCCTCCGGCTTCGGCGGGGTCGGCGGCACGGCGCGCGCCGCCTCCAGCAGCAGCCGGGCGGTGGTCGAGGTCGCCTCCGGCACCGGGGTCGACGCGCCGGCGGCCGGCGTGGCGCCTTGCGCGGTTTCCTTGGGCGCCTTGGCGGCGGGGTCGGTCTTCTTCGCCGGGAAGGCCAGCTGAACCAGCCCGAACACCAGGAAGAATCCCAGGAAATAGGCAACGGGGTGAATGTTTTTCGGGTTTCTGGACGTCATGCGGCCGGCCCTTCGGCGGTTCTGAGCCTTCGCCGGACGCGGGCGCGTTCCGGCCTTTCCTGACGGGAACGGCGCGCCGGAGCCCTTTCCGGCCCCGGCGCACCGTTCCCGCGCGGCGGGCTTACGGCTTGCCCTGCATGCCGCTCATCCCGGACATCCCGCCCATGCCGGACATGCCACCCATGCCGGACATGCCAGACATCCCCGACATGCCGCCCATGCCGGACATTCCGCCCATCCCGCTCATGCCCGACATGCCACCCATACCGGACATCCCGCCCATGCCGGACATCCCCGACATGCCACCCATACCGGACATTCCGCCCATGCCGGACATCCCCGACATGCCGCCCATCCCGCTCATGCCCGACATGCCACCCATACCGGACATGCCACCCATACCAGACATCCCCGACATGCCACCCATGCCGGACATCCCCGACATGCCGCCCATGCCGGACATTCCGCCCATCCCGCTCATGCCCGACATGCCACCCATACCGGACATCCCGCCCATACCGGACATTCCGCCCATGCCGGACATCCCCGACATGCCGCCCATACCGGACATCCCACCCATGCCGCTCATCCCGGCCATGCCCTGGGCGAGGGCGGCGGAGGCGGTGGCGAGGCTGCCGACGAGGGCCGCGGCGATCAGGACGGAACGCACTTGCTTGTTCATTGAATCCTCCATTGGGGTGTGTGTTCGCATTGCCGGGCCGGGGTTCCGCCGGCTCGGATGGTGTCTGCGCTGTTTGTCGTTCTGATTGGGTGGGCGGCCCCACCGAAGGCTTGGCGTGCGGCCTTGCGGCCGCCTCAGTGGTGCCAGTTCCGCAGGTCGTAGCGGCCGGTCATGCCGGGCTGGCTGAAGGGCGTGTACCAGCCGCCCTGGTCGTCGAGGAACTTCAGGCTGGCGGGGTAGGGGGCGTCCACGCCGGTCAGCGCCTTCTGGTACCAGCGGGCGTCCTTCGCGACGGCGCTCAGGCTCGGCGCATCGGCCGGCCGCATCGACGGGGCCGTGCCCGCCACGAAGCCGGGAGCCGGCGTTCCGCCGGTCGTCGTGACCTCAGCCGCCAGAGCCGGCGTGGCATACGCCAGTAATAAAGCGCTGAAAGCAGCCGCTTTTCGCATGGTTTCCTCGCCCGGTGAATGCTTGCTTAGAGTTCTTATTGTTTGGAGTTTTCCGCAGAACTGTATACCACAGCGTCTGTGCGGTTATTACCACTCGCCCGTCCTTTCGGTCAACTTGGCGCAATCGGCGTTTGCATTGCAGCATTGCTTAACGCCGCCTTAAAAGTGCAAAGTCTTTTAGGCAAAATTGCGCGAGACCGCCGCGCCCGCCCGCCTTAAACACTTGACCGGCTTGTGATTTTGCTCTGCACCCAAAGCTTGTTTTCGCCCCGGCGCGGCCATTCGCCTGTGGCCGGAACGCGCGGAACCGGCGAAAATGTCGCAGCAGAAACCATCGGTCATACGCAGGAGATCACCCCGCCATGCCCCTGAAGCCCATCGAGCACGCCGACGCCGGCCCCGCCGTCCGCGCCGTCTTCGACGACATCAAGGCGACCCGCAACGTCCCCGACGTGAACAACTTCTGGAAGATGGTCGCCCACCATCCGGAGACGCTGAAGCGCACCTGGGAAAGCCTGAAGGAGGTGATGGCGCCCGGCGCGCTCGACCCGCTGGTGAAGGAGATGATCTTCGTGGCGGTCAGCGTGACCAACGGCTGCGCCTACTGCATCCGCTCGCACGAGGCGGCGGCGCGCAAGGCCGGCATGACCGACGCCCAGTTCGGGGAGCTGATGGCGGTGATCGGCATGGCGAACGAAACGAATCGCCTCGCCAACGGCTATCAGGTGGAGATCGACGAGGCGCTGAAGTAACGCCCGGACGTCAAACCCCCTCTCCCGCCCCCGGCAAGAGAGGGGGAAATCTCCTCACCGGGGGGCTGGCACCCCTCAGGCGAAGTCGCTCATCGCTTCTTCCAGGGACGGGTAGATTCCCTCCGCCAGCGACCCGTCCACCCGCCGTGGCGTCGGCAGGATGGCGACCGCGTCCAGCGCTTCCCGCAGGGTCAGCCCGTTCACCTCGACGAAGCCCCCGGCGTCGCCGTAGCGCCCGGCGGTCCATTCCGGTCGGGCCGGGTCGCACACAGACCCGCTGGCGCAGGAGACCATCACATGCGTGCCGTCGTTCCAGCGCCGGTTCCAGCCCACCACGCCGCCCCCGATGTCGCGGGGGTGGAACCCCTCCGCCAGCAGCGTCTCGCGCACGGTGGCGGGCACCCCCAGCGGGGCGGGATCGACCTCCTGCCCGACCGGCCCGCCGGCCCCATGCGGCCTTTTGCTGATCGCCTCTTCCACAGAACCCCTCCCAAAGACGTGGAACCTGCAAACGGCAACAGGGCAGGGCGGGGAACATGCCATGGGCGGGGGATGGAATGCCGAAACGGGATGCCGAAACGACAAAGGGCCGGCACGTTTCCGTGTCGGCCCTTCGCGTATTGGTCGGAGAGAGAGGATTCGAACCTCCGGCCCCTGCCTCCCGAAAGCAGTGCTCTACCAGGCTGAGCTACTCTCCGGTCCTGTCGGCGCCGCCGTTGCCCCGTAACCGGTCGCTGGCTGCGTCGAGGCCGCGTATATAGCCGCTCGATCCGGGGGCCGCAACGCCAAAATCACCCCCGGCACGAACTTTTTTCGCACACCTCAGAAGTCGCGCTCGATGACGAAGTCCAGCACGTCCAGCAGGGCGCGCTTGACCGGGCTGTCGGCGAACAGGCCCAGCGCGTCGCGGGCGATGGCGCCGTAATGGCGGGCGCGCTCGACCGTGTCCTTCAGGGCGTTGTGCTTGGCCATCAGCTCCTGCGCGCGTTCCAGGTCGCCGTCCTTCTGGTCCAGCTCCTCCATGGTGCGGCGCCAGAAGGTCCGCTCCTCGTCGGTGCCGCGGCGGAAGGCCAGCACGACCGGCAGGGTGATCTTGCCCTCGCGGAAGTCGTCGCCCACCGTCTTGCCCAGCTTGGCCTGGAGCGCCGAATAGTCCAGCACGTCGTCGACCAGCTGGAAGGCGATGCCCAGGTTCATGCCGTAGTCGTAGAGCGCCGTCTCCTCCACCAGCGGGCGGGACGCCACGACCGCGCCGACGCGGCAGGCGGCGGCGAACAGCTCCGCCGTCTTGGCCTTGATGACCTCCAGATAGGCCTGCTCGCTGGTTTCCGTGTCGTTGGTGGTGCGCAGCTGCAGCACCTCGCCCTCGGCGATGACGGCGGACGCCTTGGACAGGATGCGCAGCACGTCCAGCGACCCGACCTCGACCATCAGCTCGAACGCGCGGGAGAACAGGAAGTCGCCGACCAGCACGCTGGCCTTGTTCCCGAACACCGCGTTGGCCGAGGCGAGGCCGCGCCGCAGGTCGCTTTCGTCCACCACGTCGTCGTGCAGCAGCGTGGCGGTGTGGATGAACTCCACCACCGCGGCCAGCATCTTGTGGTCATCGCCCTTGTAGCCGCACAGTTCGGCGGCGGCGAGGGTCAGGACGGGGCGCAGCCGCTTGCCGCCGGCGGCGATGATGTAGCCGGCAAGCTGCGGGATCAGCTCCACGGATGAATGCATCCGCTGGACGATGATATCGTTGACCGCGCTGAGGTCATCGGCCACCAGGGCGGTCAAATCGTCGAGCGGGGTGGACTTGCGCCGTTTCGGCTCGAGGTTGGTCACGACCGCCAAGGTCGACTCCAATGATGATTGACGTGACGAATTCCGGCAGGGAGCATAACGGCATAGCCTCTTCGGTCAAGTCCGCACGGCGATTCAACGTCGAGAAGTGATGAAGGAACTGCTGCGCACCACCGATCCGGTCCGTCTCAGCTGGCTGCTGGCCCTGTTGGCGGATGGCGGGATCGAAGCCGTCGTGCTGGACACCCACACCAGCATCCTGGAGGGATCCATCGGCGCCATCCCCCGCCGCCTGATGGTGCCGGAGGAGGATTTCCCCCAGGCCTGCCGCCTGCTGCGCGACGCGGGGGAGGAGTTGGGCGCGTGAGCGAACCCGCGGAAGACACCCTGCTGAACGGCCGCGTGCGCCTGCTCCAGCCCGGCGCCGGCTACCGCGCCGCCATCGACCCGGTGCTGCTGGCCGCCTTCACCGCCGCCGGCCCCGGCGACCGCGTGCTGGACGTCGGCACCGGCACGGGGGCGGCGGCGCTGTGCCTGGCGGCCCGAGTCCCCGACGCGCTCGTCACCGGGCTGGAGCAGCGCGCCGAGGCCGCCGCCTTCGCCCGGCGCAACACCGCCCTGAACGGGCTGTCCGGGCGCGTCGCCATCCTCGACGGCGATCTGCTGTCGCCGCCGCCGGACCTTGTGCCCGGCGGGTTCGACCGCGTGATGATGAACCCGCCCTATCTCCGCGCCGGGGCGGCCAGCGTCCCGCCCGACCCCTGGAAGGCCGCCGCCAACGTGGAGGGTGCCGCCGGGCTGACGGACTGGGTGCGCTTCGCCGCGGCCATGCTGACGCCGCGCGGGACGTTGACCATGGTCCACCGCGCCGACCGCGTGGACGAGATCCTGTCCGCCCTTCACGGCGCCCGATTCGGCTCGCTGACCCTGGTCCCCCTGTGGCCGAAGCCCGGGGAGGACGCCCGGCGCATCCTCCTGTCCGCCCGGAAGGGCGGCCGTTCCCCGGCCCGCCTCACCGCCGGCCTCGTCCTGCACGGCCCGGACGGCGCCTACACCCCGGATGCCCAGGCGATCCTGCGCGACATGGCGCCCCTGACACTTTGACGCCGGCGCTTTAACTCCGGCGTCAGCGGCACTATTTCAACCGGCGATGAGCATGCAAGATTTCCTCGCCAAACTCCCCTTCGGCCCCTGGCGCGACGCCGGGCCGATCGTGTCCGTCCTCCGGCTGTCCGGCATCATCGGGCAGGTCGGGCCGCTGCGTCAGGGCCTGACGCTCGCCGGCACCGCCGGCCTGATCGAGCGCGCCTTCGCCCTGAAGAATCAGGCCGCCGTGGCGCTGGTCGTCAACTCGCCCGGCGGGTCGCCGGTGCAGTCGGCGCTGATCGCCAAGCGCATCCGCGACCTCGCCACGGAGAAGAACACCCCTGTCTTCGCCTTCTGCGAGGACGCGGCGGCGTCGGGCGGCTATTGGCTGGCCTGTGCGGCGGACGAGATCTGGGCCGACGAAAGCTCCATCGTCGGGTCGATCGGCGTGGTGTCCTCGGGCTTCGGCGCGCACGAGTTCATCCAGCGCTACGGCATCGAGCGGCGGCTCTACACGGCGGGCGACAAGAAGGTGCTGCTCGACCCCTTCACGCCGGAGCGCGAGGACGGCGTGGCCCACCTGAAGGCCATTCAGACCGACATCCACGACGCCTTCAAGGAGATGGTCCGCACCCGGCGCGGCGCCCGTCTGGTCGGCCCGGACGAGGAGCTGTTCTCCGGCGCCTTCTGGGCCGGCCGCCGCGCGCTGGAGCTGGGGCTGATCGACGGCATCGGCGACCTGCGCACCATCATGCGCGGCCGCTTCGGCGAGAAGGTCCGCCTGCGCGTGGTGCAGGAGGACCGCCGCTGGTTCCGCCGCATCGGCTTCCGCGTCGAGTCGGCGCCCTCCGACCGCCCCTCCGACCGCCCCTCCGACCTTGTGGGCCGGATCGCGGCGGAACTGCCGTCCGCCGCCCTCGCCGCCGTGGAGGAACGCGCCCTCTGGTCCCGCCTCGGTCTTTGACCGACCGGCAAGACACGTAGGTTGGGTTGAGCGGACGCGAAACCCAACACAGGTCGCCATGGGCGCGGTGTTGGGTTGCGGCTTCGCCTTAACCCAACCTACGGATCTACTGCGTGACCTCGCGCAGGCGCTCAGACGGAGGAGGCACCGGTTGGCCGGCGCGTTGGGCGGAGTCGATCCAGGCGACGATCGCCTCGCGCGCGGCCGTCGTGGCGTCGGCCGGGGTGGCCCCGCCGGCGGTGCAGCCGGGAAGGTCCGGCACCTCGGCCACGTAGCCGGTGCCCTGCTCGGGCGCCAGGGGGCGGACGATGACCGGGTAGGCGCTGGCGTTCATGCTCGTTGCGTCTCCTCTTTCTTCGCTTTCTCTCATATGGTGCGCGCTCCGACGCGGACGACAAGGATTCTTTATGCTCAGCGCCCTCATCTTTTTGGCCGGTGGAGCCGCCGGAGGCCTCCTGCTGGGCATGCTGGGCGTGGGCACGGCGCTCGTGGCGGTACCGCTGCTGACGCTGGTGCTGCCCGGATTGGGCGTCCCGGCGCCGGAGGCTCCCCTGACGGCGCTGGCGACCTCCATGGCGGTGGTGGCGGCGACCTCCATCTCCTCCGTGCTGTCGCACCACCGGCTGGGCAACGTGGACTGGGCGGTCTTCCGCACCACCATCCTGGCGAGCCTGGCCGGCGTGGCGCTGGGCAGCGCGGTCGCGGCGCATCTGCCGGCCCAGGCGCTCCGCGCCGTGGTCGCGGCCTTCCTGCTCTACACCGCGTGGCGGATGCTGCGTGCGCCGGCCCCGAAGCCCGGCGCGCCGGTGGCGGAGGCCTCGCCCGCCGCCTACCGCGTCGGCGGCGCCCTGATCGGCGTGGCGGGCAGCTTCATCGGGGCGGGCGGCGGTGTGCTGATGGTGCCCTTCCTGAACGGGCGCGGCCACCCGATGGTGCGCGCGGCGGCCACCTCCACCGCCATCGGCCTGCCGGTGACGGTGCTGGGCGCCATCCTCTACATCGCGCTCGGCCTGCGCGAGGGCGTGCATCTGCCGGGGCAGGTCGGCTACCTGCACGTCCTCGCCTTCCTGGAGATCAGCGTCGCCAGCGTGCTGGCCGCTCCCCTCGGCGCCCGGCTGGCGTCGCGCGTGCCGGCGGGGGTGCTGAAGCGCGTCTTCGCGGTGGCGCTGGTGCCGCTTGCCCTCAAGATCGGGTTGGGGTGAAAATCGCCTCTTGGGATGAAAATCGGTTGCCGAGCGGGGCGAGGAAGCGAGACCCATGGGCCACCTGATCCTGCACGACCTGGACGACGACCTCCTGAACCGCCTGCGGACGCGCGCCGCCACCCACGGGCGCTCCCTGGAGGAGGAGCACCGCGCCATCCTGGAAGAGGCGCTGAAGGCTTCGCGCGAAGAACCCTGGACGCCGACCACGTCGGCCCCGGATGAAGGCGATTTCTGGGAGCGTGCCGCCCGCCGCCGGGAGCGCCTGCGTGGACGGGACATCCCCAACACGACCCAGATGATTCGCGAGATGCGCGATCAACGGGCTGGGCTGATCCCGGATGATCGGGAATAACCAAAGTTCTTTCCCTCTCCCCTCCGGGGAGAGGGTTAGGGTGAGGGGGGTGCCCCTCTGCCGGACCTTCCGCCAAGCACAACCCCCTCACCGGCCCTCCGGGCCACCCTCTCCCCGGAGGGGAGAGGGTTATAGGCGCCCAATGCTATTGCGCTGCGGCGGTTCACGGCGACCCTTGACCACCCCACCCCGCACGCCCTAATCCTCCCCCCATGTTCAGTCTCTCGAAGCTCCTGTTCCTGGCGCTGGTGATCGGCGCGGTGTGGTTCGGCTGGCGCTGGTACAACCGTATCGGCGAGGTCGGGGCCGAGCGCCTGCGCGAACGGGAGCGGCGCCGGTCCGGGGCGGCCGGCGGGGCGCGGAGCCCCCAAGGCTCCACCCAGTCCTCCTCCCAGGCCTCCTCCCGCGACGCCATGGCCGAGGACATGGAGAAGTGCCCGGAATGCGGCGCCTACGTTGCGCCGCGCTCGGCGGTGTCCTGCGGGCGGCCGGGCTGTCCCTACGGCCGGTAGAGCCGAAAAACCGCCCGGCACGCGCTTGATTCCGTTGATACCGCCGCGTATCGTGCGGCGCGCTTTGTCAACTCCAATCATAAGTGACCGCCGATGGCCTCCCAGAGCGGGTCTTCCCAAGACAGCCGCGGCCTGTCCTTTCAGGCCCTGATCCTCAAGCTCCACCAGTTCTGGTCGGAGCAGGGCTGCGTCATCCTGCAGCCCTACGACATGGAGGTGGGTGCCGGCACCTTCCACCCGGCGACGACGCTGCGGGCGCTCGGCCCCCAGCCGTGGAAGGCGGCCTACGTGCAGCCCTCCCGCCGGCCCAAGGACGGCCGCTACGGCGAGAATCCGAACCGGCTCCAGCACTATTACCAGTATCAGGTGATCCTGAAGCCCTCGCCTGCCAACGCGCAGGAGCTGTATCTGGAAAGCCTGAAGGTGCTGGGCATCGACCCGGGCCTGCACGACATCCGCTTCGTCGAGGACGACTGGGAAAGCCCGACGCTCGGCGCCTGGGGCCTCGGCTGGGAGGTCTGGTGCGACGGCATGGAGGTCACGCAGTACACCTATTTCCAGCAGGTCGGCGGCATCGAGTGCGACCCGGTCGCGGTCGAGCTGACCTACGGGCTGGAGCGGCTGGCCATGTATGTGCAGGGCGTTGAGAACGTCTACGACCTGGACTTCAACGGCCAGGGCGTGAAGTACGGCGACGTGTTCAAGCGCGCCGAGGTCGAGTATTCGGCCCACAACTTCGAACACGCCAACACCGACATGCTGCTCCAGCATTTCAAGGACGCCGAGGCCGAGTGCCAGTCCCTGATCGCCAAGGGCGTGGCCCTGCCGGCCTACGACCAGTGCATCAAGGCGTCCCATCTCTTCAACCTGCTGGACGCGCGCGGCGTCATCAGCGTCGTGGAGCGCGCCGCCTACATCGGCCGCGTGCGCGCGCTGGCGAAGGCCTGCTGCGAGGCGTGGACCGCCGGGGGGGCCAAGTAACATGCCCGAACTTCTGATCGAATTCTTCTCCGAGGAAATCCCGGCCCGCATGCAGGCGCGCGCGGCGGACGACCTCAAGCGCCTCGTGACCGATCGTCTGGCCGCCAACGGCCTGACCTTCACCGAGGCCCAGGCCCACTCCACCCCGCGCCGCCTCGCGCTGGTCATCGACGGCTTGGCCGAGCGCACCGCCGACGTCCGCGAGGAAAAGAAGGGGCCGCGCGTCGGCTCGCCGGAGCAGGCGGTCGCCGGCTTCCTGAAGTCCGCCGGCCTGACCAGCCTGGACCAGTGCGAGCAGCGCGACACCGGAAAGGGCGTCTTCTACTTCGCCGTGGCGGAGAAGAAGGGCCGCGCCACCGCCGAGGTGCTGGCGGAGATCATCCCGGCGGTCATGGCGGACTTCCCCTGGCCGAAGTCCATGCGCTGGGGCACCGGCACGGCGCGCTGGGTGCGACCGCTGCACTCGATCGTGGCGATCTTCAACAACGAGGTGATCCCCGGCGAATTCCTGCCCGGCGGCAATCAGCCTGCGATTCTCTTCGGTCGCACGACCTATGGTCATCGTTTCCTGGCGCCTGCAGCGCTGGGGGTTCGCGACTTCGCGAGCTACAAAAATGCGCTCCGCGCCGCCCACGTCATTCTCGACCGTGAGGAGCGCAAGGCCAAGATCAAGGCCGACGCCGAGGCGCTGGCCGCGAAGGAGGGCCTGACCCTCTCCCCCGACGACGGGCTGCTGGAAGAGGTCGCCGGCCTCGTCGAATGGCCGGTGGCTCTGGTCGGCACCATCGACGAGAAATTCATGGACGTGCCGTCGGAGGTCCTCATCACCTCCATGCGCACGCACCAGAAGTATTTCGCGCTGCTGGACAAGGCCGGCAAAATGGCCCCGCGCTTCGCCGTGGTCGCCAACACGCAGACGGCGGACGGCGGCAAGGCCATCGTCGCCGGCAACGAGCGCGTGCTGCGCGCCCGTCTGTCCGACGCCAAGTTCTTCTGGGACCAGGACCGCAAGACCAAGCTGGAGGACCGCGTTCCCCGGCTGGCCGCGATCACCTTCCACGCCAAGCTGGGCACGGTGGCCGAAAAGGTCACCCGCGTGCAGATCCTGGCGGCGGAGATCGCCCGCGCCATCGGCGCCGACGCCGACGCGGCGACCCGCGCGGCGCTGCTGTCCAAGGCGGACCTCGTGACCGAGGTGGTCGGCGAGTTCCCCGAGGTGCAGGGCATCATGGGCCGCTACTACGCGCTGGGCGAGGGCGAGAGCCCGGTGGTGGCCGAGGCCATCGCCGAGCACTACAAGCCGCTCGGCCCCTCCGACAGCTGCCCGAAGGCCCCCGTGTCCGTCTCCGTCGCGCTGGCCGACAAGCTGGACACGCTGGTCGGCTTCTTCGCCATCGACGAGAAGCCCACGGGCTCCAAGGACCCCTACGCGCTCCGCCGCGCTGCGCTGGGCATCATCCGCCTGATCCTGGAAAACGGCCTGCGGCTGAACCTGTCCCAGGTCTTCAAGGCCGCCCACGGCGCCTACAGCGTCGGCGGCTTCGCGGCGGCCGATGCCGTGTCGTCGGACCTCATGGCCTTCTTCGCGGATCGCCTGAAGGTCACGCTGCGCGACCAGGGCGTGCGGCATGACCTGATCGACGCGGTGTTCGCGCTGGGCGGGGAAGACGATCTCGTGCGCCTGCTGGCCCGTGTGACGGCGTTGCAGGCGTTCGTCGGCTCCGACGAGGGCGCGAACCTGCTGGCCGCCTACAAGCGCGCCAGCAACATCGTCCGCATCGAGGAGAAGAAGGACGGCAAGGCCTACGACCAGCCGGTCGATCCCGCCCTGCTGACCCTGACCGAGGAAAAGGACCTCTACGGCGCCCTGACCGACGCCGCGGAGACGGCCAAGCCGCTGCTCGCCAAGGAGGACTTCACCGGCACCATGGGCGCTCTCGCGCGCCTGCGCGGCCCGGTGGACGCCTTCTTCGACAAGGTGACGGTGAACGCCGAACAGGCCGACCTGCGCGCCAACCGCCTGCGCCTGCTCAGCCAGATCCGCAGCACCCTGAACGCGGTGGCGGACTTCTCGCGCATCGAGGGCTGATCCAGCGCCCGTGACGTCTCTCTCCCGCCGCCGGCGGGAGTACGGCAAAGAGTCTTGCTAGCGCAGTACATGGCTGATCTGGCGCTCAAAAGCCCCTCTCCCTTGAGGGGAGAGGGGGTGGGGTGAGGGTGGCGCCGGCCGAAGGGCGGCCGGAATTTCTATTCCCGCTCTTCGAGCGGTAACGACCCCTCATCCCAACCCTTCTCCCCGCTCTCGGCGGCCACAGGCCGCCTGTCACCGTCAGCGCAAACTTCGTTTGCGCGTGAGGCCAAGGGGAGAAGGGCTTTTGCATGTTCGGCCCCCTTTTTAGCACCGCAGCATGCGTTCAGGCCGTAATGGCGGAAGAGGGGAAACGGCCCCTTCGAAAAAAACATTCTTCAATCGATGCTTATTGGCGTTGCAGGGCGCGGACAAAGTCGTTATACACCCGCCCCACGGCGACGCCGGAACCGCACAGCGGTCGAGGCGACGACGACAGGACCGGAGAGTAGCTCAGCCTGGTAGAGCACTGCTTTCGGGAGGCAGGGGCCGGAGGTTCGAATCCTCTCTCTCCGACCAGTACGAAAAGGGCCGACACGGAAACGTGCCGGCCCTTTTCCTTTGCGCGCCATCTCAGGGTGTGCGCTTCCCCATAATATCAGCGCGCCGAACAATTCGTCGGCGTATGATCGGTGCCCATTGCGGGTCGCGGCCGTTCCGTGACCGTTGACCGACGATCTTTGACCGATGACCCTTCGGCATGTCCGGCCACGGCGGGCTCGCGAACCCTCGAACGAAAATTGTTCGGGAGGAACGGACATGACCATCCGGAACCCGGCGGAGTGGGGCGCCGCCAATTTCAAATTCTGGTCCCACACGGTGGCCGAGGCGAGCCACGCCGTCTCGCCCACCGCCGAGGACCGTGTCGCCCAGGAGCCGACCGTCCGCCGCATCCGCACCGCCGACCTGCGCGCGGTGCTGGCGAAGGGCCTCCAGGACTTCATGGCCTACCGCACCGACGTCTTCTTCCTGTGCCTGATCTACCCCGTCGTCGGGCTCGTCCTGGCTGAGGCGATGTTCCACGGCAGCATGCTGCACCTGCTGTTCCCGCTGGCCTCCGGCTTCGCACTGATCGGCCCCTTCGCGGCGGTCGGCCTCTACGAGATGAGCCGCCGGCGGGAGGAGGGCGAAACCGTCTCCTGGGCGGACGCCTTCGGGGTGACGCGCTCGCCGCGCTTCGGGGCGATCCTGGTGATGGGCCTGATCCTGGCCGCCATCTTCGTCGTCTGGATGCTGGTGGCCGAGGGCATCTATATGGTCACGCTGGCTCCGCAGGCGCCCGAAGGCCTCGGCGATTTCCTCCACGCCCTGTTCACCACCCGCGCCGGCTGGGCGATGATCGTGCTGGGCATCGGGGTGGGGTTCCTGTTCGCGGTGCTGGTGCTGGCGATCAGCGTCGTGTCCTTCCCGCTGCTGCTCGACCGCCCGGTCGGCGTGGCGACGGCGATCCGCACTTCCATCCGCGCGACGCTGAAGAACCCGGAGCCCATGGCGCTCTGGGGCCTGATCGTCGCCGCCGGCCTCGTGATCGGCTCGATCCCCGCCTTCGTCGGCCTCGCCATCGTCATGCCCGTGCTCGGCCACGGCACCTGGCACCTCTACCGCCGCCTCGTGCCGGATTGAGTGATTATTCCTAGGTGGCCCCCGATACCCCCGTAGGTTGGGTTAAGCGCCAGCGCAACCCAACACCGCCCGCACCGCAACCCCGTTGGGTTTCGGCTGCGCCTCAACCCAACCTACGCGTCTCCCCGCGCGAGTCCTTGCCAGTCCCGCAATCTCCGTGATAGGAAAATACACCCAAACCCTCCCGGCAAGGACCCGCCCGCATGAACAGCCCCTCCACCCCTCTCCCCGTCGAACTCGCCGAACCACCGATCCCGCCGAACGGGCAGCTCGTCCCCGGTTCACGCTATTCCGACGCCGACTGGGCGATGGCGGCGCACCGGATGGCCGCCGGCTGGCCGATGATGCAGGTGGCCCGCGCCATGGGCTGTCACCGCAACACGCTGTGGCGCGCCTACTACGTCTCGGCCGCCTTCCGCGAGCGGGTGGAGTGGGAGCGCGCCTGCCTGCGGCGCGAGGCGTCGGCCCGCGTGCGCTCCCTGTCGCACGTCGTCGCCAGCCAGATCGAGCAGGCGGTGACGCGCGGCGACATGCAGACGATCCGCTGGCTGGCCGACCGGCTGGGCCTCGCGGCGCTGCCCGCGCTCGACGGCGCCGCCCAGCCGCCCGGCCCCGACCTTGCTGACCGGGCCGAGCCGGTGCCGGAGGCGGAGCTTCCCGATTCGGTCCCCCTCGACTGGCAGGACGAGTTCGCCCCGGACCTGCCGGTCCCCCGCTGACCGCGTCCGAAAGGCCCCGCCATCACCGTCGCCCTGGGCTTCCGCCGTGGCAAACACTGCATTCCCCGCGACCGCACGCAGGGTCTGGCGGCCCTCGGCTTCCACAGTTCCGTCCTCGTCGATGCCTGGGACCGCTGCGACCCCGCAGCCCTGCGCAGCACGCTGGTCCGCTATGCGCAGGACGGCCGAGCCCCCACCGAAGGCCCCGACGCGCTGCCCGGCCCGCCGCCCCCGGAGTGCGAGGAGGGCCGCCTCGTCCCGCGATCCCCGCTGCCCGACGAGACCTGGGCCGCGCTGGCCCGTCTGATCGCCGCCGGCTACTCCCCGATCGAGGCCGGCGCGAAGCTCGGCGTCCACCGCACCACCATCTGGGGCGCCTGGCAGGAACACCGCGATTTCCGCATCCGCACCTATTGGGAATACAGCAGCCTGATCCGCGAGGCCCGCGCGAAGTTGAGGAAACTCAACGCCTTGCTCGCGCCTTCCTGGACTCTCCCGCCGGGGGACGAGGGGAGGGTGGATGGGGGAATTTTTCACAGTGTCAACGGTGGCCCCCTCCCTAACCCTCCCCCGCTCCGCGGTGGAGGGGACTTTGGCGAAGCGGCGGCAGTCCCCTCTCCCGCAAAGCGGGGGAGGGTTAGGGAGGGGGCTCCCGCCCCAACCCCTTCGCACGCAAACCCTTGTGCACCCGATGCACAACATACGCGCACCAACAAATCCACGCATCCCCCTGAAAAGGAACGCGAATCCACCCCAAACCCCCATTGTGCACCCGCACTCTCCCGCCCAATCCGCCCAACGCCGCCCAACCGATCACCGGGCGCTCCCCCCACCGGCCTGCCCCTTCCGTCAGCCCGTGACAGAAAAGGGGTCGCCACGGCCGCGTTCGAGCCCTGCGACAGATCGTCTTGTGTTCTCCTTCCGCGGGGGGCTATTACGGCGTTTATCGGAGACGGACGCTCGGTCAAAGCTTTTGACCACGACGCGGTCCGGCGCCGGACGACCATTGAAGTGAACGAGGATTTCACGATGGCCAGCCAGGGCGAGAGCAAGTGGGTCTACAGCTTCGGGGCCGGTGCCACCGAAGGCCGGGCGGATATGAAGAATCTGCTCGGCGGTAAGGGTGCCAATCTGGCCGAGATGGCCAACCTCGGACTTCCGGTTCCGCCGGGCTTTACCATCACGACCGAGCTTTGCACCTACTACTACGCCAACGGCCGCAACTATCCGGCGGAGCTGAAGGCCCAGGTGGAAACGGCCGTGAAGCGGCTGGAGCAGGCCATGGACGCCAGCTTCGGCGACCCGGCCAACCCGCTGCTGGTCTCCGTGCGCTCCGGCGCCCGCGCGTCGATGCCGGGCATGATGGACACGGTGCTGAACCTCGGCCTGAACGACGCCACGGCGGCCGGTCTCGCCAAGCGCTCGGGCGACGCCCGATTCGCCTACGACAGCTACCGCCGCTTCATCCAGATGTACTCGAACGTTGTGCTGGACGTTGACCACCACCACTTCGAGGAGATTCTGGACAACCACAAGCGCGACAAGAACCACAGCCTCGACACCGACCTGACCGCCGCCGACTGGCAGGCCGTCATCGAGGACTACAAGAAGGCCGTCGAGCATGAGCTCGGCAAGCCCTTCCCGCAGGACGTGCAGGAACAGCTGTGGGGCGCCATCGGCGCCGTGTTCGGCTCCTGGATGAACGCCCGCGCCATCACCTACCGCAAGCTGCACGACATCCCGGCCGACTGGGGCACCGCGGTCAACGTGCAGTGCATGGTGTTCGGCAACATGGGCAACGACTGCGCCACCGGCGTGGCCTTCACCCGCAACCCGTCCACCGGCGAGAACGCCTTCTACGGCGAATATCTCGTCAACGCCCAGGGCGAGGACGTGGTGGCCGGCATCCGCACGCCGCAGCACCTGACCATCGCGGGCAAGCTCGCCAACAAGTCCGACCTCCCCGCCATGGAAGAGGTCATGCCGGAGGTCTTCAACCAGCTGAACGAGGTCCGCCTCAAGCTGGAGAAGCACTACCGCGACATGCAGGACATCGAGTTCACGGTGCAGCAGAACAAGCTGTTCATGCTGCAGACCCGCAACGGCAAGCGCACCGCGCCGGCCGCGCTGAAGATCGCCGTGGATCTCGCCAACGAAGGCCTGATCGACAAGGCGGAGGCCGTGCGCCGCATCGACCCGGCCTCGCTCGACCAGCTCCTGCACCCGACGCTCGACCCGAAGGCCGACCGCAAGGTCATCGCCAAGGGCCTGCCGGCCTCCCCCGGCGCCGCTTCGGGCAAGGTCGTCTTCACCGCCGACGAGGCGGAGACCCAGGCCGGCCAGGGTGAAGCCGTCATCCTCTGCCGCGTGGAGACCTCGCCGGAGGACATCCACGGCATGCACGCCGCCCGCGGCATCCTGACCACCCGTGGCGGCATGACCAGCCACGCGGCCGTCGTGGCGCGCGGCATGGGCCGCGCCTGCGTGTCGGGGGCCGGCGACCTGCGCATCGACTACAAGACCAAGACCATGTCGGTGCGCGGCGTCACGGTGAACGAGGGCGACATCGTCACCATCGACGGTTCGACCGGCGAGGTGATGCTGGGCGCCGTCCCGACCATCCAGCCGGAGCTGTCGGGCGATTTCGCGACCCTGATGGGCTGGGCCGACTCGATCCGCCGCATGAAGATCCGCACCAACGCGGAAACCCCGCTGGACGCCCGCACCGCGCGGAAGTTCGGCGCGGAGGGCATCGGCCTGTCGCGCACCGAGCACATGTTCTTCGACCCGGACCGCATCCTGGCGGTGCGCGAGATGATCCTGGCGGAGAACGAGGCCGGCCGCCGCGCGGCGCTGGCCAAGCTGGAGCCGTACCAGAAGCAGGACTTCGTCGAGCTGTTCACGATCATGGCCGGCCTGCCGGTCACCATCCGCCTGCTCGACCCGCCGCTGCACGAGTTCCTGCCCAACACCGAGGCCGAGATGGCGGAGGTCGCCAAGGCCACCGGCACCGACCTGCTGCGGGTGAACCACCGCGTCGTGCAGCTGCACGAGGCGAACCCGATGCTTGGCCACCGTGGCTGCCGCCTCGGCATCACCTACCCGGAAATCTACGAGATGCAGGCCCGCGCCATCTTCAGCGCGGTGGCCGAGGTCTCCAAGACCACGGGCGAGACGGCGGTGCCGGAAGTGATGATCCCGCTCATCGGCACCAAGAAGGAGCTGGACATCCTCAAGGCCGTCGTCGACCGCGTCGCCAAGGAGGTCATGGAGTCCACGGGCGTCACCTTCGAATACATGGTCGGCACCATGATCGAGCTGCCGCGCGCCGCGCTGAAGGCCGGTGAGATCGCCGAGTCGGCGGAGTTCTTCTCCTACGGCACGAACGACCTGACCCAGACCACCTTCGGCCTGTCGCGCGACGACGCCGGCGCCTTCCTGCCGGAGTACCAGCGCCAGGGCATCCTGGAGCACGACCCGTTCCAGACCCTCGACCAGGACGGCGTGGGCGAGCTGATCGCCATCGCCACGGAGCGCGGCCGCAAGACCCGCCCGAACATCAAGCTCGGCATCTGCGGCGAGCATGGCGGCGACCCGGCCTCCATCTCCTTCTGCGAGAAGGTCGGTCTGGACTACGTGTCCTGCTCCCCCTACCGCGTGCCGATCGCCCGCCTGGCCGCCGCCCAGGCGGCCCTGGACGCCGACACGGTGAAGCGCGACTGATCCTGACGAAGACTGCGAAGGCCTCCCTCACGGGGGGCCTTCGTTTTTGAAAGCAAGGAGTTCCTATTCCGGCTGAAACAAATTGCATAGATAAGCCCCTCTCCCTTGAGGGGAGAGGGGTTGGGGTGAGGGTGGCAGCCGGCGAACGCCGGCCGGAAATTTTATTTTCCGCCCTGCCGGGCGTAACGACCCCTCATCCCAACCCTTCTCCCCCAAGGGGAGAAGGGCTTTTCCGTTACGGAACCTGCCATTTCTGAGGAACCACGGACCTGCCCGACGACGACCCGGCCTCCCGCATCGCCCGCCTCCTCGACGAGGGTTCCGGCCCCGCCGCCGCCCGCACCGCCGTGCTGGCCGTCTGTCTGGGCGACCGCCGCTGGACCGTCGGCCTTGCCCGCGACGGGCTGGACCCGCCGCCCGTCACCGCCCGCTTCCTGCTCTACAGCATCACCAAGACCCTGACCGCCGCCGCCCTGCTGCGGCTGGCCGGGCGGGGTGTCCTGGACCTCGACGCGCCGCTGACCCGCTGGCTGCCCGACTTCGGCCCTGCCTCCCGCATCACCCTGGCCCATCTGCTGAGCCACCGCGCCGGCCTCTACAACTACGGTGGCATGCCGAAGTACCACGCCGCCGTGCGGGCCGGCGAGGAGCCCTGGTCCGAGGACGAGTTCCTGTTCCGCTGCCGCGCCGCCGACCTCTTCGCCCCGCCGGGGTCCGAGTTCTCCTACTCCAACATCGGCTATCTGCTGGCAAAACGGGTGCTGGAACGTGCCTCCGGCCTTCCCTTCGCCGAAGCCCTGGACCGCGAGCTGTTCGGTCCCCTCGGCCTCACCGACCCGTCCGTCCCCACCACCCGCGCCGACCTCGCCGGCCTGTGGCTCGGCCCCAGCCCCTATCTGGGCGGGGAGGGCGCGCCGGTCCCCGTCGCCGGCCTCTACCACCCCGGCTGGGTCTCCCACGGCGTGGTGGCCGCGACCGCGCTGGACACCGCCCACCTGCTGCACGGCCTGTTCACCACCGACCTGCTGCCCGCCGGTCTGGCCGCCCGCATGCTGGACTCCTGGCCGGTGCCCGGCTCCATGCGCGGCCGCCCCTGGGTGGAGCCCGGCTACGGCCTCGGACTGATGGTGGAACGGGACGGGCAGTCCGGCCCCTGCTGGGGCCACACCGGCGGCGGCCCCGGCTGCACCCCGGTCGCCTATCACTTCCCCGGACAGGACCCGCTGACCATCGCCGTCATGACCGACGGCGAAGACGGCGACCAAGCCGAATGGATGGCCTGGGAGGCCGCCGATGCGCTGCGGCGATAAGTCTCTTCTGCCGACACCGCAGGTTTCTTCCGTCATCCCCGCGAAGGCGGGGATCCAGGGCATCCCGAAGCGTGCCCGAGTGGCCCTGGATCCCCGCCTTCGCGGGGATGACGATGAGTGCTCCTCACCGCCGGTCGAACAGTTCCACTTCGCCTTCCACGGGGGTGTGCTTCAGGATCTTCAGGTAATCCAGTTCCTGATAGACCGTCTCGCGCTCCGTCTCCGGCCGCAGCAGGCGGCGGAAGGCTTTGCCCGTCGTCGGGAAGAAATGGACCCGCCGCCCCACCGGGCCGCCCAGGTCCTGGCCGGCGACCGTCAACCCCTCGCGCCGCACATAGTCCAGCGCGAAGGCCGCGTTGGAGGCGCCGACGTCCATGCTGGTGTCGATGACGCGGGAGGCGCCGAACAGCTTGACCTCCATCCGCTCGCGCCGGGCGCCGCGGGCCAGCAGGTCGTTGATCAGCCGCTCCATCGCCACGCTGCCGTAACGGGTGGCGACGCCGAAGCCTTCGTGCGAGGGCGCGCCGGGCAGCAGGAAGTGGTTCATCCCGCCGACCCGCGCCACCGGGTCATGGATGCAGGCGGCCACGCAGGACCCCAGCGTCGTCACCAGCATGTCGTCGGCGCGGCTGGAGATGCGGTGATGCCCCAGCACCACCGGCACCACATAGGCCTGGAACTCCGGATCGAAATAGCTGCCGTCGGACCGCACGCCGTCCAATGCCGCGGCGCGGCGGTCGGCGCCGCCGGTCGGCTGGAAGGCGGTGATGCCGGAAAAGGGCATGGGCTGCGGCTCCGTCGGGGGCCCGTCAAGGGTGTGCGCGCTTCCGACTATACCCTAAAAAGTTTGCCGGAAATGCCCCTAAAAGTTTGTGGGCTTCAGATTAGCACGACCCAGGAGGCCTCACGCCCCTTCGGCGCCTCGCGCACCCGCATGTGCACCCGCTGGCCGGTTGTCAGTTCCAGCAGGTTGCAGCGGCGCAGCACGCTCTTGTGGACGAACACGTCCTTGGCGCCGTCGTCGGCGGTCACGAAGCCGAAGCCCTGGTCCGGCTTGAACCACTTCACGGTCCCGGTCAGCTCCGTCTCCGGCCCGCCCGGCTGGTCGTGGCGGGACGGCGCGCGCGACCCGGCGGGGGCGCCTTCGGTCAGCACCTCCAGGATCTCGGCGACCTGCGGCCCCTTGCCGCCGCCGACGATCAGGCACAGCAGCTCCGCCCCGTCGCCGACCTCGTGCAGGCCGATGCGGTTCAGCACGGAGATGTGGAGGAAGGCATCCGGCGACCCGTCCTCCGGCGCCACGAAGCCGAAGCCCTTGGAGGCGTTGAACCATTTGACCGTCGCCCGCAACCGGTTGCCCTGGGCCAGGGATGGCGCGGCAAAGGGTTGCGTGGAATGAGAATCGAAGCGGGACAAGGTTCCGTTCCCTCCAACCAAGGCGTCACGCGCGGTAATACCAGTTGGGCGCCGCCGAGCATTGCCGGCCGACTCGCCAACCAGGAGTTTAGCCACAGCAATAGTGTGGTCTCCAGTGTAATTTTTCCTTCAATCCTTGCCGCGACCCGGCCCGCCATGCTGCGCCGCAGCGCCCGAATGCCCCGGCGTCCGGCCTTGCCGTCGCGCAGGTCGCGGACCATTTCGCCAAAAAAGAGGGTACAATCGCCCCAAAACCGTCCGCTCTCGGGGGGACGGGACTCGCGCGATCCAAAGAATCGAAAGCGAAAAAATCAAGGGAGGACACCCATGGGCGAAGCGGCCCGCAGCATGCCGGACCACAGCTGGGACCGGGGCTATCCCCCCGACGTCGACTGGAACGCCTCTTTGCCCGTCCTGCCGGTGACGGCGCTGCTCGACGAATCGGCGGCGCGCTTCGCCAGGCACCCCTTCCTGGACTTCATGGGCAAGCGCACCACCTACGCCGAGGTCGCCGCCCTGGTGGACCGCGCCGCCAAGGGCTTCCAGGCGATCGGGGTGGGGAAGGGGGTGCGCGTCGGGCTGTTCCTGCCGAACACGCCCTATTACGTGGTCTGCTTCTACGCCATCCTGAAGGCCGGCGGCACGGTGGTGAACTTCAATCCGCTCTACGCGGAGCGCGAGCTGCAGCACCAGATCGCCGACAGCGGGATCGACCTGATGGTCACGCTGGACCTTGCGGTGCTGTACGACAAGATGGCCCGCATGCTGGCCGAATCGCGGCTGAAGCGGCTGGTCGTCTGCGCCATGGCCGACATCCTGCCCTTTCCGAAGAACTGGCTGTTCCCCATCGTGAAGCGGGCGGAGGTGGCGCGCGTCCCCGCCGACGACCGGCACCTGACCTTCCGCCAGCTCACCGCCAACGACGGCCGCCCGAAGCCTGTCGCCATCGACCCGAAGGAGGACGTGGCCGTCCTGCAATACACGGGCGGCACCACCGGCGTGCCCAAGGGCGCCATGCTGACCCACGCCAACCTCACCGCCAACGCGGAGCAGTGCCGGCTGTGGTTCGTCGGCGCCCGGCTGGGGGAGGAGCGGATGCTGGGCGTGCTGCCCTTCTTCCACGTCTTCGCCATGACGGTGGTGATGAACTTCAGCATCCGCATCGGGGCGGAGATCGTGATGCTGCCGCGCTTCGACCTCGACCAGGTGATGGAGACCATCCACAAGAAGCGGCCGACCCTGTTCCCGGCGGTCCCGACCATCTACACCGCCATCAACCACCACAAGCATCTGGAGCGCTTCGACCTGTCCTCCATCCGCTTCTGCATCTCCGGCGGCGCGCCCCTGCCGGTGGAGGTGAAGGAGGCGTTCGAGCGGGCGACCGGCTGCGTGCTGGTGGAGGGCTACGGCCTGTCGGAATGCTCCCCCGTCGCGACGGTCAACCCGATGACCGGGGCGAACAAGGTGGCGTCCATCGGCCTGCCGCTGCCCGGCACGGTGATCGAGATCCTCAGCCTGGAGGAGCCCCGCCGCGTCCTGCCCCCCGGCGAGAAGGGCGAGGTCTGCATCCGCGGCCCGCAGGTGATGAAGGGCTACTGGAAGAAGCCCGACGAGACCGCCATGACCCTGGTCGACGGCCGTCTGCACACCGGCGACGTGGGCCTGATGGACGAGGAGGGCTACACCTACGTCGTGGACCGCATCAAGGACATGATCCTGTGCAGCGGCTTCAACGTCTATCCCCGCAACGTGGAGGAGGCGATCTATCTGCACCCAGCCGTCGCCGAATGCGTGGTGGCCGGCGTCCCCGACGAATACCGGGGCCAGACCGTCAAGGCCTACATCCGCGTGGACGAGGGACAGACGCTGACCAGCGACGAACTGATCGACTTCCTCAAGGACAAGCTTTCCCCCATCGAAATGCCCAAGGTGATCGAATTCCGCGACACCCTGCCGAAGACCATGATCGGCAAGCTGTCCCGCAAGGCCCTGCTGGACGAGGAGGAGGCGCGCCGCAAGGGCGCGGCGGGCGCGGCGTGACCCAGCCCGACCGTTCCGCCGACACGCCCACCCCGCAGGATACCCCGGAGGATGCGGAAAAGCGCCGCCGCCTGCGGGCTTTCCTGAACCATCTGATCGCCTATTTCGCGGTCATGGTGGTGGTCGTCCCCGTCAACGCCTTGCTGGCTCCGGGCACGCCCTGGTTCCTCTTCCCCCTGGTCGCCTGGGGAGCCCCCCTGGCCGTGCACGCGGCCTATGTCATGGGGTGGTGGGGCCGCCAGACGAGCAGCAAGACAACGAACAGCAAGACGACGAACAGCGAGGCCGGGCATGGCTGAACAGGACAGGGCTGAACAGGACGGGGCTGGGCGGGACGAACGGAAGGCCGTCCTCGCCCGCATCCACGGGCGGGTGCAGGGCGTGTGGTACCGGGGCTGGACGGTGGACACGGCCACCGCCTTCGGCCTGAACGGCTGGGTGCGCAACCGCAGCGACGGCACGGTGGAGGCTTTGTTCGCCGGCCCCGCTGCCAGCGTGGACCGCATGCTGGAGGCCTGCCGCAAGGGCCCACCCGCCGCCATCGTCCGCGACATCGCCATCGAACCGGCCAAGGACCCCGGCCCCGCCCCCTTCGAACAGCGCTCCACCCAGTGACGAAGCGCCCGTTCATCCCTTCCCCGTCATCCCCGCTCTCTCCGTCATCCCCGCGAAGGCGGGGATCCAGGGCCTTTCGGAGCCTTCTCGCCATGGCCTGGATCCCTGCCTTCGCGGGGATGACGGTGGTGTTTATGGCGCATCCCACCCACGCCCAGAGCCCCCTGAACCGGACCGAGGAGCAGCACCTGTCCCCCGTGCCGCCCGGCGGCTACGACCTGCCGCTGGCGCCGCCGGTGGTGCGCTACCCGGTCCCGCCGCAGTGGGTCACCATCCGCTCCACTCAGGACTGGCGCCGCGTCGGCCGGTTCGAGAAGAAGCTCAGCGACGCCTGCGCCGAGCGGCGCTTCCGCGAACTGCTCCCCTTGCGCTACCGCGCCGTCTTCAAGGGGGAAATCCTGGGGGTGGCCTTCGGCCACGGGCTGAACCTCTACGATTCGAAGAAGCTGGCCGACCGCAAGCGGATCTACCTGTTCCGCAACGGTGACAGCACGGGCTGCACAGTCGTCTCCATCACCAACGAGGATCTCCGCGTCCTCAACGACGACCAGCAGCCCGCCCCGGCCGGAGCCAAGAAGAAATGACGGTGGGAAATGACGGTCAGTCCTCCAACTCCTTGTCCCCCATGTCTGCCGGCCCGCCGCCGAACACCTCCGCCCAGGTGGCGATCAGGGCCGAATCGACGTCCTCCATGGTGACCAGATGACCCAGCGCCACCATCGAGGTCACCCCATGCTCGCTGATCCCGCAGGGCACGATGCCGCCAAAGTGGGAGAGGTCCGGCTCCACGTTCAGGGCGATGCCGTGGAAGCTGACCCAGCGGCGCACGCGGACCCCGATGGCGGCGATCTTGTCCTCCTGGCCGGGGGCGCCGCCGTAGGGCTGCTTGTTGACCCAGATGCCGACGCGCCCCTCGCGCCGCTCTCCCCGGATGTTGAAGGCGGCCAGCGTGCGGATCAGCCATTCCTCCAAGTCGTGGACGAAGGCCCGGATGTCGGCGCCGCGCTTCTTCAGGTCCAGCATGACGTAGGCCACGCGCTGCCCCGGCCCGTGATAGGTGAACTGGCCGCCGCGCCCGGCCTTGTAGACGGGGAAGCGGTTGGGCTCCAGCAGGTCCTCCTCCCGCGCGCTGGTGCCGGCGGTGTAGAGGGGCGGGTGCTCCAGCAGCCACACCATTTCCGGCGCGGTGCCGGCGCGGATGGCCTCGACGCGCGCCTCCATCTCCGCCAGCGCCTCGGGGTAGGGAACGGGGCTGTCGCTGATCCGCCATTCGATCTCGGCGGGGCCAGGGACGGGGACGGCGGCGGGGGCTTCGTTCAGGTCGGTCATGGCAGGCTTCATGGCGGGCTGGGGCACTTTCTTACTGCGAAACGCGAGACGCCGCTTGATCGCGCGGTGGGGATCTGGTATTCCCCCGCTCCACCCGATGACAAGAGCAATCGACTCATCGGATGCTACCAGCCTCGTGCGGTCGTGGCGGAATTGGTAGACGCGCAGCGTTGAGGTCGCTGTGGCAGAGATGCCGTGGAAGTTCGAGTCTTCTCGACCGCACCACTCCCAAGCGATTGGGACTTACGAAAAGCCCGCAGGTCCCCGGACCGAGCGGGCTTTTTCGTGCCCGCGATCCGGCTTCAGCGGAACGTGACATACTGGTCCAGCGCGACGCGGCGCAGCGTCTGCACGATGTAGGGCTGCGCGTTGTGGACGACCACCTCCCGCTTGGCCTCGCGGCAGCGGTTGGCCAGGATGAACAGCATGCCGATGGCCGTGGAATCGACGAAGGTCAGGTAGCGCAGATCCAGATGCGTCTCCGGATGCGCCGCGACATCCCAGTCGGCCAGCATCTCGTGGAACTTCTGGCTGTCGTCGTAGGTGAGGCGCCCCGACATCAGGATCCCGTCCTGGCCGTTGACGTCGGTGTAGGCGTACTCCATCGATCGGTCCGCTGGTGAAGAAAGCATGGCGCCGTGCGGCCGATGGCCGCTGCGGCTATTATGGGTGCACGAACTTAAAGCGGATTTCAATCCGCTTAGGACCGCGACGGCGGTCCCGGACGCCCGTGCGTCCGAAGCCCGGCCTATCGCGGTAACTTCGTTACCGCTGGCGGCAGGCGGATGCCACAGGCATCCGCTGAGAGCCGGCAAGTGAGGCCATTTGAATCGAAAGCGAACGGAAGTTCGCTTTCGTGGCGGCGCAAGCGTTGCGCAAGCTCCGGCGCGGGGTGCCGGGCCATGCTGGACAAAGCATTCGGGCACCTATATTCGGTGGGCGCCCCGGCGGTTCGGCCGCGGGGGCTCCCCCCAACCCGCAGACGCCGGTGCGCCATGGCCGACCGATCCCTGGACCATGCCGTCACGCCGCGTCGCCATCGTTAAGGGAGGGTGTCCGCCATGCACGCCGACCCCCAGGAACCGAACCGCATCCCCGACGATGAGCCGAAGACGGCGGAACGCCCCCACCAGCTGCGGGAGGAGGGCGAGGAGGAACGCCGCTACGGCGTCGAGCCGGAGTTCGTGGAGACAATCGTCGCCCGCCTTCATGGGGACGGGCGTGAGGGGCTGCGCGCCGAGATCGAGACGCTGCACCCCGCCGATGTCGCGGACCTGATCGAACAGCTCGGCCACGACGAGCGCGAGGCGCTGATCGAGGTGCTGCGCCCCGACTTCGACGGCGAGGTGCTGAGCTACCTGAACGCCGACCTGCGCGAAGAGATCGTCGAGCTGTTCGAGCCGAAGGAACTGGCCGCCGCCGTCGCCGACCTGGACACCGACGACGCGGTCGACGTCATCGAGGATCTGGACGAGGAAACCCGGCGGGAGGTTCTGGAGAATCTGCCGGCGGAGGACCGCGCGCTCGTCCAGGAAAACCTGACCTACGACGAATACACCGCCGGCCGCCTGATGCAGCGCGACTTGGTGGCGGTGCCGCAGTTCTGGACGGTGGGCAAGACCATCGACTATGTCCGCGCCGCGTCGGAGGATCTGCCGGAGGACTTTTACGACATCTTCGTCGTCGATCCGATGCACCGGGTCGTCGGCTCGGTGCCGCTGTCCCGCCTGCTGCGGCAGAAGCGGTCCGTCCGCATCGCTGACATCGTGACGGAGGAGGTGGACACCATCCCCGCCACCATGGACCAGGAGGAGGTGGCGAACCTCTTCCGCCAGTACGCGCTGGTCTCCGCCCCCGTGGTGGACGCGGGCGGGCGGCTGATCGGCGTCATCACCGTGGACGACGTGGTCCACATCATCGACGAGGAGGCGGAGGACGACATCCGCAAGCTGGGCGGCGTCGGCGACACCGGCGTGTTCAGCGGTATCGGCGACATCGCCCGATCGCGGGTCTGGTGGCTGGCCGTCAATCTGTTCACCGCCTTCGTCGCGGCCGGCGTGATCTCCCTGTTCGAGGGTACGATCTCCCAGATCGTGGCGCTGGCCGTGCTGATGCCCATTGTCGCCTCCATGGGCGGCAACGCCGGAACGCAGACCCTGACCGTGGTGGTCCGGGCGCTGGCGACGCGCGAGCTGTCCTCCTCCAACGCGCTCCGCGTGGTGGGGAAGGAGGTGCTGGTCGGCCTCATCAACGGCATCGTCTTCGCCATGCTGGTCGGGCTGATCGCCTGGGTCTGGTACACGCCCATGATCGGGCTGGTGATCGCCTGCGCGATGATCATTAACCTGTTCGTTGCCGGCCTGTTTGGCGTGCTGATCCCGCTGGGGCTGGACAAGCTGGGGGTCGATCCGGCGGTGGCGAGCGTGGTGTTCCTGACCACCGTCACCGACGTGGTCGGCTTCTTCGCCTTTCTGGGGCTTGCGGCTGCGATGCTGCTGTAGGTTGCTTTTTGGGGTTGCCAAGAAGCGGGGCTTTGCGGATTATCCGGACATTGGCTGGGGTGCCGTGCGGGATGCGCTCGCGCGGCTGAGATCACACCCATCGAACCTGTCTGGATAATGCCAGCGAAGGGAGCCGCCGCATGGTCACTGCGCCCTCGTTCCGTCCTTCGTCTACCAATCCGTCCGTTGCCATCCTCGGCGCCGGGGTCATCGGCCTGTCCATCGCGTGGCGGCTCGCCGCCGCCGGCTGCCGGGTCGAGGTCTTCGACCGGGGCGCCGTCGGGCGCGGGGCCAGCCACGCCGCCGGCGGCATGCTCGCCGCCTGCGTGGAGACCGAACCGGGCGAGGAAAGCCTGCTGCCCCTGACCCGCGCTTCCCAGGCGCTGTGGCCCGCCTTCGCGGCGGAGCTGGAGGCCGCCTCGGGCCTTCCCGTCGACCTGCGCACCGAAGGCACCATGGTCATCGCCCTCAACGCCGATGACGCCGCCAAGGTGCGCGTCCTGCACCAGTTCCAGCATGGCCTCGGCCTGCCGGTGGAGTGGCTGACCGGGGCGGAGGTCCGCCGCCGCGAGCCCTATCTGCAGCCCGGCGTGGCCGGCGCCCTGTTCTGCGCGGGCGACCATCAGGTGGACAACCGCAAGCTCGCCAGCGCCCTGCACGCCGCCGTGCTGTGCGCGGGCGGCGTGGTGCACGAACACACCGAGGTCACCCGCATCGAGGTGCGGAATGGCCGCGTCGCCGGCCTTCGCGTCGGCGACCGGCTGGTCGAGGCCGACCGGGTCGTCCTGGCCGCCGGGGCCTGGGCCGGCGGCATCGAGGGGCTTCCCCCGGCCGCCCGACCGCCGGTCCGCCCGGTCAAGGGCCAGATGATCTGCGTCCGCATGGACGAACGCTTGCCGCTGCTGCGCCATGTGGTGTGGACGCCCGGCACCTATCTGATCCCGCGCCTGGATGGCCGCCTGCTGATCGGCGCGACGACGGAGGAACGCGGCTTCGACGACCGCCTGACGGCGGGCGGCCAGTTCGCCCTGCTGGAGGGCGCGTGGCGCGCCCTGCCGGGCATCGCCGAACTGCCCATCGAGGAAAGCTGGGCCGGCTTCCGTCCGGGCAGCCGCGACGACGCCCCGATCCTCGGCCTCTCGGCGGTCGAGGGGCTGATCCTGGCGACCGGCCACCACCGCAACGGCATTCTGCTGACCCCGGTGACCGCCGATTCGATCGCCCGCCTGATCCTGACCGGCGAAGCCGACCCGGTGATCCAGCCCTTCGCCATCGACCGCTTCCAGCCGAAGGGAGCCGCCGCATGAGCGCCTTCATCCGTGTAAACGGCCGGGACGAAGCGCTGGCCGCCGACACCGTCGCGGCTCTTATGGCGGGGCGTGGCATTGCTCCGGGCACGTCCGGCGTCGCCGTGGCCTTGAACGGCGCCGTCGTCCCCTCCCGCCGCTGGCCGGAAACCCCGCTCGCCCCCGGAGACACCGTCGAGATCATCCGCCCCGTCCAGGGCGGGTGAGCCCCATAGTCCTTCTCCCCAAGGGGGAGAGGGGACAGAGGACCCCCATGCAAGACGACACCCTGACCATTGCCGGCCGCAGCTTCCGCTCGCGGCTGTTCCTGGGCACCGCCGGCTATCCGAACCAGCAGGTCATGCTGGACGCGTTGGCCGCCAGCGGCACCGAACTCGCCACCGTCGCCATCCGGCGCATCAGCCTGGACGGCTATTCGGAAAGCCTCGTCGACGTCCTCGGCAACCGGGTCGGGCTGCTGCCCAACACGGCCGGCTGCCTGACCGCCAAGGAAGCGGTTCTGACCGCCCAACTGGCGCGCGAGGCGCTGGGTGTGGACTGGATCAAGCTGGAGGTCATCGGCGACCGCGAACTGCTCTACCCCGATGTGGAGGAACTGCTGCGCGCGACGGAGGAGCTGGTGGCCGACGGCTTCACCGTGCTGCCCTACTGCAACGACGATCCGGTCACCTGCCGCAAGCTGGCCGACCTGGGGGCGGCGGCGGTGATGCCGCTGGGGGCCTTCATCGGCTCCGGCCTCGGCATCCGCAACCCGCACGCCATCGAAACCATCTGTTCCCGCAGCCCGGTGCCGGTGGTGCTGGACGCCGGCATCGGCACGGCGTCCGACGCGGCGCTGGCGATGGAGCTGGGCTGTGCGGCCGTCCTGCTGAACACCGCCGTGTCGAAGGCGCTCGACCCGGTCCGCATGGCCTCCGCCATGCGCGACGCGGTGGCCGCCGGCCGCTCCGCCCGTCTGGCCGGGCGCATGCCGAAACGTGCTTACGCAGAGCCGTCCAGCCCACAGCTCGGCTTGATCGGAACGTAAGGCTGGCGCAGGGTAGGGTCTGCCCAAGCAGGTTTTCCGAACTCCGCCCACACATGGGCGGGCTCGGAAAACCTGTAAAACCATAGAGTCCGCAGGTTTCGCCAGGCCGGGCCTGTGGCCCGATCTGGAGAAACCTGCTTAGACGACCACAACCGGAAGGGTCCATCACCGTGACCAAGCGCTTCGAGCCCCGCGATCCCGATTGGGAGGCGCGCTGCCGCGCCAGCTTCGACCGCCAGCCGATCTGCCGCACGCTGGGGATCGAGCTGACCCGCCTGGAGCCCGGCTTCTGCGAAATGCGCTTGCCGTTCCGCCCTGAACTGACGCAGCAGCACGGCTTCTTCCACGCGGGCATGGTCTCCACGCTGGCCGACAACGCCGGGGGCTACGCCGGCTACACGCTGATGCCCGCGGGCAGCGAAGTGCTGGCCGTGGAGTTCAAGGTGAATTTCATGTCGCCCGCCAAGGGCGAGGTGATGATCGCCCGCGCCCGCGTGTTGAAGCCGGGTCGCAGCCTGAGCATCACCAGCGTCGAGATCTCCATGCTCGACGGCGGGGTGGAAAAGGACTGCGCCATCATGCAGCAGACCCTGTTCTGCCAGCCGGTCGCCTGACGATTTTCCCGTTAAGCATCAATCACGGAGGGGTTTGAATGTCGCTGTCCCGTCTTTGCGGCGTCGCACTGGTCGCCGGGCTCGCCACCGCCGCGCTGGTCTCGCCCGCCCACGCCCAGAAGAAGGAGCCGCCGTCCTGCGCCGCCATCTCCTTCCGCCCCATCGCGCCGGGCGCGCCGGACGGAGAGACGGACGCGGGTCTCTACAAGTCCCGATTCGGCAAGATCGAGATCAAGGCCGACGTGAAGGGCGGTCAGGCGACCAACTACTTCATGGTCCTGAACGGCAAGAAGATCGACGCCTCGGCCACCCCTCCCAAGGTGTCCGATTCCTGCCTGAAGTCCAAGCACGTCAAGCTGCCCTATCAGAAGCAGGCGGCGGGCGCATGCACCGGCAGCCGCTTCCGCGTGGTCATCGACCGCTCCGGCAAGCAGCCGGTGGCGCTGTTCTTCGGCCTGCAGGGTGAGGACTGGGCCTATTGCAGCGGCACCGCGGTGGACAAGGGCGCCTGATCCTCAGCCGGTTGAAGGCGGCGACGGTTGGCGTAAGCTGGGCGGGACCTTGGCAAAGGGGGATTCCGCATGACCGGCACCATCGCCCACGTCGCCGCCGCAGGGCTGTTCCTGCTGATCACCCATTTCGGCATCTCCAGCACGCCGTTGCGGGGCGCCCTGGTCGCCCGGATCGGGGAGAAGCCCTACCTCGGCCTCTACTCCCTGATCTCCGCGCTGGCCTTCTGGTGGCTGGTGGCCGCCTACAACGACGCCCCGTACGAGCCGCTGTGGCCGGCCGCCGGATGGCAGGCCTGGGTGCCGCTGCTGGTGGTGCCGGTGACCCTGGTCCTGCTCGTCGCCGGCTTCTCCACCCCCAACCCCACGGCCGTCGGGCAGGAAAAGCTGCTGACCGGGGCTGAGGAGCCGGCGCGCGGCATCCTGCGGGTGACGCGCAATCCCTTCCTGTGGGGCGTGGGCCTGTGGGCGCTGGCGCACCTCGTGCCGAATGGTGATCTCGCTGCGCTGGTCCTGTTCGGCAGCCTCGCCGTCTTGGCCCTGCTGGGCAGCCTGCTGATCGACGCGAAGATGGCGCGGCGGCTCGGCCCCGCCTGGGACCGTTTCGCCGCCCGCACCTCCAACATCCCCTTCGCCGCCATCGCCGCCGGCCGCCAGAGCTTTGTCTGGCGCGAGATCGGCTGGTGGCGGGGCGCCGTGGCCCTGGTCCTCTACGTCGGGTTCCTGCACCTGCACCGTCTGGTGTTTGGCGTGTCGCCGTTCCCGGTTTGAGGGCCGGCCGGTTTAAAAGTTGGTCAGAACCGCATCGTCCGCACCTGCTCCCGCAGCGCGGCGCGGGCGGCTTCGGCCTCCTTGCGGGCGGCGGTCAGGTCGCGGGACAGGCCGTCCAGCCGCGTTTCCTGTTCCCCCATCTTCGCGACCGTGCGCTTGTGCAGGTCGCTGTCGCGGGGCAGGGCGTTCAGGTTCTGGCGCAGCCGGTCCTGCTCCTTAGCGATGTCGGCCTGATCCCGCTCGATGTCGGCGACGCGGCGCTCCTTGTCGGCGAGCGTGGCGCGCAGCGCGGCCACCTTGCCCAGGGCCTCCCGCACCGGCGGCGGCAATTCGGCGGCGGCGGCGTAGGCCAACACCTGCTCCGGCGCCAGATCGGCGAGGCCGACCCGCTCCACCCGCGGCCGCTCCAGCACCACCGTGAGCGTCACCGTCTTCCCCGCCGGCACATCGACGGGCAAACGGTGAGCGTTCGCCGTGGTCTCCGAAGACGAGCCGGCCGGCTCCACGAGCGTCCAGCCGGAGCGGCGCGGGTGCTCGATGACCAGCTTGCGGTCCTCCCGCGCGTTGCCGGCGATGCTGTAGGTGGTGGTCTGCCGCTCCGTCACGGTCAGTTGCAGCACGCCGTCCGCCGCGCTGGCGCGGGACAGCGTGCGGCCCGGCTGTTCGGAGCGGTCGACGGTCACCCCTTGGTCCACGGCGAAGCTCAGCAGCCGGCTTTCGCCGGAGGGCAGGGGCGCCAGCCGCGCGTCCCCCACATAGGCGGGCGCGCCGCCGACCGTCTCGTAGAGCGTCAGTACGCCGGGGGGTAGGCCACCATCTCCCGCAATACCATTGCCTAGGGCGTTGGTCAGGCGCAACGCGGCCAGCGGGTGGCGGGGCTGGGTGCCGGGCTGGTACAGGTCCAGCCGCTCGGCGGGAACGGCGCGGGCGACGATGGGCATCATCAGCGTGGCGCCGTTGGCCAGCGTCACCGGCTGCGGGTAGCGGAACAGCACCTGCGCCGTCGCCTCCGCGCTTTCGGCGGCGGTCGTTTCGGCCGCGCGCTGCGGCGCCGGGGGGGCGGCCATCGGAGCGGGCATCGGCGTGGGAATCGGCGCCGGCGGGGCCGCCATGGCGACGGGCGGAGGCGCCTCGGCCGCAGCCCGCGCGCGGTTCGCGGCGCCGTCGGCTTTCGCCATGCGCTCGGCGGCGATGGCGCCCTCGTCTGGCTTGGGCAGGACGCGGCCCAGCACCTCCACCGGCACCTCCGGCCGGTTCACGAAATAGGCGGAATAGAGTGCCTGCCGGAAGGTCACCGGGTTGCCCGACGCCACGGACAGTTCCACGCCGTTCCAGTCGTCGCCGCTCAGGTTCTCCAGCACGGCCCAGCCTTGCAGGTCGCCAGTCTTCGCCCCAGTCTTCGCCCCAATCTCGGGCAGGGTCAGCCGGTAGGTGGCCTTCCACAGCGGGGCCGCGACCACGTAAGCGACGCGCACGGTCCGCTCCGCCCCGCCGCCGTCCTTCGGCGCGGTCGTGCGGATGGTCAGGCGCCGCCGCTCCTTGTCCGCCGAACCGGCCACGGCGGCCAATGCCTTGTCGAGCTGCGCCTGCACGCGCGGGTCGGCGAAGCGCAGGGCGTCGACCTCCTCCAGCACGACCTGGCGCAGTCCGTCCGCCGTCATCAGGCCGAGGCGGTGGCGGGTCGTGACACCGCCGCCGTTGGGGAGCTGCACCGTCTCCTCGGTCACGGACAGCAGGCGCCCACTGGCCTCCCGCGCGCCGGAAACCCGCAGTTCCGCCCCCTTCAGCGCGTTCAGCAGCGCGGTGGGAGAGGCGAGGTCGTCCGGCGCGAAGGGCAACTCGCGGAAGGCGGTCTCCAACGGCTCCTGCCCCGGCAGATCGACGGTGCCGACGCCGCCCCGGTCGTCGTAGACGACGATGCTCTTCAGCACGTCGTCCACCTGGTCGCGCCGCACCTCCAGCGTCAGCGTGGCGTCTCCGGTGACGCGCGCCTCGCGTTCGAAATACCCGACGCCGCCGGTGGACAGCAGCACCCGCTTCAGCGCCAGCCCGCCGGACGGTGGATCGGCGGCCAGGGCCGGGGCGGTCAGCGGCGTGACGGCGAGCGTGAAGGCGAGCGTTACGGGGGCGGCTTTCGTAATCCCGGGCATGCGGGGTCTCCCGTGAGTGGCGAGGACTCGTCGGCCCTGCTTACGCTTTCATTTGGGAGAGATTGGGGCAAAGCCGGCGCATAGCCCGAAAGCGACGGCAAAATGGGGATATTCTCCATCCCAACCTGTGTCATGCTGTGACTCCGGCAACCGAGTCGGCAACAGAGCCCTGGGGAGGAAGACACGCATGGCCCGCAAGCTGACGTCCTCCGATCCGGCCTTCACGATGGGCGGCTGCTCCCGTGCCCTGGTGAACGGCAAGTGGGTCTTCGTGCCGGGAACGACCGGTGTCGACCACGACCGCCGGACCCTGTCCTCCGACGTGGAGGAGCAGACGCGCCAGACCATGCGGAACATCCGCGCGATCCTGAGAGAGTCCGACGCCGACCTGGAGGACATCGTGCGGGTGCGCGTGTATCTGGCCGACGCCGCCGATTTCGCGCGCGTCGCGCCGATCCTCGTGGAACAGTTCCAGGACATCGGGCCGGCCAGCTCGACCATCGTGTGCCCGCTGCCCGACCCGCGCGCGAAAATCGAAATCGAGGTCACTGCTCGGCGTTGATGGGGCCGGCGTTGATGGTAGCCTGGGCCGACGGACTCACCGCGCGGGATCGCCCGGCAGCCAGCGGTTCATCATCTCGCTCCACAGGCTATGCACGGGGCTCGACGCGGCCGGGATCCGCGAACGGTCACACTCCACGAAGGCCGTCGCCCGGTGGAACTCCTCGCGCCGCGCTTGCGGGTGGGCATAGCGCTCCCGCACCGAACGGCGCGCGCCACGCGCGGGGCGGGCGGGCCGGTCGATCCGCCGATCGGCGTCGCAGGTAGGGCAGTGGGCCGTCAGCATGCGCGGGGTCGCTTTTCTTTCTCTGAAAACCGGGGAATGGCCGCTCAGGCCTCGCCGACCAGCATGCGAGCCGATTCGATGTGGCGGCGGGCTTCGCTCAGCAGGGCGCGGTGCTGGGCCAGCGCCTCGCGGATCGGCATGCGCGAGGTGTAGACGCGCATTTCGCTCAGAAGGTGATCGGCCTGATCGAGGTGGGCGATCCGTTCCAGGCACTGGTCGATCACGGACATGGTCATTTTCCCCGTTGTGTTCGCAGCGGCTGCCGCCGTCGTGACGGTGCGGAGTAAACCCTATGCATATGAACGCGTGATTTCAGGAATGAGGGTGTTTCGTTTCGGTTGTGGGGAGCGATGTTTCAACCGATTCACCCGCAGCCCGGTCGGCGGGCGCCTGTTACGGGGTTGTAACCGATTGCGCGTACCCTCTACAGTGAGCTAAGAAGAGGGCGGGAGGTAACGGGTATGCACATTCTCGCGGTCGACGATGACGAGCCGGTTCGGGAACTGCTGGCGTCGTACCTGACGTCGGAGGGCTATCGCGTCACGACCGCGCCGGACACGGCGACGGCGAAGAAGGCGCTTGAGGGCGATCCGGTCGATCTCGTCATCTGCGACCTGCGCTTGCCGGACGGCGACGGCCTTGGCCTCGTCCGCCAGATCCGCACCGAATCCCACCTGCCCGTCATCATCCTCTCGTCCAAGGACCAGGACGTGGACCGCATCGTCGGCCTGGAACTGGGCGCCGACGACTATCTGACCAAGCCGTTCAACCCGCGTGAGCTTCTGGCCCGCATGAAGGCGGTGCTGCGCCGCGTCTCCGGCGAGGGGCGTCCGCCCCGCAACCCGGACGAGCTGCGCGCCGTGGTGCAGTTCGCCAACTGGGAACTCGACCTGACCGCCCAGCGCCTGCGTGGACAGGACGGCCGCGAGGTGGAACTGACCAAGGCGGAGTTCGGCCTGCTCGCCGCCTTTGTGAAGCGGCCCCAGCGCGTGCTGACCCGCGACCAGCTTCTGGACCTCACCCGCGCCGACGGGGCGGAGGTGTTCGACCGCTCCATCGACGTGCTGATCCTGCGCCTGCGCCGCAAGATCGAGGCGAACCCCAAGGAACCCCGCATCATCAAGACCGAGCGCGGCGCCGGCTACGTCTTCGACGCGAAGGTGAAGACCGTCTAGGACCATACTCCGCAACCACCCTCTGACGACCCGCCGGGTGGACGGAACCGCCGCCGCGCGTTAGCCTTTCCGGAAAACCATATCCGGGAGGAACGGCGGATGAGCGACCCCATCGATTTCTATTTCGACTTCGCCTCGCCCTACGGCTATTTCGCGAGCCGCCGCATCGACGAGCTGGCTGCGACACACGGCCGCACCGTTACCTGGCGTCCGATCCTGCTCGGCGCCATCTTCAAGGTGACGGGAATGAAACCAAACCTGCAACAACCGTTGCGGGGCGAATATCTGGTCCATGACGTGGGCCGAATCGCGCGGTTGACCAAGGCTCCCTTCACCTATCCCGATTCGGCGCCGGTCAACGGCGTGGCGGCCTCGCGCGCCTTTTATTGGCTGACCGACCAGCATCCGGAA
Organism: Azospirillum mesophilum; assembly: GCF_053470405.2. Taxonomy (NCBI): domain Bacteria; kingdom Pseudomonadati; phylum Pseudomonadota; class Alphaproteobacteria; order Rhodospirillales; family Azospirillaceae; genus Azospirillum; species Azospirillum mesophilum. The sequence continues at coordinate 360,899 of NZ_JBPXMQ020000002.1, forward strand.
CAGGCGAAGCTGCTGGCCCGCACCCTCTACCACGCCCATTGGGGCGAGGGCCGCGACATTGCCCCCGCCGAGACGGTGGTGGAAATCGCCGGTGGGATCGGGCTCGACCGGGCGGCGGTGGCCGCGGCGCTCCAGGACCAGGACGTGAAGGACCGCCTGCGCGCCGAGACCGAGGCGGCCATCGACCGGGGCGTTTTCGGCTCCCCCTTCGTCATCGTGGACGACGAGCCATTCTGGGGCTGGGACCGGCTGGACATGGTGGACCGGTGGCTGGCGACCGGCGGCTGGTAAAGGCCGGCGGCCACGCTTGTGATCATTGCCACCGCCGGCAGTTCGTCTGCGAAAACCCTGCCAAATCGAACCTCTGTGACGCTATAAGGAAGCAGCCACCCTCAGACGATTCGCCGTATGGACCAGATCGTACCCGACCGCCGCCCGAAGGCCGCCGGCCCGTCGCACGCACCGCGCGCCGCATCCCAACGCACGTCGTGGGTCAGCGGTGCCGTGCTCACCGCGCTGTTGCAGGGCATGATCGCTTTGTCGATTCGGTCGGTGTCGGGCGATCTGGCCTTCGTGCTGCTGGGCTCGGTCGGTCTGGTGGTCGGCGCGTTCCACTACATCTTCCCGGGCAGCCAGTTCTTCAGCCTCGCGCTGGCGAACTTCATCGGCGTGTACGCCTGCGTCTACGTCTTCTTTCTGGAAAGCAATTTCCACGACATAGGGCCGCTGATCCAGGCGGTGGCCTTCGTGATTCCGCTGGGCGCCTTCCTGGGCGGGGCGTGGTGGCGGGCGGCGGACATCCGCAGCATCGTCATGTCCAGGCGCCTGCGCGAAGGAGCTCATTTCGACCGGATCTTCCTGTGGATGGCCCCGGTCTGGGGCATTGGCGCGCTGACCTTCCTGCTTCCCGGCCGCAACATTTCGCCCGACACCCTGACGGTCATCTTCATCCTGTCGATGGCGGCCATCGGCATGATCGTCGCCTTCGTCGCCCGCGACATCGCGATTTTCCTGCTCGACGCCGGGCTTCTGTTCGAAGGCTTTTTCCAGCAGGCGGCGCGTCTGGTCCTCCCGGCCTTTGCGTTCCTGACCTTCTATTCGCTCTGCATCATCATGTTCGGCGCGCTCTACACGATCATGGACCGTTTCATGATCGAGCCGAACTTCGTGGTGGAGGGCGTGCGCCGCGACCTGACCTTCCCGGAGGGGCTGTATTTCTCGCTGGTCACCTTCGCGACCGTCGGCTACGGCGACATCCATCCGGTGACCGGGGCCGTGCGCCTGGTGTGCGGGATCGAGATCGTGACGGGCGTGCTCCTGCTGCTCTTCGGCTTCAGCGCGATCATCGGCCACGCCAACCCGCGCGACCGCCGCGACCGCAACGACCCGCTTTGAGAGGCTCAGCCTGGACGCGGATGGCCGCCCTCCGTGCGGGTCGGGGCTGAAAGGTTCTGTTAACCATAACCGCGTATCGTGCGATTCTCCGTCCTTTTCCGTACGAGAATCGACGCCATGTTGCCCAACATCCATCTGCGGGTCGATGACCTGACGCCGGACGAAGCCGCCACCGTCGCGCACGCGTATCTCGCGGCGCTGGACGAAGGCGATCACGACAGCGCCTTTGGCGTGGCACTGGACAGCCTGCGGGCTTTTCGGCCGGAACTGCCGGAGACGCTGGCGGCGGTGGAGCTGGAAGTGCTGCTGTCGGCGCTGCCGCCGTCGGCCCCATCCGCCGCCATGGCGCGGGACACCTTCGCCCTCGCGTAAAGAGCCGGGGCTGGGCTATCCCCGCCCCGGGCGCGCCGTTGCCAGGAAGCGGTCCAGGTCGGCCTGAGCGGCCGCCAGGGCTTCCGGGCTGCCGCCGACGGTGGCACCCCGACCCGTCGGACTGTTGCGGTTCAGCACGGTCCGCAAATAAGTGGCCGGACGGTCGAGATTGTCGAAGGAATGGGCGGCCTCCGGATACAGACGGAGTTCCATCGGCGCCGTCCCGCGATGCTTGGTGAGCAATTCCTCGCAGAAGCGGGCCGGGGTCCAGTCGTCCTCCGTTCCGATGCCGATGAAGACCGGTGCGCGGTATTCGGCGGTCTGGCGCGCCTTGTAAGCGCAGGCGGGGTACAAGGCCAGCGCCGCCCGGAAGCGCGGGGTGCCGTCCGGCCGGCCGTTCGGCTTGCCGTTCAGCCGGTGGGACGAGACGACGTCCAGCGCGATCCCCGCCCCGTGGGAAAAGCCCATCACCAGCACCGAGTCGGCTTGAATGAACGGCTGCTTCACCAAATGGTCGAGCGCGCCGAAGGCGTCCGCCGCGCGCATGCTCCAGGTCACCGCGCCGGCATTGCGGCAGATTTCCGCCACGCCGCGCGGGCCGAAGCTGTCGATGGCGAGGATGGCGTAGCCGCGCTCGGTGAAGAACCGACGCCAGACCGCCGTGTTGGGGCGCAGGCCTCCGCAGCCGTGCAGCAGAACCACGGCGGGAAACGGACCCGGCCCGTCCGGGCGGCTCAGATGACCCACCAGTTCCAGCCGCTCGCCGGATCCCATGTCCGACGCGCTGGCGAAGGTCACGCGCTGCATCTCCGCGAATAGGTCGGCGGCCCTGGCGGGCGAAGCGCCGACCAGCGCTCCGAGGAGCAGGGCGATGAAGAGGGCGGCGCGCCGTCGCGGCATGGGGGAATTCGCGTCCGATGGCAGGGAAGCGGCATCGTCGCATGGTCGCCGCCGGTCTCCTATGCCACCAAAGGACGCAGCCTCTCCGCCGCCCTTACAACCCCGTCTGCGGCTTGCCGGTGTCGGCCGTCTTGGTCACGCCCGGTTCGATCAGCGGCTGGAGCGCCGGGGCGATGCTCTTCAGCAGCTGGGCGGGCAGGGCGCTGGTGAAGTGGTAGTTGTCGGCCTCCGGCCCATGGACGAAGGCGGTCATGGTGCCGAAGAAGCGGTCGCCGATGAAGAAGGCGAAGGTCGCCGTCCGGTTCACCGCGCGGGATTCGATCAGGTGGCCGCCGGGTCCGTAGCGGTCCAGCCGGTGGTCGCCGGTGCCGGTCTTGCCGCCGATGGGGATGATCTGGCCGGAAGCGTCCTTGAAGGATCCCCAGACGCGCTTGGCGGTGCCGTTCTGCGCCACGTCGGTCAGCGCCTTGCGCAGGGTCGCGGCGACTTCCGGCTTCATCACGCGCTGGCCGCGCATCTCGCCCAGCCCCACCATGGCCTCGTAGGGTGTGCCGGCGGCGAAATGCAGCTTCTTCACGCGCACGGTCGGCTGGCGCACGCCGTCGTTCTGGATGATGCCCACCAGCTCGGCCAGCGCGGCCGGCCGGTCGGCGGAGCTGCCGATGGCGGTGGCGAAGGACGGGACCAGCGTTTCGAACGGGTAGCCCAGCTTGCGCCACTGCTCGGTGATGCGCTGGAAGGCTTCCTCCTCCAGCCCGATGCGGATGCGCGTGTTCTGGGCGGCCTGGCCCTTCTTGAACAGCCACTTGTAGCTTTCCTGGCGTTCCCGCGCGCTGGCCTCCAGCACCTCGTGCCGCTTGGCGTCGGGGTGCTTCTGGAGATAGGCGACCAGCCACAGCTCCAGCGGATGGACGCGCGCCAGATAGCCCAGGTCGTTCAGCGGGAACTTGTCCGGCCCGTACTTGGAATACAGCGAGGCGATGTCGCCGTCGTCCAGCTTCGCGTCGGGCAGGCGGGCGCGCAGGAAGGCGCCGAACTCCTTCACGCCGGCCTCCGGCCGCACGGTGCGGAAGATCACCGACAGGCGGTGCGGCATCGGGCGCGACCGCGCGGCCAGCATGGTCAGCGCCTCGTCCGGGCTGCGCTTGCGGTAGCTGGTGTAGAAGCGGTTCAGGAAGTCGCTGCCCTCCTTGTCCGCGAAGCGGGCGAGGTAGGCCTGCCGGGCCGGGTGGTCGGGGTTGTGCAGGATGTCGGCGGTGTCGTCGCCGCCCTCCGCCATGTAGAACTGCACGATGTCGCGCATCAGGCGGATGAAGGGCAGGTTGACGGAGTTCCGCAGCGCCTCGGTCAACGGCATGGTGCTGCCGTTGTCCTTGCTGTTGAAGTTCACGAAGGTGTGCACGCCGCCGCCGGTGAAGAAGGCCTCGCCGGGGTTGGCGGAGTAGCGGCGGTCCATGGCCGCATCCAGCATGGCGCCCAGCCCGCGGTTGTGGGTGGTGGCGAGCCAGTTCGCCGCCCAGCGCGTCAGGGTGTCGGACGCCTCCTCCTCCACGTCGGCGAGGAAGTCCTTGGGCAGGTGGCTGTAGCGGGTGTGCAACTCCGCGATGATCTCCAGATAGGTGGACAGCGTGCGCAGCTTGGCCGTCGAGCCGAGGTCGAGCTTGGCGCCCTCGTTGATGTCCATGGGCTGGTCCAGATTGTCGGCCTGGATGCGCAGGTAGTTGGCGTCCTCGCCCCGCTCGTAGATCGTGACGGAGTAGATGATCTTCGACAGGTCGCTGTTCTTGACGTCCAGCAGCCGTTCGCCGGTCAGGCCCATCTGGGCGGCGAAGGCCGGCTCGTTCAGCTTCGCCAGCACCTCCACCACGCGCTGCTGGGTGGGGGCGTCCAGGGTGGACTCCGCCGTCAGGTCGGTGCGGTCGAGCTGGTAGAGGCTGGGCACCCCCAGCATGGACAGAAGCCGCGCGCGGATGGCGTTGGTCGCCTTCTGCTCCACGAAGTTGGCGGCCTGCGGCTGCGGCGACTCGTCCCGGAACTTCAGCGTCAGGTTCAGCGCGGCGTCGCGCAGCGCCTCGTCGATCACGCCGGCCTGATGCAGCACGCGCAGGTGGCTGTTCGCCAGCCGCTCCAGCGCGCCGCGGTCCTGGATCAGGTAGAGGGAGGGGCGGCGCTGGGCCAGCAGAAGGCTCAGCACCTGCTTGTAGGCCAGCGCTTTCAATTGCAGCGCGCGGGCGTCGGCCGGCTCCTCCGACAGCACCTTCTGCGCGATGGCGAGGTCGGTGCCGTACCAGGCCCACAGCCCGTCGCCCAGCCCGTTCACCTCGCCGAAGCCGGGGCGGGCGGTCAGCGGGGTGGAGTTCAGGTAATCGACCAGGATGCGGCGGCGGTGCGCGCTGGTGTCCTCGCCGTCCAGATAGGCGCGGACACTGGCCGACGCCATCTGGCGCAGCTTCTCCGTGGCGCCGGTGGTCTGCCCGTCGGGGGAGTGGCGGTACTTCTCGATCTGCGTGGCGAGCGTGGACCCGCCCGGCGAGCGCGACCCCGGCTTCAGCCACTGCACCGGCAGCATCAGCACGGCGCCGGCGAAGCGGTCCCATTCCACCGCCGGGTTGCGGCGCGGCTCGTCGTCGTTCAGCAGTTCGCGGTTCTCGATGAACAGCAGCGTCTTGGCGACCAGCGCCGGCACGTCCTCGAAACTGGTGAACACCCGCTCCGGATAACGGGCGGAGAACATGGTCGTGCCGTTGCGGTCCAGCAGGGTCAGCCCGGCCCGCGTTTTCTCGTGGTAGATGGGAAAGCCGCCCGCCGCCATGAAGGCGCTGAGCTGCGGCGAGATCTGCGCCTGCATCTCGACCGCGTACATGTCGTCGGTCAGCGACTTCAGATAGCCCGGCAGCCCGATGTAGCCCAGCCGCTCGTTGTACGGCCCCTGGGTGGGGTAGCGCGCGGCGGTGTTCGGCCCCTCGCGCAGCGTGTAGGTCATGTCGTGGGCGTAGGTGGACAGCAGCCGGGCCTGAAGCCGGGATGTGCGCATCTCCTCCCGCGCGACGGTGCCCAGCCCGGCCACCGTCGCCGCGAAGGCGACACCCCAGATTGCACGACGCCACCACAACCGAGTCATGTCGGCTCCAGACATGTTCGCGCGATGATTCGGGAAAAGCGTCGCGCGTTGGTTAAAACGCCGGAGAAATTCGCCGGACGATCTGGCCGAAATGTAGGGGTTGGTTGGTTAACAACCGGTGTAGCGTCCTCCCGTCCGGTGGACGGAAGCCATTCCGAAATAGTCTTACCTCGATTTCGTGCGGCGCTGTGGTGTGACGGTCACGAATTCACCGAATGGCCGTGTGGTCAAAGCGCGGCGCGCCAACGGCGGCGCTTGTGAGGGGATGGAGCGTCCATTCCGGAGCCGCAAAGAATACTTTCCAAATCCTATGAAAATACCCGGAAACTGGTCTTCTTGCCGTTTGCGCGGTTGCCACGGGTTGGGTTGCGTCGGCGCGCAACCCAACCCGTGGCCTCACCGTCCTGGTGGCGCGGTTCAGACGGGCTTTTTGGGGGGGCACGCATGGCGCGCGATATCCTCCCGGTCACCATCCCCCGCTTCATCTCCGAGTTGGCCATCCTCGCCGCGATCACCGGAGCGGTGTGGGTGTGGAGTTGCCTTGCCGACGCGCGCCCCCGGACAACACGGCCTTCCGGACGCCGCGCTGCCCCAGAAGCATGCCGGACGGGGGCTCCGATCGGGTTATCAATATCAGGTAAGAAAACCTGCAACTTATTGGGACGCGATAAAACGGCTCACAATGGGAACGCACCTCCCAAGCTCCTGAAGACCGCCCTTGTACTGCATCTTGTCAGCATGAAACCGCGATGTGTATTCGCTGAACTGGCTTTCTGTGTACCCACGAGCAAGTAAAGTCCTTTTTACTTTTTCAAATCCATCAATAAACAACTGCTTTGCTGGTTCTATGTTGAATGCTATTTCCTGAGCGCTGAGCTTGCTCGCTTTTATCACATTTGCGATTTCAATCATGATGCTACTGACGCAATAGGTTACATCATCAATGTTATAATTTACATTCACTCCACTCCGGTAAAAACCGTATGCATAACTAAAATCCATTTCTGTGAATTGCACTTTCCCGCCTGTTGTGGACGACAATACGTTGTTTCCCGCGTTCATATCATTCACGCATTTCGATATGTCACTCCACCTTTTTACAACGATATAGATTCCCATTCTCCCTTCGATGCCTCCCGCGTCTTTCACGGACTGCCCTATAGTAGAGTCATCATAATAATTTTTGACAATATTAGAAAAGCCTGTTGCATTTAGCTTTTGCACCAATTCATTCAACTTGCCGAATGATGTGACTGCCGCTTTCTGCGCATCGTCACTGATTGGACGAAAGCTGTTTCCGGCGACTGTGTAGAACGAGCCGATGTAAGTGTGGCAGTAAAAAAGTCTTCTCAAGGCTGCGGCGTCAGCGTTTGATATCGGCCTTGCAGTATCATTGTTTCGGGGCATCGATAGCGCGCCGTTTCCGGACTTTTGCTGATCGTTCGGATTGGCGGCCGTTCCGGCGGGATTGTTCGAAAAGTCATCCAATCTTATCGAAACAACAACTTCGACCTGCCGCCCTTTCAAGCGTTCCGGTGCTTTCACATGTTTGCACTTACTAAATGTTCGAATTAGAGACTGCCCGACTGCGCGATAAACCGGATCGGACAAAACGGCGTTGCGATCAACGAGCGACATACCGACATAGTTGCCGCCTTCATCAAATGACAGGCGGGCGGGCATGGCCCCTCCTTGAAGTTTTTCGAGCTCCCCTGCGCTCCAACAGGCAGCGATTTGCCTTTTCAAATCTGCCGCCTCGGACAAAGTAAGATCTGAAATACCTTCTTGCGCCATCAAAGAGGTAGAGGACAGCGCCAGCATTATCGAAAAAGACCATAAGACCGCTTTCACGACTCTCTCCACACGTTATACCGCCGAGCGGACGTCCCGACACATCCCACATCGTCATGGCCGGGCTTGACGATGAAGTAAGAGCAGGTGGGTCAGCGCTTCAGCGCAACGGTATTACATGCGCTCAGCCCAGGCAAACCACCAGGACTCAACCTAGGGCGGCGGGAACGAGGGGCAGTCGCTGATTCGTCCATGCTTCTGGTGCCGAAGCAGCCTAACCACGTGCGCCCGGGCGCTCACGTTTCCCATGGAAAAGAATGCCGGGGTTGCGCCTGACCTGTCACCGGTTGCCGAAAAGCCGGTCATCGCCGACTTCGAACGCAACCGCCTGAAGCGGATTTTGATCCGCTTTGGACGGCGACGGCGCTTGGCCTCTCGCGGGTGCTTCGTTCCCGCTGGCGGCAGGCGGATGCCAGAGGCATTCGTTGAGAGCCGGCGAATGAGGCCGTATGAATCTAAAGCGAATGGCAATTCGCAATAAGCGTGCGCGGGAAAAAAAGTCTCGCCGAAGTTCGAGAACCACAAAACGCCTTTTTTGATTTCTTTCTCTGGTGTGGGCCCGCTTCCGCGTGCCAATCGTCTAAATCGTTTCGAAGAACAATACAGCCTGTAGAATGGGAAAAGGTTGGGTCGCGGTTTTGCGCAACCCAACCTGCGGCCTCACCGCCCCAGCAATTCTTTTGCCTTGACGGCGATCTCGGCCAGCGGGACCTCGACCTGCTCGCCCTTCACCAGATGCTTCAGGGTCGCCGTGCCGCGCGCCTTCTCGTCGGAGCCCATCAGGACCACCACGGGGATGCCGGCGCGGTCCGCGTACTTCATCTGCTTGGCGATCTTGCCGCCGTCGAGCTGGATTTCCGTGTTGATGCCGGCCGCCCGCAGTTCCGTCGCCAGACGGTAGTAGTCGGCGGACAGCGCCGGGTCCATCTGGGTCACCAGCACCTCGGCCGTGGCGCCGCCGTCCTTGATGATGCCGGCTTCCATCAGTTGGTAGAACAGCCGCGTGGCGCCAATGGAGATGCCCACGCCCGGCAGCTTCGACTTGGTGTAGTGGCTGGCCAGATTGTCGTAGCGCCCGCCGGAGCACACGCTGCCGATGCCCGGATGGTCGTTCAGGAAAGTCTCGTAGACCGTGCCGGTGTAGTAGTCGAGCCCGCGCGCGATGGCGAGGTTGATGCGCACCACCCCGTCCGGCACCTGGAAGGCCTTCAGCCCCTCTATGACGGTCGTCAGCTCCGACACGCCCTGGCGGAAGGTCTCGTTGTCGACGTTCAGCGCGTTGAGCGCGGCCAGCGTCTCCTCGTTGGTTCCCTTGGCGTCGATCAGCGACAGGATCTTCTCCGCCACCTCCGCCGGGGCGCCGAGATTGCCGGTCAGGCTGTCGCGCACCTTGTCGCGGCCGATCTTGTCCAGCTTGTCGATCTCGCGCAGGACCAGCACGCGCTTTTCGGCGTCGTCGATGCCCAGCCCGTCCAGCAGGCCCAGCAGGACCTTGCGGTTGTTCACGTTGATGGTGAAGCCGCCGAAGTCCAGCTCGCTGAAGACGTGGTAGATGACCGCCGGGATCTCCGCGTCATAGTGCGGCGACAGGCTGTCCTTGCCGATCACGTCGATATCGCACTGGTAGAACTCGCGGAAGCGCCCGCGCTGGGCGCGCTCGCCCCGGTAGACGCGCTGGATCTGGTAGCGGCGGAAGGGAAAGGCGAGGTCGCGCTCATGCTCCGCCACATAGCGGGCGAGCGGCACGGTCAGATCGAAGCGCAGCGCGATGTCCGGCTTGTGCCCCTGCTGGATGGCGCCGGTGGACTGCACGAAATAGACCTGCTTCTCCGTCTCGCCGCCGGACTTGGTCAGCAGGGTGTCCACCGTCTCGAACACCGGGGTTTCCACCGGCACGAAGCCGAAGCGCTCGTAGCCCCGGCGGATGGTGTCGAGAAGACGCTGGAAGGCCACCTGCTGGCGCGGCAGCAACTCCATCGTTCCGGGCGGGGTGCGGGGGGTGATCAGGCTCATCGGCGCACGTCTGGCTTCGAAAATCTTCGGGAAGGCCACGGTTTTACCGGCTTTCCGTGAAGGCCGGAAGGGGCTAGAACACCGGCGACCCCAGTTCTTTTCGCGCCGGAGCCGTCATGCCCACCGACCGTCTCGTCCTTCGCCGTCCCGACGACTGGCATGTGCACCTGCGCGACGGCGCCATGCTGAAGGCGGTGCTGCCCTTCACCGCGCGCCAGTTCGGCCGCGCCATCATCATGCCGAACCTGAAGCCGCCGGTGACCACCGCCGCCGACGCCGTGGCTTATCGGGAGCGCATCCTGGCGGCCCTGCCGGACGGGCTGTCCTTCACGCCGCTGATGACCGCCTACCTGACCGACGGCACCGACGCCGACGATCTGGCGCGCGGCTTCCAGGACGGCGTCTTCGCGGCAGCCAAGCTCTACCCGGCCAACGCCACCACCAACAGCGCCCACGGCGTGACCGACATCGCCAGGATCGCCCCGGTGCTGGAGCGCATGGCCGAGGTCGGCATGCCGCTGCTGATCCACGGCGAGGTCACCGACGGCGACGTGGACATCTTCGACCGCGAGGCCGTCTTCATCGACCGCGTCCTGGTCCCGCTGCTGGAGCGCCACAAGACCCTGCGCGTGGTGCTGGAGCACGCCACGACGGCGGAGGCCGTGGCCTTCGTGCGCGACCACGCCGCGTCAGGCCGCGTCGGGGCGACGATCACCGCGCACCACCTGCTGATCAACCGCAGCCACATCTTCCAGGGCGGCATCCGCCCGCACCTCTACTGCCTGCCCATCGCCAAGCGCGAGAAGCACCGCGTGGCCCTGGTCGAAGCCGCGATCTCCGGCGAGAGCCCTTTCTTCCTGGGCACCGACACAGCCCCGCACCCGGTCACCGCGAAGGAAAGCGCCTGCGGCTGCGCCGGCTGCTTCACCGCCGCCAACGCGATGGAACTCTACGCCGAGGCCTTCGAGCAGGCGGGCGCGCTGGACAAGCTGGAGGCCTTCGCCAGCCTGAACGGCCCGCGTTTCTACGGTCTGCCGGCAAGCGAGGAGCGGGTGGTGCTGGAGCGCACCGCCTCCACCACCCCGGACATCGTGCTGACCGCCGACGGCGACGCCGTGCTGCCCTTCCGCAGCGGCGAGACCATGCGCTGGAGCTTCGTCGGCCCGGCGTGATCCGCAAGGGCGCGTAAAAAGCCCTCTCCCGCCGGGGGCGGGAGAGGGGACTTATGGTCGCTTCTTCAGAACCCAACCGCCTGCTTGCGGATCCAGCCGCGGAAGGCCTGGAGCGGCGGGTAGGACTCGCGATTGGTGGGCCAGGCGAGGTAGTAGCGCCCGGCGCTCTCGACCGGCCCGTCGAGCGCTTCCACCAGATCGCCGCGCGCCAGTTCCGCTTCGAACAGGAAGCGGGGCAGCAGCGCCACCCCCATGCCGGAGGTCGCGGCCTGCGCCACCGTGGCGAACTGGTCGATCAGCATGCCGCGCACGCCGTCCGGCGTCACGCCCATGGCCTCGAACCAGCGTTCCCACGCGTCGGGCCGCGAAACCAGATGCAGGAGCGGGGCGGCCAGCAGGTCCCCCGGCTTTGCGAACCGGTGCCGGTCGCGCAGTTGGGGGCTGCAGGCGGGGACCACCGTCTCGCTCATCAGCGGGTCGAGTTCGGCGCCCGGCCAGTCCGGCATCCCGAAATGGATCGCCGCGTCGACCTGTTCGATCTGGAAGTCGAAGGGGGCCAGCCGGGTGGTCAGGTTGACGGTGATCCCCGGATGTTCGGCCACGAAGCCGGGCAGGCGGGGGGCCAGCCACCGCGTGCCGAAGGTCGGCAGGATCGCCAGATTGAGCGTGCCGCCGCGCGGGTTGGCGCGGAAGTTCAGCGTTGCCGTGGCGATGTGCTGCAAGGCCTCGCGCACCTGCTGCGCGTAGGTCTCGCCGGCCAGCGTCAGGCGCACGGTCTGCCGCTCGCGCACGAACAGCTCCGCCCCCAGCATGTCCTCCAGCGCCCGGATCTGGCGGCTGACGGCGCTCTGCGTCAGGTTAAGCTCGATCGCCGCGGCCGTGAAGCTCTGATGGCGGGCGGAGGCCTCGAACGCGCTCAGCAGCGACATGGAGGGCAGGAAACGGCGCACGATCGCCACGTTACGTCATCCTTGTGCCCATATCATTCCAATCCGTCATGAGGTTACACGGCAACATCGTTTGAAACAACCGGACCCGCGGGCGAGGATGATGCCAGAGGCGCATGATGTGCTCCTCCGCCGGGGCTCAACCAAAGCCGGGACCATCCTCGCCCAACCTGAAGAAGGCGCCGCATGAAGAACGATCAGCGCAGCCATGGCCTGTGGGAGCGGTCCGCTCCGCCGCCCCCGGCCACCACCGCCCTCCAGGGCGACATCGCCGTCGACGTGGCCGTGATCGGCGCGGGCTTCACCGGCCTGTCGGCGGCGCTCCACCTCGCGCAGGGCGGCGCGTCCGTCGCCGTGCTGGAGGGGGTGGAGATCGGCTTCGGCGGGTCCGGCCGCAACGTCGGCCTCGTCAACGCCGGGATGTGGGTCATGCCGGACGAGCTTCCCGCCGTGCTGGGGGCCGTGCATGGACAGCGGCTGCTCGACCTGCTCGGCAACGCGCCGGCCGCCGTCTTCGATCTGGTGGAACGGCACGGCATGGCCTGCGAGGCCGAGCATCGCGGCACCCTGCACTGCGCGGTGGGGCCGGGCGGCTTCAAGGAGCTTCAGGAGCGCTGCCGCCAGTGGCAGGAGCGCGGCGCCCCGGTCCACCTGCTGGGCGCGGAGGAGACGGCGCGCAAGGTCGGGACTACGGCCTACGCGGGCTCGCTGCTCGACCTGCGCGCCGGGACCATCCAGCCGCTCGCCTACGCCCGTGGGCTGGCGGCCGCGGCCATCGCCGCCGGTGCGGTCGTCCACACCGCCAGCCCGGTCGAGTCGGTGTCTGACGAGGGCACCGCGTGGCGCCTGCGGACGCCGGGCGGCACGGTGCGCGCGCGCTGGGTGATCGTCGCGACCAACGCCTACACCAGCGGGGTCTGGCCGGAGGTGCGCGCCGAACTCGTCCATCTGCCCTACTTCAACCTCGCCACGGAGCCGCTCTCCGACGATCTGCGCCGCTCCATCCTGCCGGAGCGGCAGGGGGCGTGGGACACCCGCGAGGTGCTGAGTTCCTTCCGCTTCGACCAGCAGGGCCGGCTCGTCTTCGGCAGCGTCGGCGCGCTGCGCGGGACGGGGCTGGCGATCCACCGCGACTGGGGCCGCCGGGCGCTCGCCAAGCTGTTCCCGCAGCTGCGGGGGGTGCGGTTCGAAACCGAATGGTACGGCCAGATCGGCATGACCGGGAACGCCCTGCCGCGCTTCCACCGCCTGGGCCGGCAGGTCGTCTCCTTCAGCGGCTACAACGGCCGGGGCATCGCGCCCGGCACGGTGTTCGGGCGGTGCCTCGCGCAGTTCGTGCTCGGCGCGGTCGCCGAGGCGGACCTCCCGCTGCCGGTCAGCGCGCCCGAGCCCGCCAAATACCGGGCCGCGAAGGAGGCCTATTACGAGATCGGCGCCCAATTGGCCCATCTGGCCGGCGCGCGTTTCTGAGGCGTGATGCGGGGGGTGGAAGGAGTAGAGCCTTCACCCCGCGCGGAACTTCGCGCTGCCCCCTTGATGCTGCCCCGCAGCAAGAAGCGCTACTTCATAAACCGGGATCACCTTCGGCCGCGCGCTGTGCGAGCATTCGCCTGCAAAGGTTTCCTTGCTCCCCGCGCAACGCCTGCCCGCGCAAAGCCTGGAGGGATCCATGGACGGCTCTGTCCGACAACAGCCGCTTGCCTGCGTGATGGGCAGCATGAACCTGCTGCGTCCCATCGGTCTGGCCGGCATCCGTTGCGCCGCCGTCGCCACCCCCGGCGCGCCGACGCACTACTCGCGCTTCACCGATCACGTCATCCCCTGGAACGACCTCGGGAAGGACCAGGACCGGCTGGTGGAGCGGCTGGTCGCCTTCGGGGCGAGCCAGCCCGAACGGCCGGTGCTGTATTTCGAGGACGACGTCCAGCTGCTGCTGGTGTCGCGCTATCGCGACCACCTGTCCAAGGCGTTCCGCTTCGTCCTCGCCGACGCGCAACTGGTCGAAGACCTCGTCGACAAGACCCGCTTCCAGCGTCTGGCCGAACGGCTCGACCTGCCGGTGCCGGCGACGCGCCGCCTGCGCCTGACCGCATCCGACGCGCCGCCGGACCTCGACCTGAACTTTCCGTTGATCGTCAAGCCCGCCACACGGGGCCGCGCCTGGGTGGCGATGGGGGAGGCCGCCAAAGCCCGCCAAATCGACAGCGCCGAGGAGTTGCGGGCGCTGTGGCCGCACTTCGCCGCGGCGGGCGAAGACCTGCTGGCGCAGGAACTCATCCCCGGCGCCGAAACCGGCATCGAGAGCTATCACGTCTACGTCGATCCCACGGGCGAGATCGTCGCCGAGTTCACCGGCCGCAAGATCCGCACCTACCCCCGGGAGTACGGCCACACCACGGCGGTGACTATCACCGACGAGGCGGACGTGCGCGCGCTCGGCCGCTCCCTGACGGCCAAGCTGGGCCTGACGGGTGTCGCCAAGTTCGACTTCAAGCGCGCCCCGAACGGCCGCCTGTACCTGCTGGAGGTCAACCCCCGCTTCAACCTGTGGCATTTCCCCGGCGCGCTCGCCGGGGCGAACTTGCCGGCGCTCGCCTACGCTGATTTGGTCGGCTATCCCCGGCCGGAGGTGCGACCGGTGCAGGTCGGCGTGCGCTGGGTCCACCCGCTGGTGGACGCGAAGGCGTCGCGCGTCTGGGGCGTGCCGCTGACCGAGTGGCTTCCCTGGATGCTGTCCTGCGAGGCCAAATCGACCCTCTTCCTGGACGACCCCATGCCCTTCATCGGCGGCGCCTGGCACCGCTGGGTGGCGCCTTCCCGCCCGGCCGACACCCCCTACACCGAAACCAAGATCAAGGCATAGGGAGCATCGAGGCCGCAAGCGCCACGCCCGGCGATCCGTTACCAGCGTGACGGCGACGGCTCGTGGGCGACCGGCTGGCCCATTTCGCGGAAGTGGAAAAGATGCAGTGCGTGCTGGCCGTTGTAGTCCAGCACGCGCAAGTCGTCCGTTTCCCGAAGGTCGTGGCACACCATGTCGAAGTGCCGGCCATAGCGTTCCTTCGCCAGGGACAGCGGGATGGAGTAGGCGACGAACTTGTCGATGCCTTTGGTGGCGAGTTTGCGAACCAACTCCTGGTCCTCGATCGAGCCGTAGGACGTCAGGATCACCAGCGGGCCGCTGCCGGTGAAGAGAAAGAACGCGTTCATGGCCGTCCTCCCCTTGTCTTGTCCTGCCGGATTGCCTTGCCCCGCCGGAACACCGGCGGGCTTTTGTGTTTTCAGGCTCTATTCCCTCGCGTTTCGTTCCTTCTCAATATGGATCGAGGCCCGGTCGTTCAGCATGACGCAGGTTGAGAACCGCGTTGGGAACAGGGGGTGACCGTACCCCTTTCGCCGCGCCTCACAGCGGCAAGGGGCTGTCGTTCTTCACCTCCTCCATCACCGCGTAGGTGCGGGTTTCGCGCACGCCCGGCAGGGAGAGCAGAACCTCCCCCAGGAAATGCCGGTAGGCCGCCATGTCGGCGACGCGGGTCTTCACCAGATAGTCGAATCCGCCGGCCACCATGTGGCACTCCAGCACCTCCGGCATGTTGCGCACCGCCTGGGCGAACTTGTCGAAGACGTCCGGCGTGGTCTTGTCGAGCAGCACCTCGACGAACACCAGCAATCCGAAGCCGAGCCGGTGCGGGTCCAGCCGGGCCGTGAAGCCCGTGACGTACCCCTCCTTCTGAAGCCGGCGCAGACGTTCCCCGGTGGTGGTCGGCGACAGGCCGACCCGATCCGCGAGGTCGACCGCCGATATGCGGCCATCGACCTGAAGAATCGAGAGGATCCGCCGGTCGATTTTGTCGATGTCCGTCATTTTCACGCTCCGGAAGCTTGCATTCCGTAGTTACAACGGAAAGACGGCGAAAGCAACACTGGAAGCACGGCGGGTTTGTGGCTAACCTTGTTTTCGTCGCACGGGGAAAGACGCCGGAAGGCATTTCGGCCAAACCACGGCCGCTCGCCAAAACGGGCGGTAGAGGAAATGGCCTTCTGTACTGAACCTGTGTTGAAGACACGCCGGCGGCGATTGCGCCGCTGACCGCCAAACCCCACTTGACGAAACACCACCCCGCCCGTCGCGGGCCTGCCGAACAGAGCGGACGACACCCATGACCAGCATGATGAAGCCTTTCGAGACCACGACGGCATCCGGGATCAAGGCGGCAACCGGGATCGAGGCGGGCACCCAGGTGGCGGCCCCGCACCCCTTCGCGGCCTTCGCGCCGCCCATCCGCCCGGCGAGCGCGCTGCGCGCCGCCATCACCGCCGCCTACCGCCGGTCCGAAACCGACATCCTGCCCGTCCTGCTGGAGCAGGCGACGCTGCCCCCCGCCGTCGCCAAGGCCGCCCAGGCGACCGCCCGCACGCTCATCACCGCGCTGCGCGCCAAGCCGCCGGGGCGCGGGGTGGAGGGGCTGATCCACGAATACAGCTTGTCCAGCCAGGAAGGCCTTGCCCTGATGTGCCTGGCCGAGGCGCTGCTGCGCATCCCCGACGCCGCCACCCGCGACGCGCTGATCCGCGACAAGCTGTCCGGCGGCGACTGGCAGGCGCATCTCGGCCACAGCCCGTCGCTGTTCGTCAACGCCGCCACCTGGGGCCTGCTCATCACCGGCAAGCTGACCGCCTCGGTCAGCGCGCAGGCGCTGTCCTCCGCCCTGACCCGCCTGATCGCGCGCGGGGGCGAGCCGCTGATCCGCAAGGCCGTCGATTTCGCCATCCGCATGATGGGCGAGCAGTTCGTCACCGGCCAGACCATCGCCGAGGCGCTGACCAACAGCCGCAAGATGGAGGCGGAGGGCTTCCGCTACTCCTACGACATGCTCGGCGAGGCCGCCATGACGGCGGAGGACGCCGCCCGCTACTACGCCGACTACGAGCGCGCCATCCACGCCATCGGCAAGGCCGCCGCCGGGCGCGGCATTTACGACGGCCCCGGCATCTCCATCAAGCTGTCGGCCATCCACCCCCGCTATGCGCGCGCCCAGGCCGACCGTGTGATGGTGGAACTGCTGCCGCGCGTGAAGGCGCTGGCGCTGCTGGCCAAGGGCTACGACATCGGCCTGAACATCGACGCGGAGGAGGCCGACCGGCTGGAACTCTCGCTCGATCTGATGGAATCGCTCTGCTTCGACGCGGATCTGGCGGGCTGGAACGGTCTCGGCTTCGTCGTGCAGGCCTATGGCAAGCGCTGCCCGGCCGTCATCGACTTCCTGATCGACCTCGCGCGGCGCAGCGGCCACCGGCTGATGGTCCGGCTGGTCAAGGGCGCCTATTGGGACGCCGAGATCAAGCGCGCCCAGCTCGACGGGCTGGACGACTTCCCGGTCTACACGCGCAAGGTCTACACCGACGTGTCCTACGTCGCCTGCGCGCGCAAGCTGCTGGGCGCCCCGGACGCGGTGTTCCCGCAGTTCGCCACCCACAACGCCCAGACGCTGGCGACCATCTACGAGCTGGCCGGCCCCGACTTCCACGTCGGCCAGTACGAATTCCAGTGCCTGCACGGCATGGGCGAGCCGCTGTACAAGGAGGTGGTCGGCCCGCTGAAGCGGCCCTGCCGCATCTACGCGCCGGTCGGCACGCACGAAACGCTGCTGGCCTATCTGGTGCGCCGCCTGCTGGAGAACGGGGCCAACAGCTCCTTCGTCAACCGGATCGCCGACACGTCCGTGCCCGTGGATGATCTGGTGGCCGACCCGGTGGCGGTGGCGCGGGCCATCCAGCCGCTCGGCGCGCCGCACGCGCTGATCGCCCGGCCGCGCGACCTCTACGCGCCGGAGCGGCCCAACTCCGCCGGCCTCGACTTGTCGAACGAACAGGAACTGGCCCGCCTGTCCGCCACCCTGGCGGCCAGCGCCGAGGTCGCCTGGACCGCCGCCCCCGTGCTCGCCGCCCCCGTGCTTGCGGACGGCGAGAAAAGCGGCGAAGCGCGCCCGGTGCTGAACCCCGCCGACCGCCGTGACGTGGTCGGCTCGGTGATCGAGGCCACGCCGGAGCTGGTCGAGGCCGCCGCCCGCCACGCCGCGTCCGCCGCTCCCGCCTGGGCCGCCACCGCGCCGGCGGAGCGCGCCGCCTGCCTGTTCCGCGCCGCCGACGCCATGCAGGCGCGCATGCCGACGCTGCTCGGCCTGATCGTGCGCGAGGCCGGCAAGTCGCTGCCCAACGCCATCGCCGAGGTGCGCGAGGCCATCGACTTCCTGCGCTACTACGGCGCCCAGGTCTGTGACCGCTTCGACCCCGCCACCCACGTCCCGGTCGGGCCGGTGGTGTGCATCAGCCCGTGGAACTTCCCGCTGGCCATCTTCATCGGGCAGGTCGCCGCCGCGCTGGCCGCCGGCAACCCGGTGCTCGCCAAGCCGGCGGAGGAAACCCCGCTGATCGCGGCAGAGGGCGTGCGCCTCCTGCACGCCGCCGGCGTCCCGACCGGTGCGCTCCAGCTCCTGCCCGGTGCCGGCGAAGTCGGGGCGGCGCTGGTCGGCAACCCGGAGACGCGGGCGGTGATGTTCACCGGCTCCACCGAGGTGGCGCGGCTGATTCAGAAGCAGCTGTCCGGCCGCCTGTCGCCGGCCAACCCTGCTCAGTCCGGCGCGCCCATTCCGCTGATCGCCGAGACCGGCGGGCAGAACGCCATGATCGTGGACAGCTCCGCGCTCGCCGAGCAGGTGGTCGGCGACGTGATCGCCTCGGCCTTCGACAGCGCCGGCCAGCGCTGCTCGGCCCTGCGCGTCCTGTGCCTGCAGGAGGACGTGGCCGACCGCATCCTCGCCATGCTGAAGGGCGCGATGCGGGAGCTGCGCGTCGGCAATCCCGACCGTCTGGCAACCGACGTCGGCCCGGTCATCACCGAGGAGGCCAAGGCCGGCATCGAGCGCCACATCGCCGCGCTGCGCGCCAAGGGCCGCCGGGTGGAGGCGCTGCCCCTGCCGGCGGAGACGCAGCACGGCACCTTCGTCCCGCCGACCCTGATCGAGATCGCCGGCATTGCGGAGCTGGAGCGCGAGGTGTTCGGCCCGGTGCTGCACGTCGTGCGCTTCCGCCGCGACGATCTGGACGGGCTGGTGGACGCCATCAACGCGACCGGCTACGGCCTGACCTTCGGCCTGCACACGCGCATCGACGCGACCATCGAGCGGGTGACGGAGCGGATCGCGGTGGGCAACGTCTACGTCAACCGCAACACCATCGGCGCGGTGGTCGGGGTGCAGCCCTTCGGCGGCCACGGCCTGTCCGGCACCGGCCCCAAGGCCGGCGGACCGTTCTACCTGACCCGTCTGCTGAGCCGCCGTCCGAAGAGCGTCCTCGACCTGCGCGGTGCAGCGGCGGAGCTTGCCCCCGCCCAGACCTACGCCGACTGGCTACGCAGCCAGGGCCACGCCGACACGGCGGCGCACATTGCCGACTACGCCGCCCGCAGCGCGCTCGGCGGCAGCGCGGATCTGGCCGGTCCGGTGGGCGAGCAGAACGTCTACGGCCTGCACCCGCGAGGCCGGGTCCTGTTGCTGCCGCAGACGGAACGTGGTCTCCTCCTCCAACTCGGCGCCGTCTTCGCGACGGGCAACGACGCGCTGATCGACGCTCCGTCCGAACTGGCCGACCTCCTGCGCAGCCTGCCGGCCGCCCTGGCCCGCCGCGTGGCGATGAGCCCGAACTGGCTGAGCGCCGGCCCGCTGGCCGCGGCGCTGGTGGAAGGCGACCGCGAACGCGTCCTCGACCTCAACCGCCGCATCGCTGACCTGCCGGGACCGATCCTCATCAATCAAGCCGCCTCCAGCGACGGCCTGCGCAGCGGGGCGGAGGACTACACGCTGGACTGGCTGCTGAACGAACGCTCCACCAGCATCAACACCGCCGCCGCCGGCGGCAATGCCTCCCTCGTCGCCATGAGCTGACAAAAGCCCTTCTCCCCTCCGGGGGAGAAGGGTTGGGATGAGGGGGAGCCCCGTTAGGGGCTGTAAACGGGGGCATCGCGGTAATTTTCCGGGCTGCCGCCCGTAACCACCCTCACCCCAACCCCTCTCCCCTCAAGGGAGAGGGGTCATGGGCCTCCCCACCGGGGCGATTCCCCGGTATGTCTTGACCACCCTGAACGCATCCGTCGAGACGAGACCCCGCCATGACCGCGTCCACCCTGTCCATGCTGACCGCCGACCAGACGGCCGAGCGGCTTCCCTTCGGCCCGCTGTGCGACGCGGTGGCGAGCGCCGCCCGCGATTACGCCGCCGGGCGCATCACCAGCCCGGAACGGCAGGTGCTGCCGCTGGCCGGGGACGGGGTGCTGCTGTCCATGCCGGCCACGGCGCAGGACATCGGGATCCACAAGCTGGTCAACGTCTGCCCGGCCAACGGCGCGCGGGGGCTGCCGACCATCCATGGCGTGGTCGCCGTCTACGACGCGCCGACCGGCGTGCCGCTGGCGATCCTCGACGGCCCGACCGTCACCGGCCGCCGCACCGCCGCCGTCTCCATGCTGGCCATCCGCACGCTCGCCCGCAAGGCGCCGCGCCACGTCGCGCTGATCGGCGCCGGCAAGCAGGCCTCCGACCACGCCAAGGCGCTGGCCGCGCTGCATCCCGGCATCCGTGTGGACGTCCACACCCGCCGGCTCGACGCGGCGGAGGCCTTCTGCCGCGCGCACGACGGCCTGGGGCTCGACCTGCATCCCGCGACGGGCGCCATCGATCCGGCGGTCACCGTCGTCATCACCCTGACCACCAGCCGGCAGCCGGTCTATGACGAGGCGCCCCGCCCGGACCGCCTGCTGATCGGCGTCGGCGCCTTCAAGCCGGAGATGGCCGAATACGGCCCGACCTCCATCCTTGGCAGCGAGGTGTTCCTGGACGACCCGGCCGGCGCGCGGCACGAGGCCGGCGACCTGATCCAGGCCGGCTTCGACTGGGCCAAGGGCCGGTCGCTGGCCGACGCGCTGGAGGGACGCGCGTCCCCGGACATGCCCCGCCTGTTCAAGAGCGTCGGCTGCGCGGCCTGGGACCTCGCCGCCGCCCGCTGCGCGGCCTGGGACCTCGCCGCCGCCCGCTGCGCGCTGGCGGCCTCCGCCTGACGCCTTTCTGACATCCCTCGCGCGGGCTTCACGGGCGCAGGGGGCAGGGCGACGTAGGGTTCTCGGTGCCGTCCACGATGCCGGTCAGTGCCCGACCGAACCCGGGGAAATACAAGCGGAAACGGGGCCGTTGGCAAACGGTCCTCACCCCAGCGCCCGCCGCAGCAGGTCGAGGCCGCTCAGCAGCACGAAGCCGAGCACGAGGATGCGGAAAGTCTCCATCCGCACGCGGTTGCGGATGGCTTGGCCGATGCGCATGCCGAGGTAGGTGGGGGCCATGGCGACGGCGGAAATGGCGAGGTCCGTCAGGCTTATGGCCCCGGACCCGCTGAAGGCGACCATCAGCGCCAGCGCCGCAACGACGAACAGGATGGACACCTGCTTGACGAAGTCCTGCCGGTCCAGCCCGACGCCCACGAGATAGAAGACCAGCGGCGGCCCGTAGAGTGCGGCGATCCCGCCCAGGATGCCGGACACCAGCCCGGCGAACGGCCCCGCCCAGCGCTGCGCGCGGGGGGAGAGCCGGTAGCTGGGCAGGGCGGCCAGCGCCGCCGCCAGCACGACGAGGCAGGCGCCGACCATCCCGTAGACCAGATGCCGGTCGGCGGAGACCAGCAGCTTCGCCCCGATGGCAACGCCCACGACCAGCGGCGCGATCACCGGCAGCAGGCCGCGGGCGGCGGGCAGGGTCTTCCCACCCTCCAGCGCCTGCCCGGCGTTGCTGGCGAACATGGGGACGGTCAGCAGGGCGACGGCCGTGGGCAGATCGACCACTTGGCTCAGCAGCGGGACGGCGGTCAGGGGCAGCCCGATGCCGAGCACCCCCTTCACGGTTCCCGTGCCCACCAGGATGGCGGCCACTTCGGCAAGGAGCATCGGCGTCGCGTGGGCGAAGGCGGCGTGCAGCAAAACGGGATTCTCACAAAACGGGATTCTCAGGCGAGTTGCATGTCCTGGATGTAGCTGGTCAGCGCGCAGCTGGCGTTCAGCATGTGCGCGCGCATGCAGCGGGCGGCCTCCTCGCCGTCGCCGCGCGCCATGGCCAGCAGGATCTGCCCGTGCTCCTCGTGCGACTTCACGAGCCGGTCGCCCTTGCGCAGCTGGGTGCGCCGGAAGGCGGACAGCCGGGCGCGGATGCCCACGGCCTGCTCCACCATGAACTGGTTGTGGGTGGCGCGGTAGATCGCCTCGTGGAATTCGCGGTTGAACGCGTCGTAGGCGTTGATGTCGCCGTTGCGCACCCACTCGGCGGAGGCGTCCTGCATGGTCTGCAACTGGCTGCGCTCGGCGGGGGAGATGCGGTAGGTCGCCAGCCGGACGCACATGGCCTCCACCTCGGCGGTCGTCTCGAACATGTCCATGATGCGTTCGGGCGACATGATCGCCACGGTGACGCCGCGCCGCGGCCGGATGTCCACCAGCCCGGTCACCGCGAGCTGCCGCAGGGCTTCGCGCACCGGCGTGCGCGACGCGCCGAAGCGCGTGGCGATCTGCTGCTCGTCCAGCGGCGTGCCGGGCTTCAGCTGGCCGGTCGCGATCTCGTCCGCCAGGGCCTGCCGGATCATGTCGGAGAGGAGGCTCCGGTCCTCGCCCTCGGCGTCGATCGGGATGAGGGGGTGATTGGCGCTCACTGCGTACATGATCCTTTGTTGTGGCGCATCCTGTATGCGCAGCGCCCCTGCTGCCGCGTTCATAGTATGCACAAACCGGCCTGCTGGTCAAAATTATGCTTCCACGCCCCGTGCACGCATGGTATGCATGCACAACAGTCTTGAGGGCCGACAATGGAATACGGAGCCGCTTGACTGAGGGGTGCGCGTATACAGAGCGACCATAAAGAGCCAACGCACGCCCCGGACTTTCCGAAAATGAGAATCGACGGTCGGTCGAAACCGCGACGGTGCGCCTCGCCACGGCCGAACCTTGTCCGGCGGCCGAACCGCGCCAACGAAAAAGGGGAAACGTTCATGACGAAAGAGTGCGTGAACCTGTCCACGCCCGACGCCACCCCCGACGCCGGCTCCGCCCGGCGGGGTGGTGCCGCATGGTGATCCTCGGCACGGCCCTGCTGGCCGCGTGCTACCTGCTCGGCATCATGCTCGGCGACGTTCTGGGCGCGCTGATCGGGGTGAAGGCCAACGTCGGCGGCGTCGGCATCGCCATGATGCTGCTGATCGCCTCGCAGCATTACCTGCGCCAGCGCGGCCTGCTGAAGGCCGAGACGGAGCGCGGCGTCACCTTCTGGGCGATGATGTACATCCCCGTGGTGGTCGCCATGGCCGCGACGCAGAACGTGATCGTCGCGGTGAAGAGCGGCCCGATCGCGCTGCTGGCCGCGGCCGGCTCCGTGGCGCTGTGCGCCTGCGTCATCTCCCTGATCAACCGCGCCATCCACCGGTCCCGGCCCGATGACGCCTGGCAGGCCGGCGCGGCCGCCGCCGACGCCGAATAAGGAGAGGCCGTCATGCTGGACGTGTTCGCACACGAAATCACCGACAACGGGCTGGTCGCGGCCTTCGCCTTCGTCGGCATCGTCATCTGGGTGTCCAACTTCCTGGGGAAGCACCTGACGGGCGGCCGGGTGGCCGGATCGGCCATCGCCGTCCTCGCGGGCCTGGCGCTCGCCTACTGGGGCGGCATGATGACCGGGAAGAGCAAGGGCATGGCCGATCTGGCCCTGTTCGGCGGGCTCGGCCTGATGGGCGGGGCCATGATGCGGGACTTCTGCATCGTCGCCACCGCCAGCGAGGTGCAGGTGGAAGAGGCGAAGAAGGCCGGCTGGCTGGGCTTCATCGCCCTGTTCCTCGGCACCGTCCTGCCCTTCATCGTCGGCGTCGCCGTCGCCATGGCCTTCGGCTACACCGACCCGGTGGCGCTGACCACCATCGGCGCGGGTGCGGTGACCTACATCGTCGGCCCGGTGACCGGTGCCGCCATCGGTGCCACCTCCGACGTGATGGCGCTCAGCATCGCCACGGGCGTGGTCAAGGCGATCCTGGTGATGGTCTTCACCCCCGTGCTGGCCGGCTTCATGCGCCTCGACAACCCGCAGGCGGCGATGGTGTTCGGCGGGCTGGCCGGCACGGTCAGCGGCGTCAGCGCGGGGCTCGCGGCGACCGACCGCCGCCTTGTGCCCTACGGCGCGCTGGTCGCGACCTTCCACACCGGCCTGGGCTGCCTGATGGGACCGTCGGTGCTCTTCCTGGCCGTCAAGGCGCTGCTCGCCTGAACCACATCCCCTGACAAGAGGACGCTGACGACATGCGCGACTGGAACATCCAGGCCCGGAACCGCGAGGCGCGGCTGGCGCGGGCCGCCCATCTCGCTCGCGGCAAGCGGGTGGAGGCCACCGACGCCCGCGCCCTGCTGGAGGCGGTGCTGGAACCCGGCGACCGCGTCTGCCTGGAAGGCAACAACCAGAAGCAGGCCGACTTCCTGGCCTCGACGCTCGCCTCCGTGGACCCGGCCCGTGTGCACGACCTTCACATGGTGCAGTCGGTGCTGGCCCTTCCCGACCATCTCGACGTGTTCGAGCGGGGGATCGCGTCGAAGCTGGACTTCTCCTTCTCCGGCCCGCAGGGGGCGCGGCTGGCCAAGCTGGTCGGGGCGGGGCGCATCTCCATCGGCGCCATCCACACCTACCTGGAGCTGTTCGGCCGCTACTTCGTGGACCTGACCCCGCGCGTCAGCCTCGTGGCGGCGCAGTCCGCGGACGCCGACGGCAACCTCTACACCGGCCCCAACACGGAGGACACGCCGGTCATCGTCGAGGCGACCGCCTTCAAGCGCGGCATCGTCATCGCCCAGGTGAACGAGCTGGTGGACCGCGTGCCGCGCGTGGACATCCCCGGCGGCTGGGTGGACTTCGTGATCCAGAGCCCGCGCCCGCATTACATCGAGCCGCTGTTCACCCGCGACCCGGCCCAGATCTCCGAGGTGCAGGTCCTGATGGCAATGATGGCCATCAAGGGCATCTACGCGGAGTACGAGGTCAACCGCCTGAACCACGGCATCGGCTTCGACACGGCGGCCATCGAGCTGCTGCTGCCGACCTACGCCGAGAGCCTGGGGCTGAAGGGGAAGATCTGCCGGCACTGGGCGCTGAACCCGCACCCGGCGCTGATCCCCGCCATCGAGGCCGGCTTCGTGGAGAGCGTGCATTCCTTCGGCTCCGAAATGGGCATGGAGGAGTACATCCGCGCCCGCCCGGACGTCTTCTTCACCGGCCCCGACGGCAGCATGCGGTCCAACCGCGCCATGTGCCAGGCGGCGGGGCACTACGCCTGCGACCTGTTCATCGGCTCGACCCTTCAGATCGACCTCGCCGGCAACAGCTCCACGGCCACGCTGGGGCGCATCGCCGGCTTCGGCGGCGCGCCGAACATGGGGGCCGACGCGCGCGGCCGCCGGCACGCCAGCCCCGCCTGGCTCAAGGCCGGCCGCGAGGCGCGCGAGGGGCGGGGCACCATCCCGCGCGGCCAGAAGCTGGTCGTGCAGATGGTCGAGACCTTCCGCGAGCACATGCAGCCCGCCTTCGTCGAGCGCCTGGACGCCTGGGAGCTGGGCGAGACCGCCGGCATGGACCTGCCGCCGGTGATGATCTACGGCGAGGACGTCAGCCACATCCTGACCGAGGAGGGCATCGCCAACCTGCTGCTCTGCCGCACCGACGAGGAGCGGGAGCAGGCGATCCGCGGCGTCGCCGGCTACACGCCGGTCGGCCTCGCGCGCGACAGGCGCATGGTGGAGAACCTGCGCGACCGCGGCGTCATCCGCCGGGCCGAGGATCTGGGCATCGACAAGCGGCTCGCCACCCGCGACCTGCTGGCCGCCCGCTCGGTCAAGGACCTGGTGCGCGCGTCCGGCGGCCTCTACGACCCGCCCAAGCGCTTCCGCAACTGGTAACCCCCGCGAGACGAGCCCCGAAAGATCGAATCCCCGAAAGATCAAATTATGGAATCCCTGACCTTCGAATACCGCGGCGGCCGTCCGCTGACATCCGCCCCGCCGGCCACGCTCCCGGCCACCATCGTGGGCGTCGTCGGCTCCGGCAACCTGGAGGTGATGGTGGAGCCCACCGACCTCGGCGGCGTCTGCCGCATCGAGGTGCTGACCGCCGCCGTCGGCTTCGGCCCGATCTGGCGGGCGGTGATGGACGACTTCTTCGACCGCCACCCCGTCGCCGATGTGCGCATTTCCATCAACGACGTCGGCGCCACGCCCGCCGTGGTCAGCCTGCGCCTCGACCAGGCGCTGGAAGCCTTCACCGGAGGCCAACCGTGACCAGCCACAAGCACAGCTATTACGAGGACAGCGCCCGCGAACGCCTCCTCGGCCTCCTCGACCAGGGCAGCTTCCGCGAGATCCTGCCGCCCACCGAACGGGTGGTCAGCCCGCATCTGCGCCAGCTCGACACCCCGGCGGCCTTCGACGACGGCATTGTCGTCGGCAAGGGCCGGCTGGGCGGGCGCCCGGTGCTGGTCGCCGCGCAGGAAGGCGGCTTCATGGGCGGTGCCGTCGGCGAGGTGCACGGCGCCAAGCTGACCGGCCTTCTGGAACGCGCGCTGGACGAGCGTCCGGAGGGCGTCCTGCTGCTGGTGGAATCCGGCGGCGTGCGCCTCCACGAGGCCAACGCCGGCCTGATCGCCGTGTCGGAGGTGATGCGCGCCGTGCTGGCCGTGCGCGCCGCGGGCATTCCGGTGATCGTGCTGGACGGCGGGCAGTTCGGCTGCTTCGGCGGCATGGGCATCGTTTCCCGCCTGTGCGACGCCGTGGTGATGAGCGAGGAGGGCCGCCTCGGCCTGTCCGGCCCGGAGGTGATCGAGACCACCATGGGCGTGGAGGAGTTCGACAGCCGCGACCGGGCGCTGGTCTGGCGCACCGTGGGCGGCAAGCACCGCTACCTGCTGGGCGAGGGCGCCATGCTGGTGGACGACGACGTGGCCGCCTTCCGCGCCGCCGCCCTGCAACTGCTCGACACCACCCCCGACCTGTCGCTGGAGGCGCTGGAGGCGGAGCATGCCGCCCTCGGCGCCCGTCTGGAGCGCTTCGGCGACTGCCGCGACGCGCTGGACATCTGGGCGCGGCTGGGCATCGCGGAGCCGGAACGGCTGCCGATCCTCGACACCGCGACCTTCCTCGCCACCGTCAGCGACAAGCGAGCCTGAGCCATGCCCACCGGATCTATGCCCACTGAATCTATGGACGCCAAGACCCTTCTCGACCGCCTGTTCCCGGACGGCCACGCGGTCGCCTTCGACGGCATCTACTTCTCCGGCACCGGCCGTTCCTACGGCGGCGCCGACGTGGCGGTGATCGGCACGGTGGACAACGCCCCCATCGGGATCGAGCTGGCCTACCGCATGGCCGGCGCGGTGCTGGACGTGGTGCGCAACCACCCCGGCCGGCCGATCCTGCTGCTGGTCGACACCCAGGGCCAGCGGCTCAGCCACCGCGACGAACTGCTGGGCATCAACGGCTACATGGCGCATCTCGCCAAGTGCCTGGACCTTGCCCGCCGCAACGGGCACCGCGTGATCGGGCTGGTCTATTCCCAGGCGGTCAGCGGCGGCTTCCTCGCCAGCAGCATGCTCGCCGACACCTGCTACGCCCTGCCGGAGGCGGAGATCCGCGTCATGAACCTGCCGGCCATGGCGCGCGTCACCAAGATCCCGCTGGAGCGCCTGACGGAGCTGAGCGCCACCTCGCCGGTCTTCGCGCCGGGGGTGGACAACTACCTGCGCATGGGCGCCATCGCGGCGCTGTGGACCGGCGATCTGGCGAGCCAGCTTGCCGAGGCGCTGGCCGCCCCGGTGAACGGCGACCGCCGCCGCGCGCTGGGCGAGGAACGGCACGGCCGCACGCTTGCCCGCAAGGTGGCCGACCGGGTCCGCCGCGATGCCGTCTGACGCGCCCGCGCGCCACGGCCCGGAACGCCACGGCTGGGTAAAGTTGGGGGAGGGATGGGAGGCCCACCTCCGCTCCCCCCTGAGCGTGGAGGAGCGCGCGGAGGTCGAGGATTGGCGTCAACGCGGGCTTCCGCTGGTCGTCGCCCGCCGCCAGCCGGCGGACGGCGCCGACGATCTCCGGCTCGGCCTCGCCACGCCGGACAAGCGGCGGATCGGCGTCCACGCCGCGACCGCCGCCGCGCTCGACCAAACCGGCCCACTGCCGCTCGCCGACAGCGTGCCCTCGGCGCCGGAGGCGTGGCGGGCGCGGCTGGGGGCGGTGGTGCGGCTGGCCGACATCGTGGGCACGCAGGCCCATGTGTTCGGCTCCCTCGCGTGGCAGCACCTCTCCGGCTTGTCCTACGTGCGCGCCGGCTCCGACGTGGACCTGCTGTTCGCGCCGCGCCGCTGGCCGGTGGTGGAAGGGCTGCTCGCCGTGCTGGCGGACCTGGACGGCTTCCACCCGCCTGAAGGCCCGCGCCTCGACGGCGAGATCCTGCTGCCGGACGGCGGCGCCGTCGCCTGGCGCGAACTGGCCGCCCGCCCCGCCAAACTGCTGGTCAAAGGCCCCGCCGACGTCACGCTCCGCAATTACGCGCAGATCACCGCCCTGTTCGACGAATGCCACCCGGAATGAAACCAAAGGCTATCGCATTTGGTGCTCCTAGCCCTCTCCCCTCCGGGGAGAGGGTGGCCCGGAGGGCCGGTGAGGGGGATGCGCTTTTGCCGAACGTTCCGCCACGCGCAACCCCCTCACCCCAACCCTCTCCCCGGAGGGGAGAGGGAGAAGCCTGCCGCAAAGCGAACACAGGATTTTCGACATGACCGTGCCCTCACCCTCCCACGCCTTCGGCGCGGGTCCCTCCCTCTCCCAGCGGGGCTGGGAGAGGGGGTTTGAGTCGGCCCCGATCGGGCGGGCGGCGGTTCGCGCGCTGTACGCCGAGCTGGCGCTGCACCCCAAGCCCGGTCTGGTCAGCCCGCTCGACAGCGGCAGCCACGACGACATGGACATGACCACCTTCATGCGCAGCCTGTTCGCGCTGCGCGGCTATTACCGGGACATCGCCGCCGCCGGGGCGCGCGGCGACCGCTTCGACAGCCTGCAGGCGCTGGGGATCGCTGCGGAGCGGCGCATGCTGGCGGCGACCGGCGGCATCAACACGCACCGGGGCGCGGTGTTCGGCCTGGGCCTGCTGGCCGCCGCCGCCGGCTGGCTGCGCCGGACCGGCGCGCCGGCGGACGGGCGGGCGCTGGGCAAGACGGTGGCGGCGCGGTGGGGGGCCGACATCCTCGCGGCGGCGCCGAAGGCGCCGGACAGCCACGGGGCCGAGGCGATCCGCCGCTACGGGGCGCGCGGCGCCCGGCAGGAGGCGGCGGAGGGCTTCCCGACCCTGTTCGCCGTCGCCATGCCCGTCCTGACCCGCACGCTCGACCTTCTGAACTGCCCGGAGCGGGCGATGGTGCAGACGCTGTTCGCCCTGATGGCGGAGCTGGACGACACCAACCTGCTGCACCGGGGCGGCCCCGCCGGGCTCGTCTTCGTCCAGGCCAAGGCGCGCGCGTTCCTCGAACAAGGCGGCGTCTTCCGGCCCGGCTGGCGCGCCGACGCGCTGGCCCTGCACGAGGCCTGCGTCGCCCGCCGCCTGTCGCCGGGCGGCAGCGCCGACATGCTGGCGGCGGCGTGGTTCGTGCACTCCCAACGGACCCTGTAGGGGGAACCATGGCGCTCGGCATCCTGTGCCCCGGCCAGGGCGGGCAGAACCCCGGCATGCTGGACATACTGGCGGGCGAGCCGGCCGCGCAGGCCGTGCTGGACGCCGCCGAGTGGGTGCTCGGCACCCACCCCCGCGCGCTGGTCGCCGGCCCGCCGGAGGCGATGCAGCGCAACGCCGTCGCGCAGCCGCTGCTCTGCGCCGTGCAGGCGGCGACCTGGGCGGCGCTGCGGCCCCGCCTGCCGCCGGTGCGGCTGTTCGCCGGCTACAGCCTGGGCGAGCTGTCGGCCTACGGCTGCGCCGACGCGCTGGGCACCGACGAACTCCTCGACCTCGCCCGCCGCCGCGCGGAGGCCATGGACCGCGCCTGTCCGGAGCCGAGCGGCCTGCTCGCCGTGCGCGGCCTCGACCGCTCGCAGATCGAGCCGCTGTGCCGCCACCACGGCCTGGAGACCGCCATCGTCAATGACCTGGACCGCCTTGTGGTCGGTGGCCGGCGCGACGCGCTGACCGCGTTCGAGCAGGCCGTCGCCGCGCTCGGCGCCGGGGTCACGCCGCTGGCGGTGACCGTCGCCTCCCACACCTCCCTGATGGCCCCGGCGGCCGAGGCGTTCGGGCGGGTGCTGGAGGGCAGCGGCCTGCGCGCCCCGCTGGTTCCCGTGCTGGCGGGGATCGACGGCGCCCCGGTGCGCGACCGCGACCGCGCCGTCGCCACGCTGACCCGGCAGATCGCGCATACGGTGAACTGGTCCGCCTGCATCGACGGTCTGGTGGAGATGGGCTGCACGGTCCTGCTGGAACTCGGCCCCTGCAACGGGCTGTCCCGCATGGTGCGCGACCGCTTCCCCGACCTGCCCGTGCGCTCCGTCGCCGACTTCCGGTCGCTGCGCGGCGTGGCGGACTGGGTGGAGCGTCAGGCGGGGTGACCCGAAATAAGCGGCCCGGCTGTGCGCCTTTGCCGTCACGAGTGCCCCGCTGAACTGTTTCCATAGTCCACGGGGACCTTCGACGGAGACCGCCATGCGCCGCGCCGACCTTGATGCTGAGCCCATCCAGTACGGTCGCGATGCGCCCCTGGATCCGGCCCTCACCAAGGACGTTTTACGGCTGATCCGCTTTGCCCTGCTGAACCTGATCGTCGGTCTGGTCTGCTGGGTGGCGACCATCATCGCGCTGAACGGCGCCGCCGTCTCCTTCGAGGGGGAGGCCTGCCGCGCCGGGGCCGCCTTCGTCGGCGGCGGGCTGGCCGGCTGCGGTGCCTTCGCCCTGCGCGCCAGCCGCCGCGCCGCCGACACCGCCCGCGCCATCTCCGGCCTGCTGCTGCCCGAACTGCCCTGACGGGGGGAAGCGTCACGGCCCAAGCGGCCCAGGCAAGCGACACGGCCATGCGGCCTGCGCATTTGACCCCTCCGCGTCGTCTGGGCCAGGGTAGGGGCGCGTGATTTTGTCGCGCCCGCCGCCCGCCGGATGAAGGACTTTCCCCCACCATGACCATCGCCGTAAACGCGGCCTCCGCCGCCGCGTCCGGACGCGCCGGCATCGCCTGGATGATCGCCACCACGCTGCTGTTCGTCACCCAGGACGCGGTGATGCGGACCCTGGTCAAGGTCTACCCGATCGTCGAGGTCGCCTGGGCGCGCTTTTCCGTGCATCTGGTCATCGCGGCGGTGATCGTGCTCGCGCGCTCGCCCGGCTACATGCGCTCGCGGCGCCCGGTGGCGCAGCTCCTGCGCTCCGCCCTGCTGGCGGTGCTGACGCTGCTGGCCGCGCTCTCCTACAAGATCCTGCCCTTCGTGGACGTGGCGGCCATCGCCAACGCGGCGCCGGTGCTGGTGACCGTGCTGTCCGTGCCGATCCTGAAGGAGCGGGTGGGCTGGCGCCGCTGGATGGGGGTGATGGTCGGGTTCCTCGGCGCCCTGATGATCATCGGGCCGGCCAGCCTGGTGTTCCAGTGGGCCATCCTGCTGCCGCTCTGCGCGGCGCTGTGCAACGCGCTCTACCAGATCGTCACGCGCATCCTGCGCGGCAGCGACCCGACCATGACGACGCTGTTCTACACCAGCATGGCTGGCACGGCGGTCTGCACGCTGCTGCTGCCCTTCAACTGGGTGACGCCGGACCTGACGGGCTGGGCACTGATGCTGATGCTGGGGAGCGTCGGGGCCGCCAGCCATTTCTGCCTGATCCGTGCCTACACGGCGGCGGACGCGGCGACGGTGGCGCCCTTCGGCTACACCTCGCTGGTCTGGGCGGTTCTGTACGGGCTTCTGGTCTTCGGCGAGGTGCCCAGCGCCTCCACGCTCGCGGGTGGTTTGGTGATCGTCGGCAGCGGCCTTTACATCTTCCACCGCGAGCAGGTCCGCTCGCGCTCCGCAACGCCCCCCGCCTGACTCTGTTGCTTGCCTGAACCTCGGACACACCGACAGGGGAGGGACGGGCACATGGCACGGAATTCCAGGGGATACAGGGAGCGGGGCGTCTTCACCGCGGGCGGCCTTGCCGCCTTCGCCGCGGGCGCGCTGACGGCGGTCGTCGCCAGCCGCGTCCTGCCGCCGCTGGTGGCCCAGGCCGCCGGCACGGCGTCGGGCCGCGACCCCTTCCGGGCGCTCGCCGACGACCACCGCCACATCCTGCGCCTGCTGAACGAGATGGAGCAGACGCCCCAGACCGCGACCTTCCGCCGGACGCAGCTCCTGCTGCGGCTGAAGCGCCGGCTGGCCGCCCATGCGCTGGCGGAGGAGGACGTCGTCTACCCCCTGCTGCACGACCGCGCCCACGCGGAGGAGGACGTGAACCGCCTCTACCGCGAGCACGCGGACATGAAGATGGACCTCTTCGCGCTGGAGCAGATGCCCAAGGACGATCCCAACTGGCTCGGCCGCGTCAGCGAGTTGAAGATGCTGATCGCCGAACACGTCCATCAGGAGGAGGATGTGGACTTCCCCCGCCTGCGCGCCGCACTCGGCAAGCGCGCCACGACGCGCCTGTCGGGGAACGTACGGCGGGAAAAGGCTCTCCTGCTGTAGCAGGGCGTACGGTGCCGGTTCTACCGTAGGGGCGTACACAGGACGTTCAGGTACCCGAAATATCACGGGCTGTACGCGTCGAACTGTAACATCCTGCGCGTACGGTGCGGCCGCCGGGGAATGGCCGGCACCTTTCACCCACAGCCCTTTCGCCCCCAGCCCCTTCGCCCACAGCAACGAGAACAGCAATGAACGGACTGCCCAAGCAGACGTGGCGCTGCCGCGTTGCCGAACTGTTGAACGATCCCGTGGCCCAGGCCGTGCTTCGGCGCGACCGCCTGACCCGCGATCAGGTTCTGGCGCAGCTTACCCCCATTGCCGAGCACATCCACCGCTCCAACGCGGCCGAGCGATTTCGCTCCGAAGCCGCCTAAAAAAGAAGCCCCTCTCCCTTGAGGGGCGCGCCGCCGGAGGACGCCAAAGGCGTTCGCAGGCAAGCGTGGTTGGGGTGAGGGTGCTTACGGCCGGATGGCCGAAAAATGCCTTCGCTGCCGACGCTTATAGCCCCTGTCGGGGCTCCCCCTCATCCCAACCCTTCTCCCCCGGAGGGGAGAAGGGCTTCTTTGCGGCTCCTTAACCCATCTCGAACTTGATGCCCTGGGCGAGCGGCAGCGCGTTGGAGTGGTTCACCGTCGCGGTCTGCCGGCGCATGTAGGCCTTCCAGCTGTCCGACCCGGATTCGCGCCCGCCGCCGGTCTCCTTCTCGCCGCCGAAGGCCCCGCCGATTTCCGCGCCCGACGGGCCGATGTTGACGTTGGCGATGCCGCAGTCGCTGCCCGACGCCGACAGGAAGCGCTCCGCCTCCCGGATGTCCGTGGTGAAGATGCAGGAGGACAGGCCCTGCGGCACGGCGTTCTGCAACGCGATGGCCTCCTCCAGCGTCTCGTAGGACAGCACGTAGAGGATCGGCGCGAAGGTCTCGTGCCGCACGATGTCGGTCTGGGCCGGCATCTCCACGATGGCCGGCTGCACGTACCAGGCGTCCGGGAACTTATCCGCCAGGGCGCGTTCGCCGCCCGTCACCACGCCGCCGTCGGCCTTGGCCTGCTCCAGCGCGCGCTGCATGGCCTCGAAGGCGCCCTTGTCGTTCAGCGGGCCGACCAGCACGCCCGCCTCCAGCGGGTTGCCGACGGGGACGGAGGCGTAGGCCGCCTTCAGTCGCGGCAGCAGCGCGTCGCGCACGTCCTTGTGCACGATCAGCCGGCGCAGCGTGGTGCAGCGCTGGCCGCAGGTGCCGACGGCGGAGAACAGGATGGCCCGCACCGCCATGTCCAGGTCGGCGGACGGGGCGACGATCATCGCGTTGTTGCCGCCCAGCTCCAGGATCGGCCGGCCGAACCGCTCCGCCACCTTGATCGCGACCTCGCGGCCCATGCGGGTGGAGCCGGTGGCCGACACGATGGGCACCAGCGGGCTGGCGACCAGAGCCTCGCCCACATCGCGCCCGCCGTTGACGACTTGCAGCAGGTCCGCCGGGGCATCGCCGAAGCGGGCCACCGCGCGCTCGAAGATGCGCTGGCAGGCGAGGGCGGTCAGTGGGGTCTTCTCCGACGGCTTCCAGATCACCGGGTCGCCGCAGACCAGCGCCAGCGCCGCGTTCCACGACCAGACCGCCACCGGGAAGTTGAAGGCGGAGATCACCGCGCAGGGACCCATCGGGTGCCAGGTCTCGCGCATGGAATGGCCCGGCCGCTCCGACGCGATGGTCAGGCCGTAGAGCTGGCGGGACAGGCCGACCGCGAAGTCGCAGATGTCGATCATCTCCTGCACTTCGCCCAGGCCCTCCTGAAGGATCTTGCCCATCTCCAGCGTGACCAGCCGGCCGAGGTCCTCCTTGGCGGCGCGCAGCTCCTCGCCCAGCAGGCGGATCAGCTCGCCGCGGCGCGGGGCGGGCACGCTGCGCCACGCCTCGAAGGCGCGCTGGGCGCGGGCGGCGACGTCCGGGATCGCGGAGGCCGGCGTGACCGGCGCCACACCCAGCGGAGCGCCGTCGATGGGCGAACGGACGGCAAGCCCGGCCCCGTCAGCGGGAAGCTCCAGGCCAAGGCGGGAGAGAAGGTCGCGATGCTGCATGGGGACGTTCCTCAGAGGGCTTGGATGCTTTCAAGCCCCTCTCCCTTGAGGGGAGAGGGGTTGGGGTGAGGGTGGCGCCGGCGAATGCCGGCCGGAAATTCTATTCCCGCCTTCCGGCGGTAACGACCCCTCATCCCAACCCTTCTCCCCCAAGGGGAGAAGGGCTTTCACAGTTCAGATGGTCATTTCCGGCCGCCGGCGCGGATCTCGGACAGGGTCCGGGTCGGCGTCAGGGCTTCGGGGTCGAGCTTGATATGGAGAATGGCGGGCAGACCGGAAGCGCGGGCGCGTTCGAAGGCCGGGGCGAAGTCCTCGGTGCGCTCCACCGTTTCGCCATGGCCGCCGTAGGCGCGGGCGAAGGCGGCGAAGTCCGGGTTCTTCAGCGCGGTGCCGGAGACGCGGCCGGGATACTCCCGCTCCTGGTGCATGCGGATGGTGCCGTACATGCCGTTGTCCACGACCAGCACGATGACGTTGGCGCCCTCCTGCACGGCGGTGCCGAACTCCAGCCCGGTCATCTGGAAGCAGCCGTCGCCGGCGAAGCACAGCGCGTCGCGTTCCGGATGGATCAGCTTCGCCGCGATGGCCGCCGGCAGCCCATAGCCCATGGACCCGCAGACCGGCGCCACCTGCGTCCCGTACCGGCGGAAGCGCCAGAAGCGGTGAATCCAGGTGGCGTAGTTGCCCGCCCCGTTCGTCAGGGTGGCGGTGTCCGGCAGATGGTCGCGCAGCCACGCCATGACGCTGCCCATCTGGACGGCGCCGGGAATGGCGGCCGGCGGCTCGCTCCAGGCCTGATAGGCGGCGTGCGCCGCTTCCGCGCGGCCCTTCCACGCGGGGGAAGCCGGCGGGTTCAGTCCCGCAACCGCCTCCAGGAACGCGCCCGGCGTGGCGTTGATGGCGAGGTCGGGGCGGTAGACGCGGCCCAGCTCCTCCGGACCCGGATGGACGTGGACCAGCGTCTTGCCCGTCTCCGGAATGCCCAGCAACTCATAGCTCTGCGACGGCACCTCCGAGAAGCGCCCCCCCAGCAGCAGCACGAGGTCGGCGTCCTTCACCAGCCCGACCAGCTTCGGGTTGATGCCCAGCCCGATGTCGCCCGCGTAGTTCGGGTGCGTGTGGTCGAACAGCATCTGCCGGCGGAAGGTGACGGCGACCGGCAGCGCAAACTTTTCAGAAAACGCCCGCAAGCCCGCCACCGCCTCTTCCGACCAGCGCGAGCCGCCCGCGATCACCAGCGGGCGCTGCGCGGTGCCGAGCAGCCGCCCAAGCTCCGCGACCTGCGCCGGGGTGGGGGCGCTCTCCACCGGCTGCGCCGCTTGCGCCGCAACCACGTCGGCCGTCTCGACCAGCATGTCCTCCGGCAGGGCCAGCACGACCGGGCCGGGGCGGCCGGACATGGCGGTGTGGAAGGCGCGGCTGATCATCTCCGGCACGCGGTCGGGGCTGTCGATCTCGGCGACCCACTTGGCCATGCCGCCGAACATCTTCGTGAAGTCCACCTCCTGGAAGGCGTCGCGCCCGCGCATGCCGCGCTCGATCTGGCCGATGAACAGCACCATGGGCGTGGAGTCCTGCTGCGCCACATGCACGCCGGCCGAGGCGTTGGTGGCGCCGGGGCCGCGCGTGACGAAGCACACGCCGGGGCGCCCGGTCAGCTTGCCCTCGGCCTCCGCCATCATGGCGGCACCGCTTTCGTGGCGGGTGACGACGGTGCGGATGGACGAGTCGTGCAGCGCGTCCAGCACGGCGAGATAGCTTTCGCCCGGCACGCAGAACACGCGCTGCACGCCCTGCGCCTCCAGCGCCTCAACGATCAAGCGCCCACCGGTCTTCATGGCCTGTCCGCCCCCTTCATGATCTTTGATCCCAATGTGTCCACCGGCGGGCACGGGCGCAACTGACATTCTTTCCCCAGGTCATGAGTTTCCGTCATGACCCGCAACCCATCACCGCTCGAACTTCGTCGCCATGATGATGGAGGAGGTGGTGCGCTCGATCCCGTCGATCCCGCCGATGCGGTCGATCAGGGCGTCCATCTCCTCCATGGTCTCGGTGCGGATCACGGCGATCAGGTCATGCTCGCCGCTGATGGTGTGCAGGGCGCGCACCTCCGGGATGCGCTTCATCGCCTGGACCACGGCGGCGGTGTGTTTGGGCGACACGCTGATGGAGACATGGGCGCGGATCAGCCGCCGGGCGAAGTCGCTCGACAGCCGCACCGTGTAGCCGGCGATCACCCCCTGGTCCTCCAGCCGCTGGATGCGGCTCTGCACCGTGCTGCGCGACACGCGCAGGCGGCGGGCCAGCGCGGCGGTGGGCTCCCGCGCGTTGTCCTGAAGGGCGTCGAGCAGCCGCTGGTCAAGCTCGTCCATCATTCCGCCGAAACCTTCGTCATTTCGCCGACACTCGCGCCGCAGATCAGCACCTTGCACAGTGCACATCGACGGCCCGCTCGGTCAAGCTTGCGACATAACGACACATGAACGGGACGAGGGGTGAACCATGCGCGAAATCCTCCTGCTGGGCGGCGGCAAGATCGGGGAGACGATCTGCGACCTGCTGAAGGCCACCGGCGACTACCGGGTGACCGTGGCGGACCGGTCGGCGGAGGCCCTGGACTGGTTGCCGGACCACCCGCGGGTGACGACGCGCGTGCTCGACGCCACCGACCCGGCCGCTCTGCACGAGGCCATGTCCGGCAAGTTCGCCGTGCTCAGCGCGCTGCCCTTCCACCTGACCGTCGGCGTGGCGGAGGCGGCGCGGGCGACCGGCACCCACTATCTCGACCTGACGGAGGACGTCGCCAGCACCCGCCGCGTGAAGGATCTGGCCGACGGGAGCCCTTGCGCCTTCATCCCGCAATGCGGGCTGGCGCCGGGCTTCATCTCCATCGTCGCCTACGACGTGGCCTCCCGTTTCGAGACGCTGGACACCGTGCGCATGCGCGTCGGCGCCCTGCCGAAATACCCCTCCAACGCTCTCAACTACAACCTGACCTGGAGCACCGAGGGCGTCATCAACGAGTATCTGGAGCCCTGCGAGGCCATCGTCGAAGGCCGTCTGATCAACGTCCCCCCGCTGGAGGAGCGCGAGGAATTCTCCCTCGACGGCATCCTGTACGAGGCCTTCAACACCTCCGGCGGCCTCGGCACGCTGTGCGAGACGCTGGCCGGCAAGGTGCGGACGCTGAACTACCGCTCCGTCCGCTATCCGGGCCACCGCGACATCATGAAGGCGCTGCTGCACGACCTGCGGCTGGGCAGCCGGCGGGAGCTGCTGAAGGACATCCTGGAACAGTCCATCCCCGCGACCATGCAGGACGTGGTGCTGATCTTCGTGACGGTCACCGGGACCAGGCGCGGCCGTCTGTTGCAGGAAACCTACGCCAACAAGATCTACGGCCGGGAGATGGACGGCAAATTCTACAACGGCATCCAGATCACCACCGCCTCCGGCATCTGCGCGGTGCTGGACCTCCTGGCGGACGGCAAACTGCCCCAGCAAGGCTTCGTGAAGCAGGAGGACGTGCCCTACGCCGACTTCATCGCAAACCGCTTCGGCCGCAACTACGCCGCGGCGGACCTGGCACCCCAGACCATCAGCCGCGCGGCGTGAGCGAATAACCCCCTCTCCCGCCGGAGGCGGGCGAGGGGATTCTTGCGGCCCGAGCGGATCTTGCTTTGTTCCCATCGGCGCGTTAGCCTTCGGCATCAACGCCAGGGGTTTGTCCAAGGGCCGTGCAGCGCGGATGCACAATGGTCGTGTGCGGACGTGTGTGGCTAACTTGTTGCGTTGATTGTGAAAACGCCTGAATTGACGAATTGTGCATGCGCCGCCGCATGCACAATCTGCACAACGATGCACAATGGCGGCTTCCGTTGCCCCCTCCCTAACCCTCCCCCGCTTGCGCGGGAGAGGGAACTTTGGCAAAGCGGCGGCAGTCCCCTCCACCGCCAAAGGCGGGGGAGGGTTAGGGTGGGGGCAAAATGCTAGAGGGGGCCGAACGCTGGAGGTGCCCCGCCCTCACGGCCCCCTTGCCAACTCCAGCACCGCATCCCTGGGCGGCAGCGGCGGACGCTCGCGATCCGCTCCCCGGCGGCTCTTGTAGGTGCGGAACGCGATGGTCATCCAGGTCGCGTGGAAGATCAGCCCGCCCAGCAGCACCAGCTGCCCCGGCACCGGCCCGATGGTCGCCCGCGCGAACAGCTCGTCCAGCGATTGCAACGGCACGGGATGGATCATCAGCTTGCCGAGGTAGGACACGACCTGGATCAGGAAAATCCAGCCGTAGTTGCGCCGCAGCCGCCGTCCCACCGCCTCCGTGTAGGTGATGTGCAGATGCGGGCTGCGGTAGTCCTGGTACAGGATCTCGTTCCAGCGGTTGTCGGTCTGCACCCCTTGCCCGCGCAGGATCGGGCCGAGGAAATACAGCTCCAGCACATGGGCGCGGATGCGCCAGAAGTCGAAGAAGCGATACCGCCGCGCCTCGATGTACAGGAACACCGCGACCAGCAAACCCACCAGCACCAGCGGCAGCGGTGACGCGGTCGAACTGCTGAAGGTCAGGGACAGCGCAATGCCGGTGGTGACGACCGCCCAGTTGGTGGTGGCGTCCAGCCGCGTTCGCCAGACGGTGCTGCGGTAGATCTCCGCCCGGTAGAGGTGGGACAGCGCCGTGATGTCGGCCGAGGTGAAGTGCGACTTGGGAACTTTGACGGTGGTGTCGTCCATGGCCGGCGGTCCTCCCCCCAATGTCGTGGTGCGGAGGCTGCCGACCGGCGCCGGCGCCCCCGTTCGTGGGATTCAACACGCGAACGGGGGCAAATGGACGAACGCAGTTTTAGGAGTGGGAACCGCCGTCGGCCTCCAGGCCCAGCTTGGCGAACAGCTGCTGGTCCTTCTCATGGTCGGGGTTGCCGGTGGTCAGCAGCTTGTCGCCGTAGAAGATGGAGTTGGCGCCGGCGAAGAAGCACAGCGCCTGCCCCTCGTCGCTCAGGGAACGGCGGCCGGCCGACAGGCGGACGTAGCTGCGCGGCATCAGGATGCGGGCGACGGCGATGGTGCGGATGAACTCGAAGGCGTCCAGCGAGTCCGTCCCGCCCAGCGGCGTGCCGGCGACCGACACCAGCTTGTTGATCGGCACGCTCTCCGGCTGCGGGGTCAGGTTGGCCAGCGTCTCCAGCAGGCCGGCGCGGTCGGTGCGGCTCTCGCCCAGGCCGACGATGCCGCCGGAGCAGACCTTCAGCCCGGCGTCCCGCACGTTCGCCAGCGTGTCCAGCCGGTCCTGGTAGCTGTGGGTGGAGACGATCGTGTCGTAGAACTCCTCCGACGTGTCGACGTTGTGGTTGTAGTAGTCCAGCCCGGCGTCCTTCAGCGCGTTCGCCTGCGGCTTGGTCAGCATGCCCAGCGTCATGCAGGCCTCGAGCCCCAGCTCCTTCACGTCGCGGACGATGGTGGCCAGCTTCTCGACGTCGCGGTCCTTCAGCTCGCGCCACGCCGCACCCATGCAGAAGCGGCCGGCGCCGGCCTTCTTCGCCGTCAGGGCGGCGGCGCGCACCTGCTCGCGGTCCAGCAGCTTTTCGGCCTCGACGCCGGTGTTGTACTTCACGCTCTGCGCGCAGTACTTGCAGTCCTCCTGGCAGCCGCCGCTCTTGATGTTCAGCAGCGTGCTCAGCTGGACCTTGTTCGGGTCGTGGAACTGGCGGTGCGTCTCGTGCGCGCGGTGCAGCAGCTCCATGAAGGGCAGATCGAACAGCGCCAGGATCTCCGCGCGGGTCCAGCGCTTGGTGGCGGGAGCGGCGGCGGTGTCCACGGTCTGCGTCGCGGTGTCGGGCATGATCGGTCCTTGATGAAGAAACTGGTCAGAGAAGGGTGTTGGCGGCGTCGCGGATCGCCGCGTAGGCACGGTCGAGTTGCCCGTCCGTCACGCAGTAGGGCGGCAGCAGGTATATCACGGGGCCGAGCGGGCGGATCAACAAACCCCGTTCCAGGAAGAAGCGCTTCAGCCTTTGTCCCACCTCGGCCGTGTAGCCGCCGGCCACGCCATTTTGGTTTGATGGGACCTCGATGGCCGCGATGGTCCCCATGACCCGGCCACGGGCCAGCTTGGGATGGTTGGACAGGTCGGCGATGCCGGCCCGGTGCCGCGCCTCGATCCGCCGCAGGTTGGCCGCCGTCTCCTCCGACGTGGTCAGTTCCAGCGAGGTCAGCGCGGCGGCACAGCCCAGCGGGTTGGCGGTGAAGGAATGCCCGTGCGCGAAGGCCCGGTCGAAGCTGGCGCCGAGGAAGGCCTCGTAGATCGCCTCCCCGCAGGCGGTGACGGACAGCGGCAGGAAGCCGCCGGTCAGGCCCTTGGACAGGCAGATCAGGTCCGGCGCGACCCCGGCCTTCAGGCTGGCGAACAGGGATCCGGTGCGGCCGAAGCCGGTCATCACCTCGTCGAAGATCACCAGCGCCCCGGCGTCCCGCACCCGCGCCG
The DNA here is from genome assembly GCF_053470405.2 of Azospirillum mesophilum. NCBI lineage: Bacteria > Pseudomonadati > Pseudomonadota > Alphaproteobacteria > Rhodospirillales > Azospirillaceae > Azospirillum > Azospirillum mesophilum. The sequence continues at coordinate 402,021 of NZ_JBPXMQ020000002.1, forward strand.
CCAGGGCGCGCAGGAACTCCGGCCGGCAGAACCGCATGCCGGCGGCGCCCTGGACCAGCGGCTCGATGATCACGGCGACCATCTCGGCCCCGTGCGTTGCCAGCCAGCCTTCCAGCCAGGCCAGCGCCGCGGCCTCCTTGGCCTCGACCTCCGCGTCGCCGTCCCAGGTGGCGGGGTAGGGCATGCGGTCGACGGAGAACAGAAGCTCCTGGAACGGCGCGTAGAAGCCGGAGCCGACGCCCGCCGACATGGCCCCGACGGTGTCGCCGTGGTAGCTGCCGTCGAAGGCCAGGAAGCGGCGCCGCTGCTCCTGGCCCTTGTTGCGCCAGTACTGCCACGCGAGCTTCAGCGCCACCTCCACGGCGGTCGAGCCGTTGTCGGAGTAGAAGACGCGGTTCAGGTCCCCCGGCAGCACCCCGGCCAGCTTCGCCGCCAGCCGGGCGGCCGGGCCGTGGGTGAAGTCGGCGAAGATCACCTGCTCCAGCGTCCGCGCCTGCTCGGCGATGGCGGTGGCGATGGCCGGGTGGGCGTGGCCGTGCAGGTTCACCCACCAGGAGGAGATGAGGTCCAGGATCTCCCGCCCGTCCTCGGTGAACAGGCTGACGCCCTCGCCCCGGCTGACCGGGATCGGCTCCGGCGCCGTCTGCGCCTGGGTGAAGGGGTGCCAGACGTGGCGGCGGTCCCAATCAACAATATTTGGTTCGACAATGCTCATGGGAACACGGACTCGAAGGAGGGAATCAGGGCCGCCGCCTCGGCGATGGTGGAGGCGTCCAGCTGGGGGAGTGTCGGGATTTCCGCCAGGACGCGGACCTTGCCGAACCGCTCGATGGCCGCGCGGTTGCCGGCGTTCGGTGGGCCGTTCAGCACCACCCCGGCCACCGGCAGCCCGCGGGCGCGCAGCGCCTCCAGGCTCAGCAGCGTGTGGTTGATGGTGCCGAGCGTGCTCCGCGCCACCAGCACCACCGGCAGGCCGAAGCGGGCGATCAGGTCGATGATGAAGGCGTCCTCCGTCACCGGCACCATCAGCCCGCCGGCCCCCTCCACCACCAGCGGGCGGTCGCTCTCGGGCAGGGCCAAGGTGTCGAGGTCGATGGAGACGCCTTCGATCTCCGCCGCCGCCAGCGGGGCCAGCGGTTCGGCCAGCGCGTAGCCCGGCGGGTGGACGCGGTCGGGGCTCAGCCCGGCCAGATCGGTGACGGTCGGCGTGTCGCCCGGCTCGTCCTTGATGCCGGTCTGCAAGGGCTTCCAATAGGCCGCCCCCCAGGCCCGCGCGAGGCAGGCCGACACCAGCGTCTTGCCGACCCCCGTGTCGGTGCCGGTGACGAAGACACCCCTCGGACGGCCGGCATCCCGGCGGAAGGTCCCATAGGCGATGTGATGAGTCACGGTCAGTCCCTCCGGCGGCGCCAGCCGGCGCAGCACGCGGCGGAGCGCCCCCGGCGGCAGGGGGCGGCGCCCCTCGGCCGGCAGGTGGGCGCCGATGCCCTTCAGTTCGGCCAGGAAGTCCAGGCCGTCGGCGTGGTGGCGGAGCAGCCGCTCCTCCTCGACCAGCCCGATCCCGCCCGCCGGCCACAGCCGGGCGAGCGCCTGCGGGGTGGGGTAGTCCGGCATGCCGGCCTCGAACCCCAGCGCCCGGTGCGCGTCGCGCCACTCCCGGAAGCTGTCGGCGGCCAGCGTGGCGAAGGCGATGTGCCCGCCCGGCGACAGCAGCCCGGCCCAGCGCTCCAGCGCCCCGGCGGGGTCCTGGAACCACTGGAAGGCGAGGCTCGAACAGATCAGGTCGAAGGGTCCGTCCACCTCCGGCCGCTCCCCGTCCAGCAGCAGGAAGCGGGCGTCCGCCGGCTCCCCCAGGGCGGCGCGGCAGCGGTCCAGCATGGCGGGCGACAGGTCGGTGTACAGCCACTCCGCTCCGTCGATGCGGTCCCGCAGCGCCCGGCTGAGGAAACCGGTGCCGCAGCCGATCTCCAGCACGCGCGGGTGCCGGGGAAGGGGCAGGCGGACGATCCGCCCGGCCAGCCGCTGCGCCGCGATCCGCTGCACGGCGGCGTGGTCCTCATAGCGCCCGGACGCCTCCCCAAAGGCGGCGGCAATGGCGGCCTTGCGGATGCTCATATTCCGGTGTCCAGCCGTGCGGCGAAGCCGGCGATCCGCTCCGCGCACCAGCCCGGCGCGGTCAGCGGCAGCAGGTGCCCGCCCTCGGCGTGCCAGTCCAGCTCGACGCCGCACAGGGCATGCTCGGTCATGGCCGGCGGTACGATGGGGTCTTGGCCGCCGGCCAGAGCCAGCATCGGCCCGGCCACGGCCGCGCGGGCGTCCCAGTCGCGCAAGGCGCGCAGGGCCTCGCCCAGCCGGCCCGCGTCGAGGCCTTCCAAAGCCGGGTCCTCCACACCGCAACGCCGCAGGAAGTCTGCCGTCACGGCCTGCGGGGCGGCGTCGAAGCGGGTGATCATGCGGTCCAGCACCCGGCGCGGCGTCGCGGGGGCAAAGCCTTCGCCTTCGGTGAAGCGGGGGAAGCCGTTGACGAGCACCAGCCCGTCCCAGGCGAAGGGCCGCTCGTGCAGCAGCCACAGCCCGCCGAAGGAATGGCCGACCGCCACGACCGGCCGCCCGGCGGGGATCTCGGGCAGGGCGGGCGGGCCGTAGAAGCCCAGGTCCACGGTCAGGCTGTCGCCTGCCGGAAGGGCGGCGCGCACGCCGTCCCAGACCGCCGGGCCGAAGCCCCAGCCATGGACCAGCACATACACCGGGGCGGTCATGCCGGCCTCCAGGCTTCGGCCACGGCGCCGGTCAGGGCGTCGAGGTCGGCGTCGGCGTGGGCGGCGGACAGGGCGAAGCGCAGGCGGGCGGTGCCGGCCGGCACGGTCGGCGGGCGGATGGCGATGCCGAGGATCCCGCGCTCCTCCAGCCGCCGGCTGAGCGCCAGCGCCTCCGCCTCCTCCCCGACGATGGCCGGGACGATCTGCGTGCTCGACCCGCCGGTGTCGATGCCCAGCGCCTGGAAGGCTCCGCGCACCCGCTCGGCGGCGGCGTGCAGGCGGGCACGCTCCGCGTCCAGGGTCGGTACGAGGTCCAGCGCCGCGTCCATCGCCCCCAGCACGGCCGGCGGCAACGCGGTGGCGTAGATCAGCCCGCCGCAGCGGTTGACGAGGTACTCGCACAGCGCCCTGGACCCAGCGACGTAGGCGCCGAAGCCGCCCAGCGCCTTGCTGAAGGTGCCCATGGCGAGGTCCACACCTTCCTCGGCGCCCCCCTCGGCGAGCCCGGCCAGCCCCATGCCCCGGGGGCCGAGCACGCCGGTCGCGTGCGCCTCGTCCAGGAACAGGAAGGCGCCGTGCTTCTCGGCCAGCGCGGCCAGGGCCGGCACGTCGGCGCGGTCGCCGTCCATGCTGAAGACGCTTTCCGTGACGATGAAGCGGGCGCCCGGCTGCCCGGCGCGTTGCGCCAGCAGGCTGTCGAGATGGTCCAGGTCGTTGTGGCGGAAGCGGATTTGCCGGACCCCGGCGGCGGCGCAGCCGTGGTGCAGGCTGGCGTGGTTCAGCCGGTCGGTGAAGACCAGCGCCTCCCCGCCCAGCAGGTCGCGGTCGAACAGGGCCGGCAGGACGGCGGCGTTGGCCTGCCAGCCGGAGTTGAGCAGCAGCGCCGCCTCCGTTCCCTTCAGCCGGGCGAGCTTCGCCTCGACCTCCGCGTGCAGTTCCAGCGTGCCGCAGACGAGGCGGGAGGCGGTGGCGCCGGCCCCCCAGCGCTCCGCCCAGTCGCGGGCGCGCTCCACCAGCAGGGGGTGGCGGCTCAGCCCCAGATAGTCGTTGCTGGAGAAGTTGATCAGCGTCCGACCGTCGCGGCGGATGCGTCCGGCCCCCTCCGGGCGCACGGGCCGCAGGGCGCGGCGCATGTGGCGCTGGTCGAGGCTGTCGAGGGCCTGGCGGAACAACGGGTCGAGTCGGGACATGGCCGGGGCGTGATAGCAGAGCGCGGCGCTGGGGCGAAAGGGCGGAATCGCGATGGCGGCCGATCATTCGATCTCGAAATTCTTCATGGCAAGGCCGTAGGGTGGGGTATCACTGCGCCCCGTCTTTGGCCCGCCTTCTGACCATCCTCCTTCAGACCATCCCCAGGAATCATGCCGGGATTGACCGACCGCCACGCTCTGTTCGACCGCCTCGTGTCCTCGACGCCGGCCATCCTGTTCGCCGTCGATGCCGCCGGAACCTGGGCCTTCCTGAGCCCCGCCTGGAGCATGGTGACCGGCTTCCCGGTGGAGGACTGCCTCGGCAAACCCTGCCTGGACGCCATCGACCCGGCCCACCACGACCGCTGGACGGCTCCGGGAGCGCCGCCGCCGGGAACGACGGGGGTGTGCTGCCGCGCGGAGCTGCGCGTCCGGACCCGGGACGGCGGCTGGCGCTGGGTGGAACTGCACGGTGTCGCTACGCGCGGCGCCGATGGCCGGCGGCTGGACCTGCACGGCACCATGATCGACATCACCGAGCGCAAGCGGTCGGAGGAGGCCCTGCGCTGGAGCGAGCGCCGCTTCCACGACTTCGCGGACGCCGCCTCCGACTGGTTCTGGGAGATGGACGCCGACCTGCGCTTCACCTACTTCTCCGAACGGATGTCGGACCTGCTGGGCGGCGAGGCGGACGACTTCGTCGGCAAGACGCGGGAGGAGCTGGCGGCCGAGGCCGCCGATGACCCGAAATGGCGCCGGCATCTCGCCGACCTCAAGGCGCACCGTCCGTTCCGCGACTTCGAATACGCGCACCGAAACGGGGACGGCGACCTCCGCTACATCCTGACCAGCGGCAAGCCGGTCTTCTCGGCCGAGGGGACCTTCCTGGGCTACCGCGGGGTCGGGACCGACGTCACGGAACGCCGCCGCGCCGAGGCCGTGCTGCGCGAGACCCAGGCCCGCGCCCACCGCGCCGAGGAGATCCTGGCCGACGCCATCGAGAGCCTGTCGGAAGGCTTCATTCTCCTCGACGCCGACCGCCGGTTCGTCATGTGCAACCGGCGCTACCGGGAGCTTTACCCGACGCTGGTCCCCCATCTCGTGCCCGGTGCGCCCTACGCGGCGCTGATGCGGCGCTTTTATGAGACCGACAGCGACCTGACGCCGGAGCAGGGCGAGGCGATCATCGCGGCGCGGCTGAAGGCTGGCGTGGACCAGTATGTCGGCGAGCAGCGCACGCTGTCCGGTCGCTGGACCCGCATCAGCGACCACAGCACCAAGGACGGCGGCATCGTCGGCATCCGCACCGACGTGACGCTGGAAAAGCAGCAGGAAGAAGCCCTGCGCGCGGCGAAGGAGGCGGCGGAGGCGGCAAGCCGTTCCAAGTCAACCTTCCTCGCCACCATGAGCCACGAGCTGCGCACCCCGCTGAACGCCATCATCGGCTTCAGCGACCTGCTGGCCACGGAGTTCTCCACCGGCGAGGCGGAGCCCGTCCTGGCCGAATATGTCGAGGACATCCGCCGCAGCGGCCGTCACCTGCTGGGCCTCATCAACGACATCCTGGACGTCGCCCGCTTCGAGGCCGGCCGGCTGGAGTTGAACGAGGAGCCCCTGGCGCTCGACCGCATTGTCGACATGACCCTGCGGATGACGCTGCACGCTTTCGATTCCCACGGCCTCCATCTGAACGTGTCGATGCCCAGCCCCGCGCCCACGGTGCTGGCCGACCGCCGCCGGCTGAATCAGGTGCTCATCAACCTGCTGAGCAACGCCGTGAAGTTCACCCCCGCGGGCGGGCGGGTCGGCATCGCCGTGACGGAGGGGGTAGACGGGCTGGACATCGCCATCTCCGACACGGGCATCGGCATCGGTCCCGACCGCCTGCCGCAGGTCGGACAGCCCTTCGTCCAGCTCGATGAGCCGCTGGCGCGGCGCTATCCCGGCACGGGGCTGGGCCTCCACATCTCCCGCGCCTTGGTGGAGCAGCATGGCGGCACGCTCCTGATCGACAGCGCGCCGGGGGTGGGGACCACGGTGACCGTGCGCCTTCCCAAAGCAAGGCTTTTGCCGGAGCGCCGGGGCGCGTAAGCTCGCGCGCCATGCCGGCCCCTTTCCACAACGATCCCCACAGCCTCCCGCCGCTGCCCGGCGCCTATGTCCTGCTGATCGAGCTGGACCGCGCGCTGGAGCTGCGCCTGCCCGGCAAGCCAGCGGCGGTGCTGGCGCCAGGGCGTTATCTCTACTGCGGCAGCGCGCGCGGACCGGGCGGCCTGAAGGCGCGGGTGGGGCGGCACTTCCGCCGGGACAAGACGGTGCGCTGGCACATCGACCGGCTGACCACGGCCGGGCGCATGGTCGGCGCCTGGAGCTTCCCCGGCGGCGACGAGTGCGCGCTGGTCGCGGATCTCGCCGGGCTGCCGGTTCCCGTGCCGGGCTTCGGCAGCAGCGACTGCCGGGACTGCGCCAGCCACCTGCTGTCCTGGCCGGAGGGGGCGAGCCCCGGCATCCTGCGATAGGTCTTTGTCTGCCGCTTTTTTCATCCGGCAGGCCCGCAATCCGGTGTATCAAGTCCGCCCAGTTCCCCTGTCCCCACCGGGTTCGAGCGTTTTCGATGCTGTTCCATTCCCAGGCCTTCGTGCTCGGCTTCCTTCCGGCCGTGCTGATCCTCTTTTACGCCGCCGCGCGGCGGGAGGCGGCGCGGGAGTGGGTGATGGTCGTGGCCTCCGTGGTCTTCTACGGCTGGTGGGACGCGCGCTTCGTGCCGCTGCTGCTGGGGCAGACGCTGGCGACCTGGGCGCTGGCGCACCTGCACCGGCGTTGGCCCATGGGCTGGCCCAAAGGATGGATCGTGCCGGCGGGAGTGGCCGCAAACCTCGCCATCCTCGGCTACTTCAAGTACGCGAACTTCTTCCTGGACAGCCTGTCGGCGCTGCTGGGAACGGCGCTGCCGCACAGCGACGTGCTGCTGCCCATCGGCATCAGCTTCTTCACGTTCGAGCTGATCTCCTACCTGATCGACCTGCGGCGCGGGCGGGTGCCGGCCTATCCATTGCGCGGCTTCTGCCTGTTCGTCTTCTTCTTCCCGCATCTGGTCGCCGGCCCCATCGTCCGCCACAACGAGCTGATCCCGCAGCTGGCCGACGACCCGCTGCGCCCCGGCTTCGCGGAGCGCTTCGGCAAGGGGCTGGCGCTGTTCATCCTGGGCTTCGCCAAGAAGGTGCTGCTGGCCGACCCCCTGGCCCGCGTCGCCGACCCGGTCTTCGCGGGCGCCGCTTCCACCGTGCCCGGCCTGGGGGAGGCGTGGTCGGGTGCGCTGGCCTTCAGCTTCCAGCTCTACTTCGACTTCTCCGCCTACACCGAGATGGCGCTGGGCATCGCGCTGCTGTTCGGCATCCGCCTGCCGGTCAACTTCGACGCGCCCTACAAGGCAGCGTCGGTGCGGGACTTCTGGCGGCGCTGGCACATGACCCTGTCGCGCTATCTGCGGGACTATCTCTACATCCCGCTGGGCGGCAGCCGGGCCGGCTTCGGACGTTACGTGGCGGCGACCATGGCGACCATGGGGCTGTGCGGGCTGTGGCACGGGGCGGCCTGGACCTTCGTGGCCTGGGGCCTCATGCACGGGGCGGGGCTGATCGCCTGCCACGTCTGGCAAGGGCTGAAGCGGCCGCTTCCGCTGCCGGCCGCCTGGGCACTGACCATGCTGTTCGTCGTCGCCGGCTGGGTGCTGTTCCGTGCGCCGGACTTCGCCACCGCCGGGAACCTGCTGGCCGGCATGGCCGGCGCGGGCGGCTTCGGCGGCGGGCTGGAGCGTCCGCTGCTGATGGCCGCCGCTGCGGTGGTGTCGGTGCTCGGCCCGACGAGCCTCGCCTTCGTGGACGACCTGCTGAAGCCGCGCCGGGTCTTCGCCGTGGCCTTCGCGGCGGTGGCGGTGGTCTGCCTGCTGGAGGTCGGCAAGGGCCAGCCCATCAGCTTCATCTATTTCCAGTTCTGAGCGGGGAGGGCGAGTCTTGCGGAAATCCCCGAACTGGACCGGCTTCGTGACGACGCTGCTGCTGACGGCCGGCGGGCTGGTGGCGGCGCTGCTGCTGTTCGTGCTGCTGGTCGATCCCTACGACAACGTGCCCTTCAGCCCGCCCATCGAGCGGCCGTTGATGGACGACAACCAGCGCTTCCTCTATCCGGGGCTGGTGCGCAGCGGCAAGTTCGACAGCGCGGTCGTCGGCACCTCCACCTCCCGTCTGTTGCAGCCGGCGCACCTGAACGACCTGTTCGGCGGGCGCTTCGCCAACCTCGCCATGAACAGCGCCACGGCGTGGGAGCAGTACCGCATCGCCGACCTGTTCCTGCGCAGCGTCAAGGCCCCGCGCACCGTCATCATCGGGCTCGACCGCGTGTGGTGCGAGCCGGACGCCGACACCCAGCGCCTGACCTTCCGGCCCTTTCCGCCCTGGATGTACGACGACGACCGCTGGAACGACCTGGCCTACCTGCTGAACGGCAAGACGCTGGAGATCGCCGCGCGCCTTGTCGAGTACCATCTGGGCCTGCGCCCGCCGCGGCTGGGACCCGACGGCTACGAGGTCTTCGTGCCGCCCGACTCCCAGTGGGAGCGCGGCAAGGTCGAGGCCAAGATCTGGGGCGGGCCGAAGCGCACCATCACCCCCGCCGAGCCGCCCTACCGCCCGACCGAGGAGGAGCGGCAGTCCTGGCGCTTCCCCGCCCTGTCCTGGCTGGAGGAGCTGGTTTCCCGCCTGCCGGCCGGGGCGCGCCCGATCCTGGCCTTCATGCCCGTCCACATCGCCGCCCAGCCGCAGCCGGGCTCCCAGCCCTGGGCGCGGGAGGAGGAGTGCAAGGCCCGTGTCGCCCGCATCGCGTCCGCGCACGGCGCCGCCCTGGTGGACTTCCGCTTCCCGTCCCGCGTCACGGTGGACGACGCGAACTACTGGGACAACCTGCATTACCGCGTCGGCATCGCCGACTGGATCGAGCGCTCCCTGGCCGACGCGGTGCGGGAGCGCAGGGACGATCCCGAGGGTGCGTGGCGCCTGCTGGTACCCCCTTCGGCGGAACCCGTTCGGCGCGGCCCGGTCTCCTGACGGCTGGTCCCATCATTGTCGCCACCGTGGGGCGCGCAACCTCCGTAAGCTGGGCCGAACCGGTTCAGGGGAGGAGCGCGCATGCCCGATTGCATCGACTGTGCCGTCCGCATCCATCACGCGGCGGCGCCGCTGGCCGAGCCGCTCTACGACCTCGCGGTGCAGCAGCCGCTGGGGGCGCTGGTCGTGACCGTGCTCGCCCTCTACGCCGTGCTGACCCTGGCCGGCCGCGTCGCCGACCGGGTCGAGCCGGCCCGCGCGGAATGGCGGCCCGAGCCCATCCCGCGCAGCCCGCAGGCCCGCGTCTGGCGCTTCCGCAGCGCGCCGTGAGCGCCGCAGGCTTTTGACTATCCCTCGTTCCAGCCGCAGGCGGCCAGCGCATCCCGCATGTGCGGCGGGGGCGGGGCGACGGCGGTGACCGGGGCGCGGTCGAAGGCCATCGTGAAGGCGACGGAGCGCGCCAGCAGGTGCAGGTTGCCGGGCGGCCGGCGCTCCGGCCCGTAATAAGGCTCCCCCACCAGCGGGCAGTCGATGGCGGCGCAATGCACGCGGATCTGGTGCGTGCGCCCGGTGCGCGGCTTCAACTCCAGCCACGCCCGCCCGCCGCCGGTGCCGAGCACGCGGTAGTCGGTGACCGCCGGCTGCCCGTCCGGGTGCGTCACGATGTTCCAGGCGCCGGGGATGACCAGCTTCAGGAGCGGGTAGTCGATGATCCCCTCGGGCTCCTCCGGAACGCCCTCGCTGACCGCCCAGTAGGTCTTCTCCACATGCCCCGCCGCGAACATGTCGCCCAGCCGCTTCAGCGCCCAGGGCGACCGGCCCAGCACGAGGCAGCCCGCCGTATCGCGGTCCAACCGGTGCGCCAGCCGGGGCGGCACGCCGTCCTCCCCGGCCAGGAAGGGCAGGTAAAGATCCAGGTGGTCGGTGATCCGCCCGGCCTTGTGCACGGCCAGCCCGGCCGGCTTGTCGACGACGAAGACGTCCTCGTCCTCATGCAGGATGCGGGCGCGGAGCGTGTCGGGGGTGAAGGTGGAACTCATGGTGCACCCAAGCACGCCGGTGGGGCTTGGGGCAAGGTTATGCGGTTGGCGCATGGCGTGCGTTGGGCATCGTTGTGCGGATTGTGCAGTCGGCGGCGGCTGCACAATGGGGTGGAAGGGTGATTTGCTGATGTCTGTCCGTGGCTTGGTGGATACTGTATGTGTACGACTATTGTGCGGTCGATGCACAACGATGTGTGTGCGTATTTTTTCCCTTGCCCGCCGGAGGCGGGCGAGGGAAGGGGCCCACGAAGTGGGAAGGGTGAGGGCAAGGTTTGCCCAAGAGTCCAGAAAAGCGCGCGCTGGCCTCTTGGGGAAACCTTACCTCACCCTCACAGGCGCTAATTTTAGCCGTTGTGGGACTGAACTCGGCTTCCATCCCCTCTTCCGTCGTCATCCCCGCGAAGGCGGGGATCCAGAAAACTTCGCGCTTAAGCATTTGATCCGGCTGGATCCCCGCCTTCGCGGGGATGACGGGATGGGGTGGTGGTTGCCCGTGGTATGCCGCTCCAAACGGCTAAAGTTGGCGCCTATAGCCTTCACCCTCCCGCCGGAGGCGGGAGAGGGGGGCGGCAAGGCATGGTTTGGGTGATGGCGGCGCAAGCTTAACGGATCGCAGAAAACGAAGCAAGAACGCGCCGCGAACTTCGGAACCACCCCCGCGCCGTCTTTGTTCCTCAATCGGCCGGGAGTGCCCCGAAACGCCCAAGCTCCCGAAATGGGTGTGACCCATGGGCAGACTCGACCGGCCGCGTGGAGAGGCGCATCTTTCCACCGTAGCGCTGTTACGCGAAAGGGGCGGGGGATGGGGGAACGCGATCATCTGCCGGCGCATCAACGGTCGTCGCAGTCGGACGTCGATGCCTTTCTGCGTCAGGTCGCGGCGATCCCGCGGGCGGCCACCGGGGCGCGCGGGCGGCTGATGTTCGCCATGGACGCGACCGCCAGCCGCGAGCCGACGTGGGACCGCGCCTGCCAGATCCAGGGCGAGATGTTCCAGGCGACCTCGGCTCTCGGTGGGCTGGACATCCAGCTCGTCTATTACCGGGGGTTCCGGGAGTGTCAGGCGAGCCCGTGGGTGGGCAACTCCCAGGACCTGCTGCGTAGGATGACGGCGGTGTCCTGCATGGCCGGGCAGACGCAGATCGCCCGCGTGCTGGCCCATTGCATCAAGCAGACGCGCGCGAACAAGGTCAACGCGCTGGTCTTCGTCGGCGATTGCATGGAAGAGGACATCGACCAGCTCGCCCATCAGGCCGGCGAGCTGGGGTTGCTGGGCGTGCCGGTCTTCATCTTCCACGAGCGCGGCGACCTGATCGCCAAGCGCGCCTTCCAGACCATCGCGCGGTTGTCCGGCGGCGCCTATTGCCCGTTCGACGGCTCGTCGGCGCAGCAGCTGAAGGATTTGCTGAGCGCGGTCGCGGTCTATGCGGCGGGCGGACGGGCGGCGCTGGAAAATTTCAGCCGGGGCCGGGGCGACGCGGTGCGGCTGCTCAGCAGTCAGGTCGGCAAGGGCAGTCAACCGAACGTGTGATGGCCGCACGCGCAACGGCGTTACGGGGCACGGGGCCGGGCATTCAACCGATGGGGCAGGGCGGGATGTTTGGGTACTTCCTCCTGGGCATCGCGCTGGTGGTCGGGTTCTACATCCTGGCCCGCGTCTTCGTGTCCGCCGACCCGCGCACGCTGGCCAACACGGTGCGCTACGGCGGGGTGGCGCTGGGGGCGACCGTCATCGTCTTCCTGACCCTGACCGGGCGGCTGGGCACCGCGCTGATGCTGGGGGCGGTCGGCTTCCCGCTGTTCACGCGCTGGCGGGTGCTGCGCGACTCGCTGCGCTCCGCGGCCGGGCCGTCGGGCGGCCAGACCTCCCGCGTGGAGACGCTGTACCTGCGCATGACGCTGTTCCACGACAGCGGCGCCATGGCGGGGGAGGTGCTGCACGGCCCCTGGCGCGGGCGGACGCTGGACTCCCTGACCTTCGGGCAGCTGATGTCCCTTCTGGAGGACTGCCGGCGCGACGACGCGCAATCGGCCACCGTGCTGGAGGCGTGGCTCGACCGCACGCACCCCGACTGGCAGAGCCGGGCGGAGGAATCGGCCGGTGCTGGAAAGGATGGGGGCTCCGGAAGCGGGGGTGGCGGCGGGCCGATGACCCGCGAGGAGGCCTATGACATTTTGGGGCTATCACCAGGGGCTACACCCGATCAGGTGAAGGACGCGCATCGCCGGCTGATGATGAAAGTGCATCCGGATCACGGGGGTTCCACCTATTTGGCGGCCAAGATCAACCAAGCGAAGGATTTGTTGCTGCGCAACTAGCCGAACGCCGTGTCCCGGAAGGGCTTGTTGCGCGTCTGGAAACCCTGTGGCAGAAAGCACCACGAGCGTTTTTGCGGTTGTGCAGAACCGCTCCATATTCGAAGTATTTCCTCAAGCAACCACAAGAGTACCCCAATGCGAAAACCCGTGCGCAAGGTGGTGTTCCCCGTCGCCGGTCTCGGCACGCGCTTCCTGCCGGCCACCAAGGCCATTCCGAAGGAGATGCTGCCGCTGGTCGACCGGCCCCTTCTGCAGCACGCTGTGGAAGAGGCGCGGGCCGCCGGCATCGAGGACTTCGTGTTCGTCACGGGCCGCAGCAAGCGGGCCATCGAGGACCATTTCGACGCCGACACCGAACTGAACCGCACCCTGGAAGAGCGCGGCAAGATCGACGCTCTGGAAGTGGTGCGCGACAGCGAAATCGCTCCGGGCCGCTGCTTCTACACCCGCCAGCAGGTTCCGCTCGGCCTCGGCCACGCGGTCTGGTGCGCGCGCGCGGTGATCGGGAACGACCCCTTCGCCATCGTGCTGCCGGACGACTTCGTGCAGGCCGACACCCCCTGCCTGAAGCAGATGGTCGATGCCTACAACGAAGTCGGCGGCAACATCGTCGCCGTCGTGGACGTCCCGCGCGAGCGCACCAGCAGCTACGGCATCCTGGACGTGGAGAAGGACGACGGCCGTCTGGCGACCGTCCGCGGCCTCGTCGAGAAGCCGAAGCCGGAGGAAGCGCCCTCCACCCTGTCGATCATCGGCCGCTACATCCTTCAGCCGGAGGTCTTCGACCATCTGGAGAAGCAGCAGCGCGGCGCCGGCAACGAGATCCAGCTGACCGACGCCATGGCCAAGCTGATCGGCAACCAGCCGTTCCACGGCCTGCGCTTCGAAGGCACCCGCTTCGACTGCGGCGACAAGGTCGGCTTCATCGAAGCCACCGTCGCCCACGCGCTGAAGCGGCCGGACATGGCCGCGAAGGTGCGCGACATGCTGCGCAAGTATTGCTGAAACACGAAAGTGGTATGATAAGCGCGCCCGCCGTCCCCGCTGACCCGGTGGCGGCGGGCGACGCATGCCGGGGCGGGCCGTCGCAAGGCCAAAGAACCGCCGGCAGCGTGGATTTCGGGTAGAGGGGTCCCCATGCGTATAGCGATGATCGGTACGGGCTATGTCGGGCTGGTGTCCGGCGCCTGCTTTTCGGAATTCGGCGTGCATGTCTGCTGCGTCGATAAGGACGCCGGCAAGATCGAGCGGCTGAAGCGCGGCGAGATCCCGATCTACGAGCCGGGGCTGGACGATCTGGTGGCGCGCAACGTCGCCGCCGGCCGGCTGA